>JAUVWI010000022.1 GCA_030604195.1 Spirochaetales bacterium
CACGCACGTGGGGGTGTTTCTTTGGATATGGCGGCAGTTCTCGAATTGTTAAAGTCTTCCCCACGCACGTGGGGGTGTTTCTTAAACCACGTTCTTTCAGCTATACCTAAAGACGTCTTCCCCACGCACGTGGGGGTGTTTCTGAAATACATGAAATGCTTAAGGAGGCCAAGGAGTCTTCCCCACGCACGTGGGGGTGTTTCTCTTCTACTGCTCCACAGGGATATGGTTATCAGGTCTTCCCCACGCACGTGGGGGTGTTTCTGTTATCCTTATCTTGTTTTCCCCGCTACTTGAGTCTTCCCCACGCACGTGGGGGTGTTTCTTTGGATATGGCGGCAGTTCTCGAATTGTTAAAGTCTTCCCCACGCACGTGGGGGTGTTTCTCGGTTGATATTTGCAAAGGGCTAGGTAACGTTGTCTTCCCCACGCACGTGGGGGTGTTTCTCGTTAATGTCTTCACTAATATTCGGTGTACTTGTCTTCCCCACGCACGTGGGGGTGTTTCTGACTAGGAATGGTTTAGATAGCACTGTTGCTTGTCTTCCCCACGCACGTGGGGGTGTTTCTAGATATAATATCCTCAAGAAGTCCTACAGGTTGTCTTCCCCACGCACGTGGGGGTGTTTCTTTGTGGCAGGCGTCTTTTTCTACCAAAAGGATGTCTTCCCCACGCACGTGGGGGTGTTTCTTTAGCCCTATATCGCTGCAATTGTTGTTTCCAGGCTTTTATGGCCCATGTAGCGCTAGAATGACCCTGATAGTTAACTCCTTGTTCAAGGAGATAAGTTGCATAACTATGCCTCAGCGTATGGACCGATATTTTTTTTATGATACCGACTTTCTTTAAGGACAAAAAGTGTAAACTATTTTTAGTCGTTTCTGAAAGATGCTATAAAAATCGATAACAAATTTATTGTCCCTGAATGTACTGGAATATGGTGGAGGACGAACTCCCATAATCAGCAGACCCGTGATGAGTATCGTTTTCGTGTTGCCAGTTGGCGAATATTTTTCACAGATTTGATTAAAATTCTCTATATTGAGGAGGTTAAGAAAAGAAATGAGCGCACTTACTAATGTCCAGTTTATTGAGCAAAATGGAAAACCGGCATTTGCTGTAATTCCGTATGATGAATATCTGAAATTTCTACCGAGCGAAGATGTCACAATTCCGCATGAGGTTGTTGGCCTTGTCGTAAAAAAAGGTATGAGCCTGGTAAAAGCGTGGCGTACCCATCTTGGCATGACACAGGCAGAGCTTGCTGAAAAACTGCTATTAGCCAGGCAGCTCTTTCGCAGATGGAAAAAAGCGAGAATAAATTAAGAACAGCAACACTTGAAAAACTGGCAGGCGCTATGGGCCTATCTGTTGAACAGCTTAGAGATTGACCATTCACATCAATGAGGTATGCCCGCTAACATGGCATTTGGAGCAGACTTCGAGCCTGATACCGGTAACAGTGGCTCTATACGGATAAACTGCCACTGCCTTTACCTCGGCGAAGCTGCTCAAAAGATCGTTATGCTAAGGAAAAATATACTAAAATAAGTTGACATTGTCTCCGCAATGTCTTATGATATTTTTGTGATTATATTCAAATGGAATGCTGAAAAAAACGAAATTCTTGCCAGGGAAAGAGGGATTACTTTCGAAGAAATAGTCCAGAAGATAGAGTCTGGGGCTAAAGTTATTGAAACGGACCACCCTAATAAGAAGAAGTATCCAAATCAAAGAATAATGATAATCGATGTTGAGGGATACGCTTATTTGGTTCCATATGTTATAAATGAAAATGAGTATTTCCTTAAAACGATAATCCCGAGCAGGAAGGCGACCAAGACATATCTTGGAGGAAAAGATGACTAAGAAACAAAAAAAGATAGCCCTTGATGAATACGAAACTGAAATTTTAGAGGCATACGAGAGTGGAAATCTGAAAACCAATAAATCGCCGACTGATTACCAGACAATTGCGCGGAATACGATGAAGAAGAATATGAAGATAAATATAAGGATTTCAGAAAATGATCTTTCCGCCATAAAAAGAAAAGCTGCACGGGAAGGTATTCCCTATCAAACATTGGTAGGCAGTGTGCTTCACAAATTTGCCAGTGGTTTTTTTAAAGAAGCAAAATAGAAAAAAATAAAAGCATAACAATCGCATGAACAAGATTTGGCTATTGTCATGAATCCTGCTTATCTGCTTCGCAGGCAGGATTCACGCCAATGTACGCCAAACAGGTTATGATAGGCGTTGCAGTAGCTGGTTTAAAGATTCCGGGAAAGACCTAAAAAGTGGTAACTTTCAAGCGGAATGGTGGAAAATTTGCTCCGGATTATGCAAATCTTCCATTCAGTTGCAATCGAAGATTGCGATATGAAATCCAAGCGAAAAAACAACTAATATTTTTAACCTTGACAGCAGGCAAATACTGGTCTAAGCTAATGGTATAACATATGACATTTAACTGATGGATGTTAAGCTATTACCTTAAAAGGACTTAATTATGACAGAAAGTGAAAAGCTCAAAGTAATTGAAAAATATAAATCATTATCCACCCCGGCAGTATCGGATGCGCTGGATCGCCTTGGAATCAAGGGCGGCTGTGAAGGCATAAAGCCGCTTTATTACGGAATTAAAAGCGCCGGTTTTGCAGTAACCTTAAAGTATCTTCCCGTAAGCCTGGCTAAGGAAAGCGTAGGCGATTATATTGACGATATTACGGAAACATCCATGCTTGTACTCGATAATAACGGCCGCCTTGACTGCACCGTCTGGGGTGGAATATTAACAGTTGTGGCCAAAAGACGGAATATTTCAGGTACAGTAATAGATGGTGTATGCAGGGATGTAGAAACCGTAAACGAGCTTGAGTATCCGTTATGGAGCAGGGGCCATTTCATGGTAACCGGCAAAGACAGGGTCGGTTTGGTAGGTTTCAATGTTCCTGTTTCCTTAAGCAAGGTGCGGGTTAATCCTGATGATCTGATTTTCGGAGATAATTCAGGGGTGGTAGTTATTCCCTATGCAAAGATTGCGGAGGTATTGGAGGTCGCCCTGAAAATAGAAGAGGCTGAAGAAAAAATAGTAGAAAGTGTAAACAGCGGTCTATCCTTAAGAGAAGCAAGAGAAAAGTATAATTACCATAAATTGCAGTCCAAGCGTTAGCAGGAATTTTAACAGGAGATAAAAGTGAGCAAAGCGAACGAAGTTAGCGAAGTGAACGTAGTGAACAGAGGCGAAATAGAGATTATCCGCCGTAAAGCAGCCAGGTTTTCAACTACAAATATATCGGATGCCCTGGATTCTCTCAGCCTTAAAAGCGGTATTTGCGGTATTCTGCCTTTATTTGTATGTCCAAAAATATTCGGCCCTGCAGTTACTTTAAGAATAACCGCTTTCGGTCTTACCCCCTCTAAGTCTCATCTCGGTATCGAAGCAATAACCGCCTCCCAAAAAGGGGACATTATTGTTATTGATAACGGCGGCAGAAAAGATGTTTCCTGCTGGGGAGAGATATTGAGCTACGGCGCAAAGATAAAGGGAGTAGAGGGAGTAGTTATCGATGGCGCATTTCGTGATATCGATGACATCAGAAAGACAGGTTTTTCCGTATACGCCAGGGCTGTTGTGCCGGTTACCGCCAGAAAGCGAATTATGGGATTAGAGACAAATACAATAATTCAATGCGGCGGGGTTCAGGTAAGACCCGGCGATTTTGTCATGGCGGACGGAAGCGGCGTGGTAATAATCCCCATGGAAAAAATAGAGGAAGTGCTGAATAAGGCGGAAACACTATTCAACAAAGAACAGGCAATGATAAAGGAGCTGCAGAAAGGAATTCCAATTGCTGAAGTAGATCAAAAATACGCTTATGAAAAAATGATAGATTAACAGGAAGGAGATAGGTGGATTATATAATAAATATGATAAATATAATAGATAAAATTGCCCAATTTTCTACGGCTACTCTTCACGAAGCGTACAGTAAAAAGGGAGCGCTGCCCTCAATAATAAAACCCCTTGATCCGGGCTTTTCTTTAACGGGCCCTGCAGTGACAGTAGAACTCAGGCCGGGTGACAATTTAATACTCCATCAAGCCATCTATGAAGCAAAAAAGGGAGATATCCTGGTAGTAGATGCAAAAGGATTCACAGAGGCTGGTATCTGGGGAGAGATTATGACCGTTGCCGCAATGAAGCGGGGAATCAGGGGTCTCGTTGTTTACGGCAGCGTAAGGGATAAGAAAGAGATAATAGAATCCGGCTTTCCTGTTTTTTCCGCAGGGGTTTGCATCAGGGGCACAACAAAAGCCGCGCCGGGCTTCATCAATAAACAAATAGCCATAGCTGATGTAGTAATTGAAGCTGGTGATGTTATAAGGGGCGATTGCGACGGTGTCGTGGCAATTAAACACAATGATCTTGAAGCTGTAATTTCCGGCGCCAAAGAAATAATTGAAAAAGAAAAAATGGTTAAACAGAAGTTGAAAGAGGGCATGACCACCCTGGAAATATATAAGCTTGATACTCCACATTGAATAATTATAAGGAAAGGAAAAAAATGATAGATCTAAGTACAGAAATCTCCGGCGTAACCTTTAAGAATCCGGTAATAGCAGGCTCGGCAACCCCTACCTGGGATGCAGCAAGAATGAAAAGGTGTATAGAGGGGGGCGCTTCCGGCGCTATTGCCAAATCCCTGTTCGGGGATTCGGCAGCAACAGGCCGCAAGTACCCAAGACCCAGGTTCAAGTTATTCAATTATCGTGAATATCCGGGTTACCCTCAAGTATTACCAAACTCTTTTACACTTCATTCACTCGAGGAATGTTCTTCTTTCGGCTATGAAAAATATATGAAAGACATCAATCAGACTAAGGATCTTGTTAAAGATGACGGAGTTGTCATTGCCAGCCTTTCAGGAGCATCACATGAAGAATGGAAAATGATGTGCGAAATGGTTAATGAAACAAATGCTGACTGGGTGGAGCTTAACAATTCCTGTCCCTTCTCTGCGGATATGGGCGTAAAAATAGGCGCGGGCGCAGTCGGTCTGACAAGAGATTTTATTCATACCTGCAGCCAGATAATTAAAAAGCCCTTCAGCGTAAAATTAACCCCACAGACATCAGATACCATCTCCCTTGTAAAAATGGCAAAAGAGGAAGGCGCCTCTGCCATAAATCTATCTGCCAGGCTCTCCGGAATAATGATAGATATAGAATCCGCAGCTCCCGTAGGCTGGGGTTCTATCGGCGGTTATGGGGGTCCATATCTACTGGGTTACGGATTAAGAATGGTTTTCCAGTCCGCTAAAGAGGTGGATCTGCCCATTATCGGGGGTCTGGGTGTTTGGAAATGGCAGGATATCATAAGCTACATTATGGCAGGCGCCACTCTTGTGCAAACCGCTGCCGCAGTAATGATCCAGGGTTTTGATGTTATGGGAAAATGGAATAGATCTATCGAAACCTGGATGGAGGCAAAGGGATATAAGAGCATCAAGGATATCCGGGGAATCGCTTTAAAAAATATTAAAAAAACCTCGGAAATTGAAAGGGACTATCAGGGAATAGATTTCAATATTAATTACGATCTATGCACTGCCTGCGGAGTTTGTAAAAAGAGCTGTATGTATGAGGCTATAAAGATCACAAAGGTAGGCGCCGTAATAAATAAAAATCTATGTGACAGATGCGGAATGTGTTATGAAGTATGTCCGGAGCGAGCTGTAAGTATTAAAAGATATTAAAACAGGAGCACTCTATGCCTTCTTGCAACTACAGGTTGCTGGATATAAACCTCTCAAACCTGGAAATCAAAATAATTAATGTTCCTGACGAAATAATACGGAACTATATAGGCGGCAGCGGGCTTGGGGCATTTGAGCTTTTCTACAATACAAATATCAACTGCGATCCCTTAGGCCCGGATAATGTTCTGCTCTTTTTAACAGGCCCATTAACAGGCACAGTATGTCCCTCTTCCGGGCGTCACGCTGTTGTTGCAAAATCCCCTTTAACAGGAATATGGGGAGAGGCAAATGTGGGGGGCAAATGGGGAAGGGAGTTAAGAAAGGCCGGCTGGTTCGGAATAATGTTCAGGGGCATATCGCCGGAACCCGTATACATTTATATAAACGATAAGGATATCGAAATAAGCTCCGCGAAATCCCTTCGCGGTATGGACACCTTTGAAACAGAAGCTGCGCTGCATGACTTAGCCCATCCCGGGGCTAAGGTGGCCTGTATTGGTCCTGCCGGTGAAAACATCAGCCTGCTTGCCGGAATATTCACCGGCGGCCCCGAGGCAAGGACTGCTGCAAGATGCGGCCTTGGCGCGGTAATGGGTTCAAAGCGATTAAAAGCAGTTGCCGTATATGGAAGCGGCAAACCCTATGTTCATGATCAGGCGGGATTGAGGAAATATGTAAAAGAGCTGATGCCGGACTATAAAAAAGGCACTGCCAGGCTGAAAGACAAGGGCACACCCAGTTTAGTAGAGGGTCAGGAGAGCGCCGGTTCTTTCCCCATAAAGAATTTTCAATTGGATGACTACAGCCAGAGGGTCGGAAATATCAACTGGCAAAAGATGAAAGAAACAATGTTTGTTAAACCGGTGAGCTGTGCAAGCTGTCCTGTGGGCTGCGGCAGGCTGGTACAGACAGATAGTATAGTCACGGGGGGTCCTGAATACGAAACCATAGGCATGCTCGGCTCCAACCTGCTAATAGACAATCTGGAGGCAATACAATCCATTAACGAAAAATGCAACAGAATCGGCATAGATACAATAGAAGCGGGGGCTCTTATTGGATTTGCCATAGAAGCCTTCGATAGAAAAATAATCGGGCCGAAAGATACGGAAGGAGTCACTCTAAGGTGGGGAGATCCGGAATTAGTAATGGATATTCTTGATTCCATTTCTTCAATGAAGGGTTTCGGAAAAACACTCTCAGGAGGCTTTAATAGATTGATTGCACTGTGGGGGGATAAAACAGAGAGCTTTGCGCCCCAGGTAAAGGGGTTGGGCTTTCCCGCCCATGATCCAAGAGCCTATAATTCTATTGCAGTAGCTTTTGCCACCTCCAACAGGGGCGCATGTCATCTCCAGGCATTCTCCCATGTTTTTGAGCGTATAGTTACCATGCCGGAAATCGGTATTCATGAGGTAATGGATCCCTTCTCGGTTAATGAAAAGGGGGAGAAGGTTGCTCTGATACAGGATCTGATGTGCCTGTATGATTCTCTCAGCCTATGCAAGTTTGCTTTATTCGGCAACATAAAGATCAATACCATGGCAACCATGCTCTCTCTGGCTACAGGGTGGGATTTTGATTATCACTCTCTGCTAAAGACAGGCGCAAGAATCTTTAATTTAAAAAGGCTCTATAACAACAGGTGCGGTATTTCAAATACAGATGACAACCTGCCGGAAAGATTCTTATGCGAAGCTAAAACCGGAACCAGAGCCAAAGGGAACCTGCCGCCTTTAAATGAAATGCTGAACAGTTATTACAATTTCAGAGGCTGGAGCAAAGAGGGGGTTCCGGGTAAAAACAAATTAAAGGAACTGGGAATAAAAGCATGAACTACAGCCGGATATTCTTTCCGAATGTCGTTGAAACCGGAGAAGGCGCTATTCATAATACACCTTACTGGGTAAAACATTTCGGAGGCAACAGGGTACTGATAATTACGGACAAGAACATCAGGAAACTGGGATTCCCCGGCATAATAAAAGCCGGACTCAGCAAAGAAAACATTGAAGCTGTGATATGGGATGATGTCAGCCCTAACCCTGACCTTTTGACAGTAAGAAAGGGGCTGGAGGCTTTAAGCAGTAATAAATGCAACCTGGTTATCGGCATAGGCGGCGGCAGTGTAATAGATGCGGCAAAGGCTGTAGCAGTTGCGGCAGCAAACGGATCTGATATTCATGAATGCCTTGGTTTGTACAAAGTTCTGAAAAGGGCCCTGCCCAAAATATTAATTCCCACAACCTCCGGGACCGGCAGCGAGGCAACCCAAGCATCAGTGCTTGTTGATGAAAGAACAGATAAAAAGGTAGTGCTTTATTCCGAGTACAACATGGCTGAAACAGTTATACTGGATTATGAATTAACCTACAATTTACCGCCCCGGGTAACGGCAGATACAGGTATAGATGCCCTCTGCCATGCAATTGAGGCTTTTGCCAGCAATAACTCATCCTCTTTTACAGACAGCATTGCCCTGACTGCAATAAAGAAAGCGGGAAAATATTTAGTCAGGGCATATAAAGAAGGGAATAATGATAAGCCGGCTAGAAGAGGTATGGCAGATGCCTCTTTCAACGCCGGAGTAAGCTTTTGCGGGGCGGGCCTGGGCGCAGCCCATGGCCTGGCATACCCGTTAATAAAATATAATGTGTCTCACGGCCGTTCCGTGGGTGTATTCCTGCCCTGGATTATGAAATATAACCTGCCCTATACCGAAGAAAAATATGCCCTGATTGCAACTGCTCTTGATGAATCATGCGGCAGCCTGCCGCAAAAAGAAGCAGCAGCCAAATCTGTAGTAATTATTAAGAAAATACTGAAAGACCTGAATATATCATACCATCTCAAGGATTATGGTGTTAAGAAAGAAGACATTTCCGCCATGGCGGAAAGTGCATTCCTGAGCACCGGCAGGCTGTTAAAATCCAATCCCGCTCCTGTGACTATGGAAAATGCAAAAGAAATTTATAAGAGAGCCTTTTAGAGTGTTTACTTAAGGATTTTCAATGGAGTCTATTCAGACAGATGTTTTAGTTATCGGCGGCGGCGGCGCCGGCAGCAGGGCCGCGCTCTCTGCTAAAATATCCAATCCGGGATTAAATGTAACACTTGCAACCACCGGAAAATATGGCTTCAGCGGCAGCACTAATTTTTTCGCCTCGGAAACCCTGGGTATAAACGCCCCCTTTAATTATGAAAATGACGGTGATAACCCGCAAATTTACCTGGAAGACATAATTGAAACCGGGGCCGGGCTGGCCAACAAAAAATTATGCGGAATAATAGCTTCAGAGTCGAAAGAGAGAGTGCTCGATCTTGTTAAGATAGGCATCTGCTTTGACTTATCTTCCGAAGGCGCTCCGAAACAGAGGCGGCTCTCCGGCTGCACAAAGGCGCGCTCTTTGTCGGTAAACGGAAAAACCGGAGTAGAGATTGTTAAAGCGCTTAAGAATGAAAATATAAAAAAGGGTGTAAATATAATAGAAAACTGCAAACTGCTCGAACTCATTGTTGAGAATAACCAGGCAAGAGGAGGAGTTTTTATTTTCAATGGTAAGCCGCTGTTGATTACATCCAAAGCAGTTATTTTAGCAACGGGAGGCGCCGGCGGCTTATTCTCTTTTAATGTAAACCCGCCGGATATTAGCGGCACAGGCTATGCTGTTGCTCTCAAAGCCGGCGCTGAATTAACTAATATTGAATTCATTCAAATAGGTCCGGGCGTTGTCTACCCGAATAAGAAGTTTATTATTCACTCATACATGTGGTCTTTCCTTCCGGGTTTAAGAAATATAAAAAATGAAGACTTCCTATTGCAATATTTGCCGCCGGGCTTGAATTATAAAGATATTCTTAATGAAAAAAGATTTTCCTTCCCCTTTTCCTGCAGGACAGATGCAAAATATCTGGATATAGCTCTTTTTAAAGAGATAAAAAAGGGGAACGCAACCGCCAACAGCGGCATATTCCTGGATATCAGCCATGTACCCTTTAATGAAATAAAAGAAAAGGCTCAAATTGTTTACGATTTTTTTAAGAAAAGCGGTTTTGATATTTATCGAGAAAAGCTTGAGATTGCGCCCATGGTTCAATCCTTTAACGGCGGGGTAATTATTAATGAAATGGGCGAAACCAGAGTTAATGGTTTGTTTGCGGCAGGAGAGGCAAGCGGCGGCATACATGGCGCCGACCGGCCTGGCGGGAACAACCTTATAGACTGCCAGGTATTCGGACATAGGGCGGGATGTTCCGCCGCTGCATGGGCAGGGCTTGTTAAGATTGCAGAGAGTTCGGAGCATTTTACATGCTTAAAGGCGGCTGAAGTTGAAAAACAAATTGCTATTGAGAATGGAGCTGATAAACAATTAATTCATAATCCGGACAGGAGCTTGAAAGATCTATTTTCAGAGAATTTAAGTATTGTCAGGAATAGAGAGGGCTTGAACAAAGTAATCGAAACAACTGAAAGGATATTCTCGGAAGTTCAGAAAGGCGCCATAAGCGCCATATCCGGGGTTTACCATACCGCAATAATTGGAAACGCCATAGCCATGGCAGCTTCAGCGAGAGAGGAAAGCCGGGGAACACATTACAGGGAAGACTTCCCTTCCCTCTCCCCTTCTTTCGGTAAAAGGATAAATATAATTTTTAAGAATAACAGAAACACAATTGAATTTGAAAAAGCAACTGAAAATGCGGGAGGAATATTATGAAGAGTTTCCGGGATTATATAAAAGAGCTGAAAGAGAAAAATGATATTGTCGAAATAGAACGGGAAGTTGACCCGATTATTGAAATAGGAAAAATTGAGAAAGAATATAGTGATAAAAAAACAATATTTTTCAAAAACCTGAAAGGATACAACACACCAATTGTTTCCAACATATTTAATAAAAGAGAAAATATTGCCCTGGCCATAGGAACGGACCTGGAGGGTATAAAAAATAAAATAGTTGCTGCGGTGGAAAATCCTGTTGATACTGTTGTAGTAAAAGATGGTCCGGTACAGGAGGTTATACTAACCGAAAACATCAACCCCCTAAAAGTTCTTCCTATCCCGAAACATTATAAAAAAGATGACGGCAGGTATATAACTTCCGGTGTAATACTTGCAAGTGATCCTGAAACAGGCATAAGAAACCTTTCTTTTGCCAGGATGAAAGTCAACAGCAACAACAAAATCAACATTATGATAAACAAGGAAAGGCACCTTTTGCGCTATTTTCATAAAGCTGAAAAATTGAATCAGCCGTTGGAAATAGCAATCATATTGGGCTCTCACCCGGCTGTATGGCTGGAGGGTGCAATGCCTGACGGACTTGTTATGGATTATATGGACGAGCTGAATATAGCTTCCGGCCTTATGGGCCAACCCTCTGAACTTGTAAAAGGAAAAACAATAAGCCTGGAATACCCGGGCAATGCTGAAATTGTTTTTGAGGGCCGGATTATTAACAATATCAGGGAAGATGAAGGCCCATTTGGCGATTATGCAGGTATATACGATGTTCCGCCAAGAAAAAACCCGATTATTGAGCTGTCCGCAATAGCCATGAGAAATGACGCAATTTACCATGACCTGCTTCCCTACTCTGCAGAACATTTTCATCTTGGCGGAATACCCAGGGAAACTGATATTTTAAAACGGATTAGAAGCGCAGTGCCATCGGTTAAGGATATTCATTTAACCCCGGGCGGCTGCAGCCGCTTTCACGCTGTCGTACAGATCAAAAAACAAGCGGAATCCGATGCAAACCATGCTGTTATTGCCACGCTTTTTCCCACAGAGTCGGCAAGGGATATCAAGGTTGTGATTGTAGTGGATGAAGATATCGATATTTACAATAATTTTGATGTTGAATGGGCTATTGCCACCAGGGTTCAATGGAACAGGGACATAATGATAATGAATAGAATGGAAGGCTTATTGGACCCGTCGGCCATCTCCACGACTCCTTCAACCCTGCTTGCAAGAGATGAGATCCTGACGGCAAAAATCGGCATAGACGCAACTGTACCCTTTGAAAAACCGGATTACCGGGAGCTTTACGAAAGGGTGGGTTTTTAAAGAACAACTGACAGGGAGGTATTTTATGAAAAACTATAGCAGAGAGGAGCTTGTTTCAAAATATAAGGAGTACCTGATGCCCCAGGTTCATACAAGCTATAAAGAACCTCTATGCCTGGAAAGGGGCGAAGGTGAATATCTATTCGATATAGACGGTAAAAGGTATCTTGATTTCTATACCGGCATCATGGTTATAATTTCAGGCCACTGTAATAGAAAGGTAACAAAGGCTGTCTCCGAGCAGATAGAAAAGATACAGCATTCAACATCCTTTTTTATCAATCGCCCTGTGGTTGAATTGGCCGAAAAATTAGCCGAAATAACCCCCGGAAAGCTAAAGCAGTCCTTTTTTGTCAATTCCGGCTCTGAAGCCGTAGAGGGCGCAATAAATCTTGCCCAGATCCATACAAACAACAGCACAGTTATCGGGCTGCAGCATGGCTACCACGGGCGTACATTGTTAACCAGATCTTTAACGGCAATTTCCGTGTGGAGATGCGGGTTGACAAATGTTCCGGATTTACGATTTACCCCAAATGCATACTGTTACCGGTGTCCCTTTAACAGCACTCCTGAGAATTGCGATATGGCATGTGCCAATTACCTTGAAGAGGTAATTCAAACCCAGACAAACGGCAGTATAGCCTGTGTCATTGCTGAAACAATACAGGGAGTAGGCGGGCTGATTGTGCCGCCAAAGGATTATTTTAGAATCATCTCACGAATCGTAAAAGAATATGGCGGGCTTTTAATAATTGACGAGATCCAATGCGGATTCGGAAGAACGGGCGGCAAAATGTTTGCCATAGAGCATTATGGTGTTGAACCGGATATAATGACTATGGCCAAGGGTTTGGCAAATGGTTTTCCCATAGGTGTATTTATTACAGATAAAAAAACAGCATCATGCTTTGAAGGTCCATCCGTATCAACTTTCGGCGGCAACCCTGTATCTGCCGCAGCCGCCCTGGCAAACATTGAATATCTTACTGAAAATAAAATCGTAGAGAATTCAAGGCTTATGGGTGAAATACTTAAAGAGAAATTGCTGGAACTTAAAGATAAATACGATCTTATAGGTGATGTAAGAGGCAGAGGTCTTTTCTGGGGGCTTGAGCTGGTAAAAGACAGAAAAACAAAGGAACCGGCCTGGGAAGAAACAGAGAAAATAATGCAGTCATGTAAAGACCAGGGGTTACTTATCGGTCAATCCGGCTTCAGTTTTCATGTTCTCAGAATCGGTCCCCCTTTAAATATTACTGAAGAGCGTATTGAAGAGGCAATAGAGATCCTTGACAGATCTTTTGCACAAATATAATAAAAGGGAGGTAAAAAACAGATGTTTTCAACTGAATCCGAAAAGGAAGGAGGTGATTAAAAAATGACTTATTCTTCACTATTGATTCTTTACCTGGCAATTGAAGTAATTCTTGCCGGCGCTATACTCATTCATGAGTTCTTTATTAAAAAAATCGAATAGAAATATGGAGGTACGAAAAGTATGAATTTTCTATTTTATTTAATGTTGGTCATATATCTGGCTGTTCTTATTATTATAGGAATAATTGTTTCTAAAAAAAGCAAAACTTTTGAAGATTATTTTCTTGCCGGCAGAAATCTGGGCCTGGCCGCGACAACGGCAACCAACCTGGCCAGCTGGGCGGGCGCCGGGGTGGTAATAGGTTTTACAGGATATTTCTTCGAAGGCGGCTACTCCATGCTATGGATAGCCATTCCCACAGCTTTGGGAGTATACTCTTTTGCATTTTTGCTTTCAACAAGAATAAGCAATATCAGGCAGTATACAATTCCAGATCTTTTGGAATTAAGATATTCCAAATTGGCTAAATGGATAGGGGCAATATTCATATTAGTCTATATGGTGGGGCTTACTGCCGCCAACTTCATGGCTGCAGGACATATTCTGCAAACCGTTGCAGGCATTGATTTTAAAGTGGGAATGATTATTGCGGCTGTAGTTATTGTTGTCTATACCATGCTGGGCGGTTTAAAGGCTGTTGCCTGGACCGATTTTTTCCAGTGGATAATTCTATCCATAGGCATTTTACTGGCTATTATCTTTGTTTTAAACCGCGTGGGCGGCTGGACCGCAATGCACGAACAAATTGGCGCAACCGAAGCCACAGACTGGATGTTATACCCAATGGCTGTATTTGATGTAAAAACAATAATATCATTTTTCTTCATTTTTACTCTGCCATTTATAATAGACCCCATTATGTATCAAAGGTGCTTTGCCGCCAGGACTCCGAGAATAGCGCGGTTGGCCGTTACCTTTACCGGTCTTTTTGACGGCTTCCTGACTTTCGGAGCAATTGTTATTGCTTTTGGTGCGGTTATTATATTCGGCGATGTCGAAGGCTTCATTCCGGATTCTTCTTTCCCAATGATCATTAAAGAGGTAATACCCGGTTTCTTCGGCATTTTTATTCTGATAGCATTAATTGCGGCCGTTATGTCCAGCGCCGATACAACTCTTCTTATTTCCGGAGGCACAATATCACAGGACTACTATAAGTCTATTGCAAAAAAACCCGATCAGGATAAAGCCAGGAAAATTACCGTAGCCTGTATTCCAATATTCGCCATATTAGGCCTGTTTTTGGCATGGCAATTCGATTATATAATGGATGTTTGCATATTTGCTTTTACCGTTTTTGTGGCCGGCACAGTTCTGCCTATTTTGGGCGCCTTCTATTTCAAAAGAGCAACCAGTGCAGGCGCTGTGGCATCCATGGTAGGCGGCGGCGGTACGGCAATTATGTGGAAGATACTCGGCGAACCGGGTGGCTGGGATTCCGTACTGCCGGGACTTGCTGTTTCAATAATTCTCTATTTCCTGGTCTCTTTCCTTACGGAAAAGCCCGATTCTTCCAAATTGCAGCCCTTTATTGAACAGCAGAAAGGCTAAGAGGCTAAAGTTAAGAATTGGTGAAAAAAAGAATAATTATAGGTGTTTCGGGTGCCAGCGGTGTAATTCTAGGCATTAGACTGCTTGATTATTTTTCTGACAAAGCTGCATTCGAAACACACTTAACCTGGGGAAACCAGGCAAAAAAAATACTATCAATAGAAACCGGATATGACTATAAGCAGGTGGAAAGCCTTGCCGATTATGCTTATTCGGAAAATTGTCTTACCGCCCCTATTGCGTCGGGGAGCTTTATTACCTCCGGAATGGTTGTAATTCCCTGCTCCATGAGCGCACTGGGGGCAATTTCCAATGCCACGCCTTATAACCTGCTAACCCGGGCCGCGGATGTTTGTTTGAAAGAAAAACGCAAATTGATACTTGTGCCCCGTGAGTCACCGCTGCATGCGGGGCACCTTAAAAACATGTACAACGCGGCAATATATGGAAGTATTATACTTCCTCCCATTCCGGCATTCTATAATAAGCCGGCGAGCTGCGAAGATATGATTAATTTTACAATTGCCAGGATCCTCGATCAATTTGAGATCGAACATAACCTTTGTAAGAGATGGGGAGAAAAATAGGTATTAATGGAAAGCTGGAGCGGTATAAAAAAGGCTATAAATGAATTTAAAAAAGAAGGGATTCAACCGGGGGAATCAACCCCGGGAGAACTGATAGAGAGCGCCCTAAAAATGGATATACGCTTAAGCGATATCGTAATAGCGGAATCCATTATCCAGACAGGGTGGAGCATAAATGATTTTTTCAACAAAATACTCAAAGTTTTCGATCATAATTTAAAGGCCCTGGAATGCGGCTTAAGCAAGGGAAATAGTTTTTTGCTTGACAGAGTCGCCCATGATCTTGCTTCCCGCTTTTTAAAAACGGGGCAAACTGAAAATGATGAATTAATAAAAAAGGCTGTTATCTATACTCTGGCTACTGAAGTAGGCAACCATGAAATGGGGCTTATGCCCTGTGCCGGCACGGGAGATTCATGCCCCTATACGGGACTGCTGAGGGCTCTTTCAGAAACCGAAAACGACCGTGAGGAAATAAAGCGAGGTGTTTCAGTATTATTGAAGGTCGGCACTGTCTTCAGGGCCGGCAAAACAACAACCGGGTGCAACATGGAAGGCTACGGCGCAGGCGCAGCGGCAACGGCTGCCTGTTTAACAGAAATAAGGAGAGGCACGCCGGAGCAGGTTGAGCATGCCGTGGTGCTGGCTTTATCCCCCACAATTGCAGTTCCCTGCACCCCAAGGGTAATGGTAGCCGGTCTGTGTGCAAATCATATAGCATCAGCCATTACAACCGGAAATAACGCGGCGGTTATGGCCTTAAATTCCTCGATGAGAGTTGATGTAAGTATCGACGCCATGATCTCTATGGCTGCGGAAATCCATAAAAAGGCGGCGCCGGTTATTACTGCCATCAATATAGAATGGATGAAACCATATTTTAAAACAAACGAAACAATCGATAACTGGATCAATTCTGAAGTGCTGAAGGAAGAAAGAGATCTGGTTAATAACAGCAAAGAGAAAGCTGTAAAATATATGAAGCATCTTATAAAAAATGCTCCACCGATAATCCAGCCCTTCGGCGATGTTGTGGTGGGCGGCAGCAGCATGGCTGTAGGATCACCCACAAATATGGGGCGTATTGTTCACGAATTAATCGAAGGAGATATAGAAAAGATAAAAATAGAGCTCACCCTGGACCTCTTTGCCCGCAGGGCAATAAACATTCCCGGTATCTTAATGGGAGCGATTCTCGGCGCCCGGACAGATAATATTAAGGCTTATAAGAGTATTATAGATTATGTACAGGAAAAGGGAATTAAAATATCAATTGTAAAAGCAGAAAGGCCGGAAGCTCAAAATATCTATATTAAAACCAATATCGGTGAATATTCGGTAATTTCATTAAACAGGGGCGGAGGCAGAATTACTATTATAGATGCCCTGCCTTCAATAAATAAAGCAATCAAAGCTGCACAAAAACTGGGAATTGTTCTGGTGGAATAATGCAAAAAAAGGAGATAGATATGAATGGCGGTTACCAGGGTAAAATACTGAGGATAGATCTGGTTAAAAAAATTGTTTCTGACGAAAAACTGGATTTTAAGGCTGCCCAAAATTTTATCGGCGGTTCGGGGTTAGCTGCTCATTACCTTATTAAAGAAACTGATTCTGAAAAAGATCCCCTGGTTTTTATGACAGGGCCCTTCACCGGCACCGCTGTACCTGGATCCGACCGTTTTGCCGTTGCGGCAAAATCACCCTTAACCGGAATATGGGGAGAGGCTGATTGCGGCGGCAAGTGGGGTGAAATGCTGAAAAAATGCGGGTATGACGGAATAATTATAGAAGGACGATCTTCAACGCCGGTCTACCTTTATGTAGAAAATAACAAAGCCACGATAATGAATGCTGAAGAATTATGGGGCATGGATACCTTTCAAACCACCGATTTCTTAGAAAACAAGCATGGGCAAAAAACAAGGACTGCATGCATCGGACCTGCCGGTGAAAAACAGGTAAAAATTGCAGGCATATTAACAGAAGGCATTCATGCCAGGATGGCTGCCCGCTGCGGCCTGGGCGCTGTAATGGGTTCTAAAAAGCTGAAAGCTGTTACCGTATACGGAAATCAAAGCTCTCCCTGCGCACATAAAAATGAGCTTATTTCCTCGATCCGTCAAATATCCAAAAGCCTGAAAGAAAACCTCAATATTTTAACAACCTACGGTACCGCTGTTAATATAAGCTACATCGAACCTCTCGGCGATATTCCCATAAAGAATTTTTCTCAAGGCACATGGCAGGAAGGCGTGGACAACCTTAACGCCGATAAACTCAATGAATATTTCTTAAAAGATAATTACTACTGCGGACGCTGTATAGTTGGCTGCGGCAGGGTGGTTAATAATAAAATCATGCTCGGCGGCCCTGAGTATGAAACCCTGGCAATGCTCGGTATGAATTGCATGGTAAGCAGCCTTGATGGTGTTATACGGATGATGGAATTATGCAACCGCATGGGTATCGATGTAATATCAACAGGTAATATTATCTCTTTCGCAATGGAGGCTTTTGAGAAAGGATTAATTACTGAAGCGGATACTGAAGGTATTAACTTGACCTGGGGAAATGTAGAAGCAATCTTGTCAGTGATAGAACAGATTGCTCAGAAAAAGGGAATCGGCGCTCTATTAGGCCGGGGTGTTCGCGCAGCGGCTGAAACACTCGGTCACGGCGCAGAAGAATTTGCCCAGCATGCCAAGGGACTGGAAATGCCGGCCCATGACCCGCGTGCCAAATTTGCAACAGCATTAGCCTATGCAACCTCCAATCGAGGAGCATGTCACCTCCAGGCATTTACAACAGAATATGAATCTGCAGAAGCATTTCCGGAATTAGGATACAAAGAAACTTTGGACAGATTCCAGGTTGAAGGTAAAGGCCCTTTTACTGCAAAACTCCAAAATGTCATGGCCCTATGCGATTCATTGAAAATATGCAAATTCATGCTTTTAGGCGGAGTAAACCTGAAAACCATGTGTGATTGGTTAAATGCAATTACCGGCTGGAACCTGGATGTTAATGGCCTGTTACTTAAAGGAGAAGCTATTTTCAATTTAAAGCGTCTCTATAACAACCGTATGGGCATAACTAAAAAGCACGATACACTATCGAACCGTGTCTTGAAGCAATCGCTTGATAAGGGCGGCGCTGCCGGCAAACTGCCACCGCTGGAAACAATGCTGGATGAATACTACAGCTATAGGAAATGGGATAGTTCCGGGGTTCCCAGCCTGGAAAAAATAGAAGAGCTGCAATTAACTGATTATCATCTTGAAAAATAATCATTTTCTCCCTATGCTATTGGCTATTCTGTTTAAATAGAAGCCGCCGTCTGATTTTCTATTGACCGCGCTCTTCAGCCGAACTATCTGAATTGGGAGCAAAGAGATGAATTTTTTAGAATTGATTTTGAAAACCCGGAGTTATCGCCGCTTTGACGGGCAGCACCAAATAGAGTGTAATACTCTGGAGGGATTGATTGAGCTTGCCCGCTGCACCCCTTCGGCTGCAAATATGCAGCCCTTAAAGTATATCCTCTCCTGCACACCTGAGTGGAATCAAAGGATATTCTCCACCCTTGCCTGGGCGGGCTATCTTCCCGATTGGCCCGGCCCGGAAGAAGCTGAACAGCCTACCGGTTATATCATTATCCTGATTGACAAAAGCATCAGAGAGACCGCGGAAATCGATGTGGGCATTGCTGCTCAAACCATCCTTTTAGGGGCAACGGAGCTTGGCCTGGGCGGCTGTATGTTCGGTTCCGTTAACCGCAAAGAGTTGCGGGCTTTGCTCGATATTCCCAGCCACTTAATTATTTCCCTGGTTGTTGCCATCGGTAAACCTGTTGAGAAGGTTGTTTTGGGTGATGCTGAAAGCGGAGCTTCAATTGAATATTACCGCGACAACGATCAAACCCATCATGTTCCCAAAAGAAAGATCGGAGAATTGATCTACAGGATATATAGCCAGCCATAAGCCGGGAGCACAGGCAGGAGGGTCAACTGTCCTTCAAGTAAAGTGCTCTTTGAGAAAAGATATTCCCTCTGCCGCCATCTTTTCTCCCTCTCCTTCCTTTTCTCCGGCAAAGGTCTCCATGGAAATATAGCCCTGCCAGCCTATCTCTTGCACTGCTGCAATAAACTCGGTAAAGTCCGCATTGCCGGTGCCGGGTGCACGGGAATTATCATCCTGGATGTGCAGATGTCCCAGGCTGCTGCCGGCAATCCGGAAAGCATCAACAACAGAAATGGAATGTTTTTCTCCTTCCCAGCGCAGAAAATGGGTATCAAGGGTTATTCCCAGGCAAGGGGAATCTACGGCCTGAACTATTCTTTCTGCTGAAGAAGTGCTGGTAATGAAGTTGGTAACATCATCTTCAAGGGGTTCCAAACAGACCAGCAGCTCCAGGGATTCCAGCTCAGGAGCCAGCTCAGCAAAAAAATCCACAGTGCGCTTGAAAGCCTCCTCCTCTGTCTCTCCCTCAGAATAACTGCGCTGCCCCGGAGAGCCAAGAGTCAGGATGCGGCCCCCGGTGTTCACCCCGATTTCCATCAGCTTCCTGAAAAAATCCAGGGTCCGCTGCCTGACCGATTTGTCGGCTGAAGTCAGGTGCAGCCCCTCTGGCGTAACAAAGAGCCAGTGCATTCCGGCAATCGCTATGCCCTTATCATGGGCATAGCCGGCTATTCGCCGCTGCTCTTGCACGGGGAAAGAGGCTACATCTTCAGTAAGAGTAAAGGGGGCCAGTTCCACCCCGTGATAACCGAGCTTCGCCGCATGCTCGATAACCTCAAAAATACTGCGCTTTGAATACATCTCATTGCAAATAGCGAATTTCATAAGATAACTATCTTATTTTTTTTAGCGCCGGCAGTCAATGAAAAAAGCAACCTTTCCGGTTATCCGGCTTCACAGACCTCCTCTGTCAGGTTTATCATTGCCTTTGGGTCTTGAGGATAACAACAGTCTCATCCAGCGCCTGGCGGAACAGATCCAGTCGTGGATTAGCGGCCACGCTTTCCAGGGATATCGCCAGGTCAAATGGGAAAAGTGCAGATACAGATACAAGCTGCTCGTATGGGATTATCTTTGTCGAACTTCCATATAACAGAGCTTCAACAAGCCATTCAGATATTCCAGGCTTTGAGCGCAGGTCTATTTTCTCTTTTGGCTTATAATCACCAGGTTTTTTCTTTCTATCTAATAAGCCCCAGCTGGATATGCTTGGAAGTACCCGCTGGACGGCATAAACCAATGTGCTTCTTTCTCCGTAGACCTCTTTCATTCGTCGATGCACCTGTGAAGTAGTAACATAATTCTGAAGTGCCAATAGCTTGCCGATTACTTCAGCAGCCTTATGGAAAAATGGATAGGTTGCCAAACACATACCCCAGTGCAGTGCAACGCTTTCCTTACCTGAATAGCGTTTGTAGAGAGAAATACCCTCATCCCTGAAAGCTCTCAGTGAATCGGGTATATCTTGCCAAATGTGTAGTAAAACTGTGATAGTCTTTTTTCTCGTGCTGCGCTCGCCTTGATCGGATAACCGGCCATCCAGCAATTCGTATAGTTTCTTATTAGTATCGTCCTTACTCAGCCCCTGCGATGTCCAATATGCCGTTGCCTCCAGCCAGCTCAATTCAATTTTTCGATCAAAACCGATTTTTTTGTTATTGCTCACTTTTTCCCCCTCCTGCTAACGCTCACGAATGGTACTATCACTTCTTCGATACAGGCGCCCCCATGGGTTACCACTGAATCTCCGGAGTTTACAAAGGCTTTTCGCTTCGGCGGCAGCAAGCACAAGTAATCATCGGGCAGTCCTATCTGGGGCCATTCTTCGAGCTCAGGATGCTTTCCTTTTGTCTTGTCTCGCAGCACCGAGTTTGAATATACTCTCACACGCTGCCCCTGTGTTTCTGCGAGAGAACCTTCCGATATACGGCCTATCCCTTCAGCTTCGATATTCCCATGATCCGACGTAATAAAGAGACTGAAATCATGTTCCAGGAGGAGAAGCAAGAGATTCTTTAAAAAACCCATTGAAGCCCACTGACGGACCTGGTTGATCATCCCCGAATATACCAGCTTCATCCCGTGCATGATTTGATCTACTTTCCCGATGATAATTCCTAATACTCGTTGTTTTGGATGCATAGACTCATCTTCCATAATAGATAACTCCTCGCTTTGTCCTTTTACTTTCAAATAGAGGAGATCTTCTTCATTCAATCCGTGATCATTCCAGAATTGCTTCCACAACACCGATTCTTTGGTTAAATTCTGAATACTGGTAGAAAACAGCATGGGCAATTTTCCAGAAAAAAGAGCCTGCCTTGATACGTTCGTCGTGGTAGGAATCCAGGAAAACACAGCTGTTTCGTCGAAACTGAAATCGCTGGCTTCACTCATCATCTCATTTTTTACCACCAGCCACTGAGCCAGAGATAGACCGTCGATAACTAGAAGCGCGACTTTGTTGGTCTGTTTCTTATCGATTATTTGAGATAAGAATCGTGGAATGTGATGTACCATGACCGGAGGATTGGCGGGTTGACTATAAAGACCCCCGTAATACCGATCGATCCAAACATGAAAGCTCTGGTCGATTTGTTCTTGCAGAGACTGAACAGACAACATAATCTCCGAAGTTTCTTCCTGATTGGCTCCAAACAATAATCGCTGTATCTCCGCCCATCGAAAAGCGAAGCGAATCCATTCGGCATAATGGGCTTCAGGGCCGGGTACTTCCTTGACTGCAGCGGGAATGATTCTATTCAGCTTGAAAGATTTCTTTATTGTCTCGGGTGCCAATATTCCTACATTTGCCCATTGATGTGAACTGTCGATTTGTTTTGAATGAGGAACCGGATCCAGCAGTCCTTCATTGAAAAGGTTATCTACATAGACTCTAACATCTATCTGGTCAAAGGGGAGGATCAGTGGACCGGGATATTGAAGCTCGTATTTAGACTCATCAATTTGACCCGACGATCTCTCAAGAAAGAGCGGCCATCTTTCCTGCAAGAACGTGTAGAAAGCTGAGTCGGAATGTACGAGGATATCGAGGGGCCACTCCTGCCACAGTGATTTGCCGTTTAGAACCTCAAGTAAATACTCTTCGAGAACTGGAGGTAATTTCTTACCTCGGTAGTGGTACCGAATAAGAAATCGAAAAAGTTTGTCTGTGTCATTAATCGATTGAACATCAACATCAAAAATATTCTTTAAAATGAATTCCCTGGTATCTTTTTCCCCCAGCTTCGGAGGTTGATGCTGAGATAACGCCTCCTCTATTTCATCAAAGAATTGAGCGCCGAGTTCCGATACAACGGTCGGACTCAGCTGGTATAATAGATCACTACCGCGAATGGATACTTTCTTGCATTTAACAGTTACATCAAACGGAATATTGTGTTGCTCCAGCTCCGTACTCTGAACGAGAATCAAGAGATCGATCTCTTCCCCACGGTCGGTTTGTTCACGATATTTCGATTCATAAACCAGACGGAACGCGGTGGTCTCCTCAAAAGGGATGATCTCAAAACCTTTGGAACGGATGTCAAGATTGAGCTTCTCTTCTGAAAGAAGCGAATCAGGATCAATGGCAAGAACCGGGATTTGCGTATGAGGGGCAAAAATTTTACTTATCTTATCACGCCACGTCTGCAAAGCAATCTCCTTATAATCCCCGGTGCCAAACCAGCCTTTCAGAAAGATGCGTGCTCATGCCTCGTCTCCGGTACGCGTGAGCGCCTGGTCGTACCACATTAGGAGCTTTGGGTCTTCTTGAAGAATGTTGTCGGGTATCTTTTTAGCCACATCGATAATGGTGACATAGTTACGATCCTGCCATGCCTTTTTAAACCCGGCGCGGACGGCTTCGAGTCGGAAAACTTTCAACCGCTTTTGCTTGCTATCGCAGTAATCATTGAATTCTCGAAGTAAAGCCCGTTCACGAAGCTTCTCCAGGTCTCCAGCCCTGTTCGGATCCGGTACGTACCAGCGATCCTTTGCTTTCCTGCGGAGGTCTTCGTTATCCTTAGGCAGGTTCCGTAACTCCTTGAAGTTTGTCGAAAGATAACTGTGAATTTGGCTCGGTACCTCACCCTTGCCATCGTAGCGCAGGAAGTTCTGTTCCAAAAGTTCATCAAGCTCAAGCATTTTCTCGTTCTTTTGCCAACCACCGATCTCCCTGAGAAATTGCGGATGTAGGTCTTGAAAGGTTTGTGGTTTCTTGGTGAGCTGCTGCTTTAGCCATTGGATGGCTGTAGCCTCATCCTTGACGAAGAGCTGAAGCTGTAGTACCTCCTTGACCGTCATGCGCTTCTTGTCGTACTCGGCCGCCTGGTCGGGTAGGAAATACATACCTTCGCGTTCAGAAAAACGTTGAACTAATCCCAGTTGAAATTCCTGGCTGGATATGGGAACCGGATATCCTTTACGGACATAGTAAGCTACCATCTGATCGAAGAGGATACGAGGATCGCGTTCAGGTACAGGAACAAGTTTACTGCCTTGCTTTTTGATAACAGACAGATATTTCAAATGGGTTCGGATAAAATCCCAGACGCCTTCTTCTGTGGTGGCTTCGTTCAGGAATCGTTCTTCAAATCCTCCGTTTGGTTTGTAGGCTGAGATAATTAGATCTTGTTTCACAGACGTTGGATTTGTCTGCGAGTTGAATGTACCTTGCCCCTTATTTAACGCTGACACATTCGCAACAACGAAGCCCGCTTGAGTTAGGGCAGATTGAATATTGTTCCAAACTGCAGCCTTCGTATTCGAAAACTCAACTGTCATCCATCGACCTGGCTTCAATATCTCAAAGGCCTGTTTGAAACAGTTTGTCATCAATTGGCGATATTCTTCTATATCTTTCCCTTGAGTTTTGTTCTCAATGGCTTCGGAAGCATTATTTGTAAGAACATTTAACCAGGCTTCCCAGATAAGGCTGAGTTCAGAATAGTGAAGATTTGAGCCAAATGGCGGGTCGACAAAAATGTAGTCAACCTTGTCTTGTGACTGTAACTTGAAATTTTCAGATCCCAAAGAAGATGTTGTTGATATCTGTCCTATCTTTATTCTTTCAAGTCTAGCTCTGACAAAATCATCTACTTTGCCACTAACCAGTTCGAAAAGGTTCCTTTCCGCAATGACACTAGGGATAAATAGAGCGTTGGGAAGTGCGCCGGCTAAGTTTATTCTTCCATTCTTAAATCCAATATTATGGAGCAAGCTAGCTGTCTTTATTAAGACAGACGTTATCACTAACCCTCCCAACGGTATATGCCTAAGAGCCTCCCACAACGCCGATATTACCCATAAGTTTCTTCTTGTGTAGAAATGATGAACATGGGTAATACCTATTCGCAAAGGCTCCCCGGTTTTGTCTCCTTTGGGAACACTTGTTGTGGGAAACCAAAATGGGATCGTTGATTCATTTATCTTGTTGATTAGTTCTATGTCCAGTTTATCAGACACCTTTTCAAAACGTTTCTTGTTGACCGTATAGTTAATTAGTACCGGCACTCTCTTCGTTTGTTTGATAGTCTGGTTGATGGAATCATCATATCTTGTGATCCAAGCACGCTCTACGTTTCTTTTGCTTAGTGATGAGCTGCAATGCGGGCATGGGAACTCATCCTTAACTTTGCCTACCTCCTTGTCCACTGCCGTATCCCAAAAGACCACTTCTCCAGCGCATTCGGGGCAGACAAACACGTCTGACCAGACGGTATAGTTGATGGGGCCTTTGATCTTGCCGTCCGTATGAATAGTCTCATACATCCAGCCGCATTCTTCCTCGACCTCCTTCAGAATACGCTTTGCTTCCCGTTCAAAAGCGGCAACATCAACCGGTGTGTTGTAGTTGTAAGCAATGAATGTCGCCGCCGGGGATAGATCGTTCAGAACGGCCCGGCGCCGTCCAAGTTTGGAGAAAACAACCCACACGCTCTTTCCATTTTCATCAGTTTCCTGGCGCAAAATCGTCCCCTCTGGCTTGACCTGGTAACCAAGCGATTCTACCGTTGCCCAATCGCCACATAGCTGAGCTGCGACCCCCGTCATCCCCGTGCCGCAAAAACCATCAAAGACAACATCCCCCGGTTCGGTATAATGGAGGAGGTACCGCATGATCGCCTTGTGAGGCACCTTGGTGTGGTAGGAGTGGGCATTATAGATTGGGTCGTTCTTCCCTTCACTCACATCCGCAGCAAAGGGCTCGCGCCGGTAATTGTCTGTATCCTCGTCATACGGCTTTCCGTACTGTTTGATGAAATCCTCTATAAACGGGTTCGGACAAGCGGTGTAGTACGGTGGGTCGGATAAGGCCAGGATATCCTCATCTGAACCGATAGGAAAGCCTTCGATCTTGCGGAACTCCGGGTCTTTGAGTTTCTCACGTAACTTCTCCAGGAAGTACTTGCGCCGTTCTTCGTCATTCGGAAAGGTCATTCCCAGGCATTCTACCGGCTTGTTTTTTTCTGCCTGAAGCTTCTCTTCGTAGGATTTTTCAAAAAGATCCTTTTGATCATCAGCAAATAGTCTTTCCGAGGGACTTCCCGATGGTTTTTGTTTTCCCATTTTCTTGTCTTTACACCTTCTTTTTGGATACGATATATCTGCCGCTCTCTGTAAGGCGATATTTCTGCAGACGGCTCTGCGGCTTATCCGGCCTGGTGTATTCGATCAGGCCTTGTTCAAGCAGAGTACGCACCGCATTGTTCAGTTGACCATACACCTTTTCCTTACCAACAGACTCTGCGATTTCACTTTTGCTGAGACCCCCGGAAACCAGATTCTGAAGGACCTTTTCCGAAAGTGACCCTGCCTCGACTCTGCCCTCACTCTGCCTTGACTCTGCCCTGCCAGAAGGCAGAGTCACCGGATATCTCTGCCGCAAATGGGATGACATTGTGTAAATCTTTCCTGGATCCAAAGGTTCCAGGAGCTTTTGAACAACAAGGTGATCCAGGATAGCACAAGCATCTGTGGTGCTCTTTCCGCCAATTGCCCGTACGTCTGTTACAGTAATTTGGTCTTTCTGGCAGGCAAAGGAGAATACCTCCGCTTCCAAATCACCAAGTCGTACACCGAGTTGGCTCTGAAATCTCTTTTGATTCTCCGTTACGATAGGCTCTTTTAATAACGTCAATTCAAAGGCTTTCTCCGCCTTCTGATTATTCATTTGAGGAGGAACGTGGCCAAGCTGACGCCAGTTGCTATATATCGCTCTAATTCCAGTTCCAGCCTGGTCGCTCAAGCCAATTCTTCGAAATGCACTGACAAGATTTGGATTGCGTAGCTCTTTAGCCCCAGGGTCCAGAAGCTGGTCGAGAGTACCAAATGCATCTCCAGGATTCCAAAATCGGGTTCTATCCAGAAAGATCTGGATCTGAGCATGACGCCCGGTATCGCCATAATCCTGATGAATCAGGAGATTGATTGCGGCTTCCCGGAAGCTTATGTAGTCCGGCGGCTGGTCATGACGACGAAGCGTCGCAGCATCAATCTCAAAGGGCCGATCGGCATGTCGCATATAGCGCTCAACAACAGCAAGCCAAACGTGGATGATGTTATCCTCCACCACAATCCTGTCTGCCCACCGCCGAGCAGGCATCCACTCCTCAAATCGTTCTCGAATTATTTGAAAATCTACAACTGGACGGGGCAACCAATGTCGCACGTAACGAGCTTTACCGAATAATAGCAACGCGCTCCGGGTTACAGCGAGCATACTGCCTGCCTCGACCACAAAACCCCACTCGCGAAGAAACTCCTGATCGTCTAGCATTTCATGTCGGCCCGGTTCCCGCTCATTGTATATCCGGCGATACCAGGCCAGGGCTTTATCATCCAAGAATTTTATTGGATCCAAATCCTCGATTGTCTCACTATCAAACGGCAGGGTTGCACTGTCTCGCAGGAATCTTTCCAGTTCTCTGGGCGTACACCGTTCATCGCCTCCACCCCTACGAATATAGGATTGACGAGGATCCCCTTTTAGATAGACCGGTTTTTCCGATCGTGGTAACTCTGGAACAAAGAAAGCCAAAACGCTCTTGTCCTCGATCTCGAAAAGCTCTCCGCGAACATCGATCGCCCTATTAAGTTTGCCGCCAGCTCGTAAACAGCTCAGGAAATCATTCTGAATCTTGTCGACATCCTCAACGCCGGAAACAGTAAACTGCCCTTTCTCCTGTTTAATACCGAATATGAGCCAACCCCCTGCGGTATTGGCAAAGGCAGATACGGATCTGTAAGCGTCTACAGGCACTCCGTGCTGTGCCCGTTTAAACTCGATATCGTTCCACTCGTAGCCTTTGAGGCGCTCGACAAGCTCGGCTTTTGTCATCGCATTACTCTATCACAATTCGAACCTTATCCTGATCTTTGCCAACCATAAGGTGATTCAAATAGCTGGAGAAACGCTCCTTCAGTTCTTTTGGTGTCGCAGGTGACCCTTCCGGGTATAGAGCTTTCTTGAGTTCATCTGAATTAATGACAATCTTGCTCAATCCGGACAAGGCTTCTTGAATGGCCTTAAGGAACTCATCGGAAAGATCATCCGGCAATATTTTGCTCTTCAAGAATCCCACTACTTTCTCTCGATTCCCTTTCTTTAGCAACTCCATCTTCTCCTGGACTGTCGGGTCCTCGAGATTGGAAAGAAGCGATTTCACCCATGACTGATGGAGCCTATCGAGCTCTTCATCCAGCTGTTTCAGCATTTCGCTTCCCGCCATTGCCTGTTCTTCTTGAATGGGTTTGAAACCGCAGTCACGACATACCGGGTTTGATGCTAGTTCTGAACCGGTCAACTGAAAACAGCTCTTTAATCCAGCAAGCTTGTTTTGGAAGCTCGTCAAACTCTGGTGAGGCATTAGCTCAATTGTAGAAAGTTTTCGAAGCTCTTTAAGGCGAAAATCTTTCATAAGCTTCTGCTTTCGTTTGTCTTCTTCAGCGTTCAAACGGGCTTTTCGGTGACGTTTCAGATAATTTTCAACATAACTCTTTTTGAGATTATTCAGAATTTGAATCATCTGTTGAGATAATGCTCCGTCACTTCTTTTTTCGGGATCCTTCAAATCCCTGGATATTCTCTCCCGAACCTCAGCGACTTTTTTCACCCACGGATCGATCTCCGGCATCACAGCTTCCGAAGTACGAAGATAATTGGCCAGAGGATCGAGGTTCCCAATAAGGGATTTCAGAAGCTTTATTTCTTTGAGCGCATCCATACCCTCCCGAAACTTATTTACCTCGCTTTCCCCGTAACGGAAGTTCTTGAATTTCCCGGTTGTATTAAATGCTTGAAGAGGTTCCAGAAAGGCCTTGGTTTGATCCAGCTTTGTTCTCAACAATACCGTTTCTGTGGCACTGAGAATATCTATCCCCCATAGGGTTATACCTGTTTGAAGCTCCTGCCGGGCCATGACCAGATCATTTACCGTAACCGTAAGATTCGTCTGCAGCTGTTTGACCACATCGTCATTTCCAACTGCCACCAGGTCCGCCTGCCCTTGCGGAAGTCCCAGCAATTCGAACAGAGCGCGCAGGCCGGGCAGGTTCCACTCCTTTGGCTTCTTTATGTATTTGAAGTTGATAAGATCTTCCAGGCTTGTTCCGATAAGTGTAGAGAAGTTCGAAGCATCAATCGTATTTCCAGGAATTGACAGAACAATATCCCCGGTGTAGATCAGCGCTGACAGCAGGACGACTACCCATTCCGGCTCCAGGCGATACTTCTGTGGATTCAAAAACTCCACACCAAGCTCGTCTTGAATCAATTCGGAGCGATTCACAACGGTGTCCGCTCCTGACTTGCTGTTGAGAATATCGAGGATGTATTTCGCGTACTTAGATTGACAGGCAGCCAATTTGTCACCCTCAAGAAGCTGGAGTGCATCCAACACAGCGGTTCCCTGTTTGCTTCGTTGGGGGCCGGCGATTGCCCGTATTGCTTCCTGAGCAGCTTGCTCGCGATTCTCATCGGTGATGAGAATGGAGAACTCAGGATATTCCTGTGCGGCGTCCTGGAAGTTAATTTCAAAACAAACCGATCCTGCGGCATTAACGATGTCTCTGATGTTTTCCTGTTGCTGTGCCGGTACTTTCCCTTTGATCCATTCGATAAGTGGTTTGGTTTGACCTTGATAGGTCACCTCATAAGCGCGCATCATTTTGTTCTGCAGCCATCCGGCCATTTCCCTGGATAGTTGGATGCCTTTCGCCTGGTAAGTGGCTTTTGATTGCCCTGAGGAAGTCAGAGACAGCTCCATCGTACCGGCATAGTTTTTAAGAATGCGATTAAACTCATCATCAGCTCCGGTCAAACGGAAGAATAGCTCATCAGCGTTTTTTTCATCTTTAAACGATGGAGGATCATTGGGCTGTATGAAGTACAAATAGAACTCCCTCGGAGGAACTGCCGTGGAACGTTCGTTAGGGGATCCGAAGAAAAGATAGCCTCTTCGGGTTACCCGATGCGACAACCACTCCAGCTCGTGCTCCCAGATTTTATATCCGGACACATACGTTTGGTCTTTGAGCTCCAGGGTTTGCCTCAATACGCTGAAATAGTACTGATCCAATTGAAAGCCTTCGAGGGACTCGGCTTTCTTTTCGATAAGGGCATCGAAATCCTCGGTTTTCTTCAAGTCGAGATAATACTGCCGATTCTCTTTGTTCGAGGAAATAAACTGACCGCTAACCGTTTTGTGTATCTCCTTTAAGACCGTTTCTACTTGAGTCAGAAGATCATCCGCAGCCTCGCCGCCCATCTCTTCTATCCCGGGTTGATATAGACATAGGGTATCCCGCAGCTCCTCAGGGGTAGCTCCGATAGGCATGTCGATTCCGGCTGTGGTCAGCCGGTGAACCGAGAGACCATGGATAATGCGAATGGCCATGTCACGATACTGGGGACGGGTGAAAACCTGATTGACCTTATCCTCCAGAACTCTGCTGCATTCGATGACTGCCTTGATATCTGAAACAGATCGGAAGGAGGGATTCTCTTTCAGTATGTTCCAGTACCCGTCATAGCTAATGAGTCCCGGATATTTTTTGGGAACATCGTCCTTCAATATCTTGCGCATCGCTATGGAGAGCGACTTCAGGATTTCCCGTTTCTCAGCTACGGTAACGCGCTCAAAGGTACTGATGTAATCGGGGTGTACCGGAAACAGTTCCACGAACTCATCCATCCGTTCATTCAAGTTTCCGTAGAACCTGGCAAAAGGTTCCAGATACTCCCGTATTCTTGCCTTTTGCTCTTTGTTCTTTTTCAGGAGCCGGTGGGTGACAACATATTTGACATCATTTCGAACAATCAAGAGCTGTTCAAAACGGTCTTTTACCCGACGCAACGTGTCAGCCACGAAGGCAAATCGGGGGCTATCGAAAATCGCCTCCTGCACTCCAGCAATGAAACGGAAGCGAAGGTCCTTGCATACTTCTCCGATTTCCCGAAGAAAGTTAAGGTCTAAAATTATCGAATGCTCTTTTCGGCTTCGTAAGTAATCAAGAAGCTCATCTACAACCAGAAAGAGACCCTTGTCAGGATACTTCTTCTGGAACGCCGCCATCATGGCTTCGAAAGCCGGCTTATTTGAGGCAATGTCCTGGGCGGATGGAAAGGAGTATTTTATCCCTATGGTCTCTAAGAACTCTTCCAGCTCACCGGTAATAATATCACGCAACGACCTGGTCACAGCTCCGATCTCAATACGAAGTACCTTGAACTTTCCCGATATTTTTCCCGCTGCCATTGTCACCTGCTCATCAGTAAGTGCATCCGCTAAAGCACCATCTTCAGCGATTCCGGAAATCACGGACATCAGGTGGGATTTCCCTGTTCCGTAATTTCCCACCACCAACATCGCCTTGTTATCCGTGGGTTGAGTGAACTGGATATTCGGAATTGCCAGATTAACAAGCTTGTCCGCCATCTCGTCTGAAATTACGTAGGTAGAGACAAGACTTCGTGCGATATCCTTTTTATCCGCATCCCGCAACTGAATAACGGTTTCAATGGGATCGAAACGGATTAGCTCATTGTATTTCATCGCTCTTCTCCAATGTCCTTTGAGTTCAAAATATTATTGGCAAGTATCATGCCGAATCTATTTGATATCACGATTTTAAATCCTCGAGTGGATCAATGATTGGACAGTCGACGTCCGGATAGTGCCTATATTCGCCGTGACCCGGCTCTGCATAGGTCAGGGTCTTTCCATGTACCTTTCCCGGCCAGGAAACGATCAGCAAGTAGTTCCGTCCTATCTTTTCGAACAGGCGGAGAGGAGCGATTTGAAGCTCGATGGCAAAAAGCAGCTCTATGTTGTCCAGGATGACTCCCCTTCCATCAGTATCAGAGCCTTTAACAATATCGGTGACAAAGGAATCCACCCTGGAAGATCTTCGCTTTGCGGGTATGTCAATCAGGAGCTTGCTGAGCTCAAGATTCAGGTTGATACGCGGCATAGCGAATGCCTCAGAAAGCTGCATGAGCAGTTTGGTTTTTCCCGAATTGTGGGGCGCTACCACAAGGATGAGCCTGGTATGGACAGCGGATTGCTTTAGTTGCTTAACAAGCATTCGTATTCTTTCGGTGATAGCTGTTGTGTTCATATTTTTCCTAATATAACCCTATTATTGCGTTGACAAATTTTATTATATTGTAGCTCCACATTTGCTTCAATCGAATCTTTCTTTAAACCGTATGTCCATAAATAATCTTAACCTAAACTGAGCGATTTTCAAATGGATTTTGCATTTTCCTGCTGATAATCCAGATTGTTCATATTTTACTCTCTCAGCTCTATACATTCCGGTAAGAAAATTATTAACGATTATGTTTCACTACCTCAGCGCCCCTTGACAGCTGCCTGGAAAATAGATTATTAGTTTTAGCTTATGGTTGACTATCATCTTCACACCAGGCTCTGCCGCCACGCCACAGGAGAGATGGCGGAGTATATTGAAGCCGCGGCTGCAAAGGGAATCAAAGAGGTCTGTTTCACACCACATATACCAATGCCGGATTTTTACGGCCGCAACCTTCGTATGGAGCCGGCCGATATGGACATTTACCTTGCAGAGATCGATAAGCTGAAAAAGGAATACCCCAATATGGTTATTCTCACCGGTTTAGAGGCTGATTACTATGAAGGTTATGAGGAATACCTGGAAAACTTTCTCTCTTCCTATTCCTTCGACCTGGTGCTTATTTCCATCCATTTCATCGCCGGCTGGCCGCAGGGCAACTGGGTATTCAACTTTGACTTTCCGGGACGGCCCCTTTCACATATTTACCATGACTATTTCCAGGCCTTAAAAAGGGGAATCAATACCGGCTTATTTGATATTGTGGCTCACTTTGATCTGATCAAACAACCCGGCGCTCCGGTACTGGAAACAAACCGGGAAGATGTGGAGGAGATAATCGACCTCTGCAGCCGGAAGGGTGTGGGCTTTGAGATTAACACCTCAGGCTTTCGTAAGGCAATCGGAGAGCCCTACCCAGCCCCCGAGATAATTGAAATACTGGTAGATAAAGGCCTGCTCCTTATCAGCGGCTCCGATGCCCACGCCCCCGAACAGGTAGCCCTGCGCTTTGATACCTTGCAGCCTATTCCCATAACTCGCTTTAAGAAACGCCGCCCCCTGAAACAATAATTTTAATCCCCCCGGCAGCACATTGAACCCGTGAGGGTTAATTTTCTTTTATAATAAACAACTCGGTTAAAATGCGGTGCCTCTCCTTATAGTAGCGGGACCAGCCGCCTTCCTGTTGCTCTTCCTCAAGCCTCTCCAACTTGTCCACAACAATCTCTCCATTCTCATTTAAGCGGTTACTGATAAAAAGCGGGTTCACCCTTAAAACTGTAGCTTCACCCTGGTCGAAACCTACCTCAACGGTAAAGAGGGCAGAGTCTCCGGTAAAGGCTATGGGGTCATTGGCCATACCCGGATCGATGTCTCTGGTCATGGCTGAAATGAAGTTGCCTGCTGAAGGGATGATCACCCCATTCCTCTCCCCCACCTTTACCAGCTCCACCGGCTGCATTACATGGGGATGATGGCCATAGACAATATGAACCCCCGCTGCCACAAGCTCTCTGAAAAAGCGCAGTTTCTCCGGCTCGGGTGTCAGGGAATATTCCCTGCCCCCATGGTAGGAAAGAATAAAAAGCTCAAAACCGGAAACCTCTTCTCTTAAATATTCAAGAAAGGAGTCAACTTCCCTTCTATCCAGGTAATTTACCGCATGTATATAGTGAAAGGGCTGGTAAAGGTTGGATAATTGAGTAACAGCAAGAAAACCTATTCTAAAACCGCCAATATTTATTATCTCCGGCTCAAAATCCTGTTTTATATTACCCCGTATCCCGGAAAACCATACATCCCTGCCGGCTGCCGCGCTAAGCCGGTAGCTTGCAAGCAGGGTCTGCAGCACCCCCTCTGAACCCAGGTCAAAACTGTGGTTATTAGCTAAAGAAAAAACATCAACCCCGCAATTTATGGCTGCCTGCACATAGTCGCTGTGCACGTTAAAGCGCGGATAAGAGGAATAGGGACGGGAATCGTCAATTGTGAATTCCAGGTTGGCAAAGGTCAGATCATCTTCAAGGAGAACATCTTTTACCCGGTTGTAGATGGAGTGATAGTCCTGCACTAAATAGTTCGCAGTATGGGCCATAATATCACCTAAGAAAGTGAGCCTCAGTATCCTGTTTTTTTCTGCCAAAAGAGGATAAGCAATAAAACATGAAACCATTAATAGAAAAAACAGCTTCGTCATAAAAAACTCATTGTTATTATAATCCATCAGTTAGTAATTTTCATCTGGTTAACTTGCATAAGAATGGAATTCTTGAGTATAACAAATAGTAGCAATAATGAATAATTGTGGAGGTACTCCCCTTTTACAGGGAGCAGAATTACAAAATGGAGGCAGTGCTATGGATCAGAATAATTTAAGGGTAAATGGCAAACGTCTGCAAAGTACTTTAGAGGAGATGGCCAAAATCGGCGCCACACCCGGCGGCGGCGTACAGCGGCTGACCCTGACAGATGAAGACAAACAGGCCAGGGACCTCTTTGTCAAATGGCTGAAAGAGATTGACCTTGAGGTGACAATCGATGAAATGGGCAATATCTTCGGCAGGCGCACTGGCAGGAATAATGATCTGGAGCCGGTGATGAGCGGTTCTCATGTAGATTCGCAACCTAAGGGCGGGCGTTTTGACGGCATCCTGGGGGTCATGGCTCCTCTGGAGGTTTTAAGAACCTTACATGAAAATAACATTGAAACGGAACGTCCTTTAGTGATTGTTGACTGGACCAATGAAGAGGGCTCCCGCTTCTCCCCGGCCATGGTAGCCTCCGGTGTCTGGGCCGGAGCGCTGGAGAGGGATTGGGCCTATTCCCGCACTGATATCCAGGGCAAAAAATTTGTCGATGAGCTGGAGCGTATCGGCTACCGGGGAAAGCTTGCCGCTAAAAAATGGCCGATGCACGCCTATTATGAATACCACATTGAGCAGGGTCCCATCCTTGAGCATGAAGGCAAGGTCATAGGCGCTCCCAAAGGCATAGTTTGCCTGCACTGGTATGATATCTATCTTGAAGGCACGGCCAATCAGGTGGGCCCCACTCCAATGGAAGGAAGGAATGATGCCCTCTGTGCGGCCGCGGAAATGATCCTGAAGGTGAATTACCTGCCCGGTGAAATGGGAGGCAATACGGTGGCCACCGTGGGTGAGATCCAGAACTATCCCAACTCCCGCAATATAATACCTGATAAAGTTCACTTTACCGTGGATATTCGCTCCTGGGATGATGATCTGGCTTTTCGCTCCTGGGAAAGCTTAAGCAAGGATTTCAAGGCTATTGCCCAGGCCAGGGGCTGTCCCATACGCATCGAAGAAACCTGGAGAGTGGAGCACGCGCCCTTTAACGGCAAACTGGTGCAGAGGGTACTCGATGTTGCCGACATGCTTGGCTATTCAAAGCTTCACATGGTAAGCGGCGCCGGCCATGACGCGAGTTATATGAATCAGATAGCCCCAACCGCCATGATCTTTGTTCCCAGCATCGGCGGCCGCAGCCATGTTGAGATTGAGAATACAACCTGGGAGCATTGTGAAGCCGGCACCAATGTGCTGCTGCACTCCATGCTTCAGTCGGCTAATGAGAAATCCTTTTGAAAATGATGCAATTTAGATTAAAATAATTTCACTTGGGTATTATCCTGTAAGGCAGGCGGCCGCGAACCTGCCGGTCACTCATTACCGCCTTGAACTTCCACTTGCGCACCGCTTCCAGCACTGCAGCATCGACATCACTCCACCCTGAAGTTTCTTCCACGTGCACAGCGGATAGTATGCCCTGGGGTGTTAACACAAAGGCAACCACCACCTTAAGCCGCAGCCCCTTTTCCGAGACCCACTGGGGGATCCTGGGCAGTACCATGCTTACCGCTTCCCGCCCGGCAGCCGGATCCTCCCACTCAATTACAAAACCGCTCTCATCCGGCTCAGCCGGCCGTAGTGCTGATTCGCCATCATCGGGCCGGGTTTCACCGGCAGGCGTCTCTGCTGCAACCTCTGAAGAATCTCCGTCACCCTGCCGTTCGGCCAGGGCGCGGTCTAGCTGATCCAGCGCCACCAGAGGCGAATATTCATCAGCAGGTAGAGGCTTTACCACCGGCGCTGGAGGCGGAGAAGGCGGCGGCACCACCTCTTCGGGCTCATCGGGCGGCCAGGGTACCGATGGCACCGTTTCTACCGGAGCAGTAATTTCGGGAATCACCTCGCCCGGCGGCTTCACTGCCGACCACTCAGGCAGGGGACTATCAACTCTTTGCTTCGGCCTGGTAATCTCAGGCCTTATTTCCGCTGCAGCAGGCTGCTCGCGGGACTGTGCCGGCCTCTGCTCAACCACCCTTTCTATCTGCTTCTCCTCTGCCGGCTTGCTCCGGATAGTGGGAACCGCCTCACTTTCAATCCACACAAAGAGGGGGCCGGAATAATCCCGAATCCTGCTCTCCTCAAACTTGACAACCAGCTGTAAGACCAGGAAGAGCAACAGGTGAATGGACAGAGCAATCAGAAAACTTACGGTTATGCGCTCCCGCTCCCGGTAGGTCACAACCCTAACCCCTGATCTCCCGGGTACGGAGATTGATGCCTTTAAAACCGTTACGCCGCAGCAGGTCCAGAACCTCAATCAGCAGGCTGTAGGATATTCCCCTGTCGCCTTCCAGAACCACTGTTTTTATGCCGCTGCGTTCTTCCTCGGTAATGCTTGAGAGTTTCTCATCCAGCTCCCGGATTCCGTACTTCTCCTTATTGAAATATACCTCCTCGCGGGAGACTACAGTTACCACTATTTTACTCATTGCCACCGGTTCCGAGGTAGTGGATGCCGGGAAGATAATGGTGATTCCCGGGGTGAGAATGAAGGTGCTGGAAACCATAAAAAAGATTACCAATTGAAAGACTACATCTATCATGGGAACGAGATTCACATTAACCTGCGGCTTCAACCTTCTTCGGAACTGCATTTAATCCGCTCCTTTCAGCAGCAGCACCATATCATTTACCCGGTTCTCTAAACGGATAATCATATGATTCACCTTGTTTACCAGGTAGTTGTAGAAAGTAATTGCCGGCAGGGAAACAATAATTCCTGCAGCCGTAGTAAGCAGGGCTTCAGAAATACCCTTGGCCAGTAAACCGGGGTCGCCAACCGAACCGAAACTGCCCAGCACGCCGAAGGCGCGGATATTTCCGGTTACCGTGCCCAGAAGACCAAGCAGGGGCGTAATATGGGCAATAGTTCCCAGGGCTGAGAGATAGCGCTCCAGTTTAGGTATTTCCAGGTTAGCCGCATCAAGGATCGCTTCCCTGATTTCCCGCTTGGGAAATTTGCGATATTCAATCCCCACCCTCATCAGATTGGTTATGGGCGCCGGATTACTTTCACAAATAGAGAGCGCCTCATCATGATATCCTTTCTGCAGGGTTGCTTTTAAACGGTTAATCAGGGTTTCTTCATCTACCCTGATACGGCGAAAATAGATTAAACGTTCAATTATAATAACCGCGGCGATCAGGGAAAGCAGAATGATGAATCCCATAATTATGCCGCCCTTCTGTAATAATTCCAGCATTTTCCGCTCCTTAAAGTGAAATCTGCACCTTGACAATCCCGTAAAAACCGGGTTCCTGGTAGGGATACCAGATGGTACGGGGATCGTTTTGAAAGAGTGCCAGTATATCTTCAATTTCCAAAATCAATTTGATAGTACCGGATAGTTTATAGAAGCCGCTTATTCCCATCAGCGGCAGTTGGGAGCCCGGCCAGTCCTGCTGCTGCAGGTAGCCATTGCCGCCCCATTTGCCCAGCCTTTCCTTGACTTCAGCTTCCAGCCGGATCTTGTATTGGGGAGTGAAACCCGGATGGTCGCGCCACTCCATTTCCCAGTTGGCGCTTAACCCAAGCACGCTTAAAGGATGCCAGCGAAGGCCGATCCGGGAAGAGAACCTATCCGCATCCACCTGCCTGAAAGGAAAGAGCCCGCTTGCCGGATCAATACCGGTAACTTCATCGGGATCGATCATAGCACTATTCCAGGATAGATTACCACCGCCAAGCAGCGAAAGCTGCGGTGAAAGACTGTAGGAAAGATTCAAATCACTATACCAGCCGTGATTATCTCTTAAACTTTCAGGGGTTTCGACCAGGTCATAATCCTCAAATATCAACCGGTGATCAATATGCTCAATATGGTAGCCGCCGCTCAAACGGAAACTCAAAAGATCAAAGAGCGCGCCCGAAAGATCTAGAGCAAAGGGGAAGAGGTTTCCCAGCGCTTCGCTCCAAAACCAACCGCCGCTGCCCTCAACCCGCAACTGGGGTTGAAAATCAACTCCGAAATATCCCTCAAGCTCCAGGCGAGTTACCACGCTTTCATCATTATCCATCAGGGAGCCATATTTATAGCGGGAACTAAGTCCCAGCAGGCCTTTTTCCAGCCTTAACTCAAGACTGATCTCAGGAGCAGCCAGGATCTCGGTGGTTTCCTCTACATTAGAGCCGGTTAAAAGCCTGGAGAAAAAACCGGCTTGAATATTGCCCAGCAGCCACAGGCGCTCCCCCAGCGGGTATTCAGCTTCTACTCTACCCTGCCCGGCACGAAAGATGCGGGAGGTGAAATTGCCCTTTCCCTGAAAACCCTTTTCAATATCGTGGAATTCCCCTGAGTATTCCAGTGACAGATCACCCGGCTCAAATTTCACTCCGCCCCAAAGAAAATCTTCACGGAAATTATAACCGGATCCCTGGTCGTGGCCGGCAAAACCATCAATCGTCTCATGAAGAAATTTCAACTTGAAGCGCGGTTCAACGCCCATCTGGTAAAGAGAGATTGAGCTGTAAAGATGGTTCAGGCTCCCGGCTCCCAGAATACCTTCAGCTATCAACCCCGGCTCAGTGGCCGGCATAGATTCTTCTATTCCTGACGGCGCAGACAGGGGCATTACCGGCTCTTCAACAGTCAGCTCTCCCTCTTCCGGCAATGGCGCCTCCCGCTCCGGCGGGAAAAGGTCTGCCTCTTCAGGCAGCTCTGCTTCCACATTCTCCACCACCAGGTCCGCCACCTGCAGGATTACTTCAGGCAGTACAATATCGGGTTCTTCCGGTTCAATTGCCTCGGCAGAGAGCTGAGTCACCAGCAGGCATAGAATAAAAAGAACCTTCATCAGCCATCCCCCTTCTTAAGGAGCTTTCTGCCCTCTTCAGTCCATTGTGAATCCGGAAAGTTTTTATCCAGCCGTTCCACCAATTCTCTTACCTCCCGCTCTTTTCCCGCCAGGCTCATCATCTCTGCTGCTCTGAAAATAGAGGCAGCCATGAGATCAGGTCCCTCCGGATAAAGAAAAGCAGCCTGTAAAAACTCGCCCGCCGCTTTGATCAGCTCGCCGCGTCGATAATAGAACTCCCCTATCAGGAACTGAGCTGTAGCAGCGCTCTCTTTATCTTCCTTCTCAATGACCCTTTCCAGCATCTGAAAGGCAAAATCTGTACGGTTGCCACCTTCATAGATATAGAGACGGGCCAGCTCTATCATGGCTTCCCGTCCTTTCCTGGTTTTAGCCCCTCCCTCTCTACCGATCAGTGCGGATAGAGCTGCTTCCCTGTCGGTCAGACCCTGAAGCAAATATTTGAGTTCTTCGGCCCGCTGTTCAGCCTGGGCCGCCCTTGCCTCGGCCGGGTATTCTTCAATCAGCCTCTTTAACAGATCCAGCGCATATTTATAGTCTCCTCTGCCGGCATATACCCCGGCGCTCTCTTTTAAAGCAGCGGCGCGGAAGGGACTTTCCCGATAAGCTTCAATAAGTTTTTCCCAGTAGAGAACAGCGCCGAAATTCTCACCCAGCTTCAGGGAAGCCTCTCCCCCCCAATAAAGGGCTCCATCAGCCAATTCACCATCAGGAAAAACCTTGCGGTAGTCATAGAAGGCGCCTTTAGCCTCTTCATACATCTCTTTCTCTAAATACATCTCACCCCGTTTATACAGGGCCTCTTCCGCTAAAGGACTCTCCGGATAGCGGCGGACCAGCTCACGGTAGGCGTTCGAAGCTTCAGCCAGCTTTCCTGAGCCTGCCTGGATACCTGCATACTCAAAAAGAGCATCATCGGCATAAGCGGAGGTCGGGCTTACCGTCATTAAATTCTTGAAAATACGAGCGGCTTCAGCCTCCTGCCCCAGCTTCAGGGCGCTCTTGCCCTGCAGGTAGCTCGCCCTGGGCGCATACTCGGTATTCGTCTTTGCCAGCTGGGCAAAATATTTAGAAGCATCAGCGAACTCTCCCCGGCTGAAGAGGCACCATCCCAGCAGGTATAAGCTGCGGTTAACCAGCTCATTTACCGGATTATTCAACATTAAAAGCAGCTGCTCTTCGGCTTTTTCATATTGCCCCAGCCGGAAAAATGCCCAGCCCCGGTAGAAAAGCGAATAGGGATAGATTAGAGAGAGTTCAGCAGCAGCCGCTCCCTGCTCAGTAATCTGAGCCAGTGACTGCTCCGCCTCGTAGTATTTTTTTTCACTTACCCGGGCCAGTCCATTCAGATAATTGGTAATTATAAACGCGTAAAGATCCTGCTCTGAAATAAGGGGAAAATCATAAAAGAAGCGATCGCTCTCTTCAATAATTTCCCGGTAATCCCTTATAGAAAAGAGTATTTTCAGGTAATCAGTTCTGGCGCTTATATCCTGCGGATAGAGAGTGATATACTCTTTCAACCTGCCAGCGGCTTCGAAAACTTCACCCTTTTTCCTGGCAATAGCCGCGGTTAAGCGCAACAGTTCTTTGCGGTAACTATCCCCGGACATATTCGTAAGCAGTTTTGCAGTTAAGGCTTCGGCATTATCAAAAGCTTCCTGACGGTAATAGCAGTAGCAGAGCAGATACCCCGCTTCATTATAACGCTCATGCCGCGGGTACTCTGCCATAAAGCGCAGGTAATGCTCAACCGCCTGTTCATAATTCTCCAGGGACAGGTAGAGATCAGCCAGACGCATAAGAGCGGCAGCGCTGTCCTGCACTTTAAGGTAACTCTGCAGCAAAGCCAGGGCCTCTTCAATTTCCTCACGCTTAACGTAGATCTCAGTAAGATATAGAGGAACAGCCTCACTTAACTTCTGCCTGTCGGGCAGACTCCATATCTTTAACAGGAAGTATTCAGCTAAAGCGAGATTATCCCGCTTATAACTCTCTATGCCGGCGCGCAGCCAGAGATCCATTAAAACCTTCTTTTCACGGGAAAAGCGCTCTTCCGCGCTCTGGATCAGCTTTTCCATCTGACTGAGATCATGCTCCCGCTGAGCGGTTATAAAGAGCCGGCGAAAGGCTACGGTGGCTACTCCAGCCTGTGCATCGAGCAGGCGCTGATAGATTTCTTTTGCTTTCAGCAGCTCCTCCTTTTCCCAGAGAGCTTCAGCAATATAAAGCTGATAATGATCCTGCCACTTTTCCGGCACCTCATTGGCATTGATTTCCTGGGCCAGGAGAAGAAGGTCATCATAACGCTCTGTTTTCAGGTAGCTGTAGAGAAGCACGATTACCCCATGGCCGAAGGAGGATGAATCAGGGTATTCCTCCACTAAAGACTCCAGGCCGGGAACAGCTTCCGAAAAATCATTCAGAGCCACACCGGACAGTGACCGGTATAAAAGAGCCTGGGGGATCAATTCGGGATCAGATATTTGATTCAAGAATTCGGAAAGATCTGCGATTGACTCAGGAAAATTGCCAAGGTTATAGAGGCTGATGCCGCTCCATAATAAAACATAACCTGAAAAGCGGTTTGACGGGTATTTTTTATTTAAACCGGAAAAAAAATCCAAAGCCTCGGTATAGCGCTTTAAATAGAAAAGACAGAGACCCTGCCGGTATTGAGCTTCGGCTGCCTGATCGGAAAGGGGGTGGGTAGCTAAAAAATCCGTATATGCTTCCAGGGCAAAAAGGTAATTACCGCTGTAGTAAAGGTTTTCAGCTTCAGTGAATAGCTTATCTTTGCTTAACGAGTGCAGCCAGAAGCTTGAAAATAATAATATGATAATAAAAGAAATCTTCTTCATTCACCATTAAAGATAACGCCAAGTGAATAATATTTCAATTAACTTAATATAAGCCCTGTCTATGTATCTTTTTTACCTTGATCTTTACTCTCTCCAAAAAGACCGGACAGCAAATCCGTACCCATAGAATCGGGGCTCTTCATCTTTTGAACACCATTGAGCAGCTCTTTAAGCTCAAGAATTTCCTCTAGAAGGATCAGGCGCATTACCGTTTCATTCTCTTTGTTGGTGCTCAGCAGCAGGTTGGCTTCCTGCCTTCTCAAGGTAATGGCAATATTTTCCTTGCGTATCTGATATATAGGCTGCTCGGTATCCAGATGGTGGACAAAGAACTCCTCATCCCGGAAAGCCTGACGCACCCTGGAGGCCAAAAACTCAGCAATCTGGATTGAGGGAAATTTCAATTCAATCTGGACTGCCTCCTCTTCTCTTTTTTCCTTCTTTTCTTTTCTAAGCCCCGATCCGCCTGAAAAAGAGCTGACTAAAAGCGGCGGCGCGATAATACTGGCAATCAACAGGGTCATAATTGCCACACCGAAAATATCCTGGCTTATGGCGCCTGATGAAAGACCGATGCCTGCAATAATCAGGGTCACCTCACCCCGCGGCAGCATACCGGCGCCTATTCTAAAACTCCCCCTGACATTGAAACCCATAAAGAGCGCCGGCACACCACAGCCCAGAAGTTTGCCCATAATGGCCGCAGCTGAATAGATCAAACCGAAGAGCAGCACGCCCCTCATAGCTCCAAAGTTGACCATCATTCCCATGACACCGAAGAAGAGGGGCACCAGGAACTGATAAACCCCGCGCAGCCGCCGGTGCAGTTCATGAGCCATATCGGTCCGGGAAAGGGAAAGCCCCATAATGTACGCTCCGACTATCATGGCCAGACCGGCCATTTCGGAGAGGCCGGCCAGAAGCATGGCCAGACCTAAGGCCACGCCGGCCATAGCATCCGGTGAACGAAACCATTTCAGGGTACGGGAAATTTTAGGAGCCAGGATAATTCCTAAGACTGTACAGGCCAGCCAGAAACCAAAAGCTTTTGCAGCTATCAAGCCTATCCGGTCCCAGGCAACTGCTCCCCCTGAAGCCTCTACCCTGGCTATTCCCACTACTACGGCAAGAAGGATAATGCCCAGCACATCATCCAGAACGGCCCCGGCCAGGATGGTTACCCCTTCGGGCGAAGACATTTTCTTCTTCTCACTTAAAATACGGGCGGTAATACCCACCGAGGTGGCGGTGGAAAGTGTGCCCAGGAAAAGGGCTGTGGGCGAAAAAAAGGAATCCACCGAACCCAGGAAGATTACTGCACTCAGATTGCCGAAAATAAAGCTGAGTACAACTCCCCCAATACCGACAACGGAACCTACACCTGAAAAGCGTAAAAAAGTAGGCAGGTCGGTTTCCAGCCCGGACATGAAGAGCAGTATAATCGAAGCGACTATTGCAAAACCGTAAAGCTCCGGGCTGACAGGTATAGCAGTGGCCGGCAATGAGAAAAGGGGCTCGCCCAAAAGGGGCAGCACAAAACGGCCCAAAGCATAGGGCCCTATTATCATCCCCGCTGCCAATTCCCCCAGCACCTTAGGCATCTTTAAATAGCGGCTGAAAATAATTCCCATAACCCTGGTTGCCAGAATAAGCAGGGCAAGCTGAAACACCAGCCTTACCATAAGATGGCCCAATTCCGGGCTCTGGCCGGAACTCGAAGCTGAAGCCGCTGAAACCAGCTGCGGGGTTAATAGAATGAATAAGAATAAAACCGTATTCCGTGTTCTTTTTTTCACGTTTCAGGTCAGGGCTTCTATTACCTGGCCAGCGCTTTCAGCCTGCAATACCGCGTTTCTGATATCCCCATGGTTCAGCAGCCTGGATATCTCCGCCAGGAATTGGATATGGGGTCCGGAGTGGCTGGCAGGAGAGATAGTCATAATAAAAATCCGGGAGGGGCGGCCGTCGAGAGCGGCAAAATCCACTCCCTCCTTTTTTAAAGCCAGGGCTACAACCAGCTCCTTAACGGAATCTGTCTTGCCGTGGGGCACTGCAATCCCCTGCTCCAGCCCGGTAGACATCTTTTTCTCCCGCTCCAGCACAACCTGCAGAGCCGCCTGCTTATCTTGCACCTTTCCGGCCTTTACCAGGAGATCCACCATCTCTTCTATGATCTCAACCTTTTGCTCGCTCTTCAGCTCCAGGAGTATGTTATCCCTGTTGAGCAGTTTTTTCAGGTTCATGTCTAATTATATTCTCCTTGTGTGTGCTATCAAGCTTACACCACCCGGCCAAGCCCAGTAAAATCGAGCCACTAACCATATATTTTATTTTGCCGTAAAGTCAATAACCAGGGGCTTATGATATACTAAGTATGGGAGAGGTGCGAACAATCAATCCACATCCGCCTCTATTTTATGCGTTTTTGAAAAAATCAGCCACCCTTTTAAGGAACTCCTTCACTTTTATGGGCTTGGACATGTAGCTGTCGAATCCCGCCTCCAACATCTTCTCTCTGTCTCCCCTCATGGCATAAGAGGTGAGGGCCAAAACCGGGATGTCCCTGGTGGCCTCGTTTGCCTTGATTTCCCTGGTCACGGTAATGCCGTCTTTTCCGGGAAGTTGAATATCCATAAGAATCAAATCAGGTTTTTCTTTTTGCAGCAGCACTATGGCCTGCTCTCCTGTCTCCGCCTCAATAGTTTTATATCCGCTTGCCTGAAGGATGTCCCTGAAAAGAACCCGGTTCTTCTCATTATCCTCGACAACCAGAATAAGCTCACCGGCCATGCTCAAACCTCCTCATCTTATTGGTAAGGTAAAACTGAACCTGCTTCCCTTGCCGTACTCACTCTCCAGCCAGATCCTGCAGCGATGCATCTCCACCAACCTCTTGCAAAGCGCCAACCCCAAACCCGTGCCCTGGTACCTCTTATCCG
>JAUVWI010000025.1 GCA_030604195.1 Spirochaetales bacterium
ATTCATGCATCAGGAACCTTTTTTTTGCTTAGATTTCATATCTTTACATGCATTGCTGTAAGGATACTTCCTATAATCACTTTGCGAGAAGGTCTGAATTAATTGATGAGCAAAGTCAATAGGCTAATACCATAATTTACCCCCTTTATAACATAGTATAAACTATGTAACATACCGTGTCAACACTTTTTTACAAACCCACTTTCCCCAGGATACTCCACTGACTGAAAGAATTACCTTGCCCGTCGAACGTGAAGGGGTCAAATTTCAATTTTCTTATTGAGGGTGGTGTTAGGTTTATCCCTTTTTAAGGCCTATTGTTAAAATATCTGGAAATGAGGGTAAAATCTGCTCTGAGGATTGCCGTGGAGCGAGTTTCTGGGACAGGGTGGTAGCAGAGCTGGGGGAGAGTCTATTTTGAGATTCTTGGATGTGTTTTTAGATAAAGATTGGTGATTTTTTTAAGACGCCTAAATAGCCAAATGCCATAAATTAAGAATAGAATATTATACCCTGGCAGCAAAAAGAAAAAATGGTTTGATTTGCTTTGCCAAAATGGTTGTAGTTCCATATGTTTTTCATGCCATCTTTCGCCCCAATATTTTCTTTGTAATTGATACTCTTCCCAATTTATAAATTTGGCATCTTTGGTGATAGCATAAAAGATATACCCCATTAGAGCGGGAGGTAGATATATTGGAGATAGAATAGCCGTAATGAGGTCTGATAGATATTCCACTATCTTCTGTCCGTTATCACTGCAAGATTACCTTTGGCTGAGTTTTATCTAGTATCATCGCGATGTGAACATTGCCATTTTCATCGTACATTACTATCCTTGGCCCAAGTGCAGCCAATGACAATTCAAGACGGATTTCCCCTCTTTCATCTCGAAGAAGCAACCCCCGTCCATCTTTGCTCACTGATAATGTGAGAGTGGCGTCACTCTTCTCGTCATATAAGGTCAGCGACGGCTCGTTTTTTTTGACTGATAGCGTGACACACGGTAAACCGCTTTCACCGAACATTATCAGCTTTGGTCCAATGGAATCCGCCCAAAAGGCGCCTCGGTCTCTCCCCTGCTCATCTTCAAGAATAAACATTTTAGCCCGAATTATCTGCGCAGTCTCTTGCCCCCAAGACGGAACTACGATCAACATAGCTGTGGCGATTATCAGCCAATATTTATTTTTCATGTCAGTTACCCCTTCTCCCAATCATACCCCACCCTCACGGGCCATTCAACCGATAAGATAACCCTGCAGATCATTGCTTCATTAAAAGAGCCGCCCGATCGCCAGGAGACAAACGATCGAAGCGGCAACAACTATGCATTAGGCGATATAAAAACAGCTAAATGTCAGGAAAGCTTTTTCATACTCGCCTTATTCTTCTTCTTGATCCTCCTGGAGCTCTTCTGCCCTGGCTGCCGCCCTGGATTTGAGACCGAATGGATCATCAATTTCTGCCGGCGTTCTCTCAAAGGGCGCTATAGCTGCTGCCTTCTTCTCCCTGCCAGGGGGAGGGGAGGGAGCCGATTCTGGCACGTCCAGGTTTGAATATGGGTTGAGCTCCAGTTGCTTCCTCTCGGCTTCGGTCAAGGGCTGAGCTCGTGGACGGGCTGGTTGAGGCTTCCACCGGACAGAACCTTTTGAAGCGGATGCTCCCACACCGCCACTATGCGGATCATCTTGCTCATCATCCTGGCGGATTGTCCAATCCCCTCCGACTTGCGGAGCAGGAGGATCCCCATCCCATGCCTGGCCAGCCTTATAACTGACGCCATTATGAACGATATCCTTATTACATATAAAATGAACCTTCATAGTTAATTCTCCTCCATTCCCCATCTCAGGGGATCGTCATAAATGGTAGCCTTCTTTTTTGAAGCGGCTTGAAAACGGCTTTTTGAGACAAAGCCGACGAAACTACGCCCGACTGTTGCTGCTAGGCCAGCACCAAACTTCAACTCAATCTTTTCTGTTCGCTGTGGGGGCTCGCTATCTCTGGCCGGGTGCCTTTTCCTCTCAATAACAGCGGAAGCAGTCGGCAAACCAAGCCTAGCTTTAATGACGAAACCAGGTCCGTCTTCGACGGTATATCGGAAGACAAGGTCACCACTTCCGTCATCTGCAACATGTGCCAAAACAGGCATCCCGCTCAATTCCTCCGGTGGCTCAAAGCTTGCCCAAGCTGTACCAGGAGGACCTACTCCGGGTTCCCTAACAACAATATCGCCCCTGCAGTAAGCAATGCCGTCACAGTCGCAATCCAATAGACATATGAAATAGTTGTACACGATATCTTACCTCCTGGTCGGTTGAAGGCCCTTGATTGGCGGAGCCTTTGCCTTTTCCTTATCTACAACAAACTGAGGTCTCAAATCCAACTTTGGCTCCTTCGGCTCCTCTTCAAACATACTGTCTATGAGCTCTTTTATCGCGGGCGTTACGTCTTTATAACCTCGTTCCCCTTCAATCATTTGCTTCTGTACATCGGATAGATCGGCGCCGGCAACCGCTGCGAAAACTGCACTTTGAGCTTCCGGAAAAGGTTTTAGAGCATGAAAAATCTCCTGCTTGAGAGATAGCCAGGTTGGATTTATTAAAATATTTATTTCCTGCTCCCGAAGCTGCCCGGCTAATTTGCCCTGGGTTTCAAGCATATTATGCACTTTTGCAATAGCGTTCAGCGCCGTGTTCAGGAGAGGCGGCCCTTTTGCCGGATTCTTCGCCTCATCTAAGATTTTGAGCGCTTCATGTTGAAGGAATCGCAGTTTGTCGAGTAAATCCTCGCTGTTAGCAACCTTCCGCAATTCTTCTGCTTTAATCGTTTCCTCGGCTATATGACCATTGTCGAAATGTCGCTGTACCGGAGCACGGCCTACTTGATATTTGTTTGAAATGGCACGGAATGGCACGTTATTTAAAATATCACACTCTATATCTATCCTTCGGGGATGCGTGCATATTGAGCAGCGTCTAGCCATGCACCCTACCTTTTCTTATCTGCCGGCATTTCCCGAACTGCGAGGCCTTTGGCTGAATTAGCTCCCCTGCACTTAATGAGGCGATCATACGTTTCCTGGTCGATCGCGCAACCGGTGAAATTACAGCCCGAAATATCCGTTTCCGGTGATGCCTTCATCCCGCGCAGGTCTGAAAAGCCGAGATTTGCCTTAGACAAATTTGCTCCTGTTGCGTCAATATTCCGTAGATCTGCCCAGGTAGCCGAAAGCCCTTCACAATCATTTCCTGCAATTGAAGAATCGTGAAAGTTTCCGTGGCTCATGGATTTCCCAGCCAGCTCAATCCCGGTTAGGTCAGCGTGAGGGAGGGGAGATGATCTGGCCATTAGGGTAGCTCTATCACTATACGCTTGCCCCTGAGCTATGATCCGGCCACTCCCTCGTTCTCGGATTACCGCACTTACATTCCCCTCTTCGTCAACATCCGCATAGAGAGGATTTTTTTCTGGATAGACCACATTGCTCAGCTCTTCCATGCTTCGGTTTCCTGATCCTGCCGCTGGTATCTGCGGCTCTTCAACTTCTTCAACAATTTTTTCTTGCGGGTATACCGACTGTGCAAGTTCCTCAAATGTTCTATTCCCCACTTCGTTCGCCATTTTCATTTTCTCCTTGTTTTTTATTTTTACCGAGGATTCGCCGGACTTCAGCCGGGTCATTTTCCAGCCTATCCAACTGCCTTTGCGTCTCCATTTCCATTGCATCAGCCAACTCTATCAGTTCGTCTTTGATCTTCTCCGGTCCCCACGGACCCGGCATGATCCCATTTTCAAACGCGTAAGCCGCTCGACTGTGCCGTTCGGATTTCCGTATTATCGCCCAGGCAGTCAGGGCGGCAGCGGTTTCCTGGTCATCGGCAGCTATTTCAGCGGCAGTTTTTTCCTCTTTCTCCCGCTTCGCATCCTCAACTCGTCTTTCTCGCCAAACGCGATTATCGAGCTCATCCCAAGCGCGTGCGAGGGACGCAACCTCTTCTTGACGCTCCTCCTGAGCGAGCGCTTGCTCGTTGTTAAGATTAGCCATCTAAAACTCCACCTGGGCCTTTTTCGGGCTGCGAGCACCGGCGCCAATATCAGCAGCAGCAGGATTCAGAGCAGCTTTGATCCCTGCAGGGCTACCGGCACCGATTATCTTTTCAGCGAGGCGGCGAGCTTCTGGATCCGATTTGAGCAGTTTCAGGATCGCTGTTTTGCCCTTTACCCCTAGCGCAGCCTCTAACTGGCTCAGGAGTTTCGCAGAACCATCACCAAGCTGCTCCTCGAAATTGATCTGTTTAGCCACCTTCTTCCTCCTTTTCGACCAGCACCGTACCAGCGGGCCCTAGATGCTTCGGATCCGTCACTTCCTTGACCGGCTCGAAATATTCCAAACACGGGTGATCCACCGGCAAACTGTATACAACATCCTTTTCATACTTCACCCGATTATCCGAACACTCTCGCAAACAAACAACATCAATTATTTTCTTTGCCATTTCTTCTCCTTCCGGGGCAAGGGATCACCCAACCCCGGCTTTATTTTTTCTATCTTCGGTTGCCCTTCATCGGGTTTCAGTTTGCCTTGCATCTGGCAGCCGTTCCTCTCTGTCAAATCTTCCAGCTGGCCTTTCCCCATGTTCCGGGTTGCCTTAAATCCGACCGACGGCCGGAATTATTTCTATCCTTTTATCACATAGATCACACTATGTAACAACATTTATTGCCTCTTAAATGCTCCCTCTGGTCTTGGCTTTCGCCTGCTCTTTTTTCAATATCCTTACCGCTTCATTCCAGCTATGGCTTTTCAACAACTGGATAAACCTATCTGCTGAATTGCGATACCACTTAATCCTTAAGTCCTGCATACCTTAACCCGCCTTATCAGCAATGCTATAAACTTCATGACACTCCCTGCAGAGGACAACCAGGTCCTCCGGCCGCTCGTTGAATAGACAGTCATAATTGTTGTGGTGAACCTCCAGGTTTTCCTCACTCCGGCAGAGCTGACAGCGGTTGCCCGCCACCCAGAGAGCGGCCCAGCGGATCCATTTCCATTGGTCCGTCTGTAGATATTCTCGATAGCTTATATGGTTAAGCGCTCTGTTGTTCATCCGATCACTACACCCCGAATCAAATCCTGAGCTTTCTTTATGGCCTCTGCCTGCTCCGGCGTGATCCGCTTTTCCACGGTGTCCAAATAGCGCCAAGCATCGAGCTTGTTGAGGATCCTATTCAACTTGTCTTTTTCCAGAAGTCTTAATCCTTTTTTGCTCATCTAATATCCCCTCCAAAATGACAGAATGACCGAATGACACGATTTTAGTTTTACATTGGATTTTTCTAGTTTTTCCCATTGGGATCTAAAAACGTGACAAAGCGTCATTCGGTCATAAACAAGAGTCATTTTTTACCGCAACTCCTTTGATACCGCGTGATGTAGCCACCCGATCACGGCATATGAACGGGAAACGCTCAATTAATAAGTCTACCAACCGCCTGGCCGTAATTTTCTTATCCCCTGAAAAGCCTTGATATAGTTCAAGCAGTTTTTGACTGGATACGAATTCATCCTCACTATGAGTCAGTGAGTCGTCGAAAAACCGTTCAATCAGGTCATTATCGTGCCTATACTTTTCCTTCAGGGCTTTGCAAGTATGGGATTCTAATATCTTGCCATTATAGCTTTCGCGCAAATCAATAAAATCATAAATTAAATAGCGGATAATTCCGGCTTTTTCTTCCCCAAGCTCTGCCATGAGTTCGTTTTTATCTCTGGCCGGATGGAGATTTTCAGCTGTAACACCACGATTTGAATATTTTTCCTTGTCTTCTGCGCTGGCGTAAAATACAGATTCAAAGGGCAAAACCAGAAGCCTGGAAAGGAAAGCCAGATCATCAGCAGGATAAAAGGTCGGAAGTTTATTACAAAGTGCATTAAGGCTCCATGTCTGTAAAAACTGAACTGATTTTTCCCCCTTATTTTCTCCCCGGATATACGAAAGTGAAGTGAGCCTTTTAATTTGTGCAATGTTAAAGTGACCGCCTACTTCATCAAAAAACCCGACAGTCTTACCACGTAATTCGATCTCACCGAATCGACGTTCTGATTTATCAGCATTTCTCAGGATAAGCGCGCCCTTAAGGGATACTGCGCGATCACCTAACACTTTTATAATTAAGTCCATAATGGTATTTTTGGCGTTATTCCCGAGCGGCCCATACCAGATAGTAAAATATTTGCTGCCTTTATTTGAGATTGCAAGGGATAGACAATACCTGGCAGTAACCAGCGTTTCCGGATCCGGGAACAGCTGCTCTAAAAAGTGGTCATATTTTAAAGTTTCCTTGGCGCTCAATATTTCTTCAGCTTTATACGGAATAGGGTCAAAAAAGTATTCGCCTGGGTTAGGATCACGTATAGAGGGCGTTTTTTCTGAGAAATCAATTACCTTATCAAGACAGGGAAGCGCTTCAGGTGTCTCGTTCCTCGGGATTGGGTCCAGTATTACCCCCTCAGCATAAAGGGCAAGCACACCGTTAAGGAAGTCGCGGGTTCTGCATTTTTTAAGGGCATTCCCCATTTGCGAATATACTTCTTTGACATCCTTACTACTGATGTTTTGCTTAAGGCAGCCGAACGACCTGTTTATTGATTTTTCAAGCACCTCCCGCGCCGTCGCTTTCGGATTTTGAACTTTCTGATAATAGCATTCCCCTGGTTTCTTAAAATAGAAATCCCCATTACCCCTGCGGTCATAAGGTTCAAATAGATAATCCTTAAGATGAAGCTGCAAGACATCCGCTCCGGAGCCATGGGATAAACTTCTAAAAAAATCGATTTCGACATTATCCATGTCCGCCGGCTCATAACGGGCTACACTTTGCGCAATTGATTTAACTTCCTCCCTCGGTAACGGTGGGGAACAGTGATTCTCATTCTCTGCAATTAAAGCAGTGAGAATTGTTTCTTGATCAGCTCCCTGGCGCCGCATGGCCCCGGCCAGTGCAGTTAAACGGTTGTTTCTACCGCCTGATTGTATTGTTTGATCTGGGGAAATTTGTTGTTTATTATGCCTATTATCATGCTGGTATCTTGAAGAAATCAGAAGCTTGAGCAGCCCTTGGGGACATTCTGCAGCCCCCTTATCGCTTATAAGAACGTACTCCCGGCCATTGGCATAGAGTGATCCGGGAAGCGTGACACAACCGCCATTACCTTTTACCTCGATTCCGGGAAAGCCCTGGAGCTCTGAGCTGTTGCGGATCTCGCCATTCCGTTCTGGATATGTGAAATAGACATGGCCGCCGCCTGAAGGAGTACGCGATCGCATACCTGGCAGCTTCCCGAAATGCTTTTCCAGTTTCAGGAAAGATTCTTTCCCCGGTAGATCATTTTTGACATCAACATCCAGGACAATAATACCGGATCGTTTTCCGGTTACTACAGCAAAATTAGCCTTCGGGAATTGCTTCCCCCAGGTCCGTATTTGCTCAGGATCATCGCTTGCTTGGTTCGGCCAGTCTTTAATGCAGGGCCTTTTATTCCGGTCCTGCGGGAAGATTTTCCATCCCTTGGCTGCAAATACCAGTGCCATTTTGAGCGGTTTATTGATCATAGGTTGACCTCCGATTCAACCAGTTGTTTCTCAAGAAATTCCTGAATATGTTGCTGAGAAAATAAGCAGCGTGTGCCGATCCGATAGCAAGATATGCGTTTCTGGTTGACAAGCTGGTAGACGTAGCTTGAAGAGATTCGTAGTTTTCCTGCTATTTCTTTAATGTCCAGGAGTGCGTCATCCATATCGCCCGCCTACTTGCCTTTGTTCCTAAGTAAATATTTTTCAATTTCTTCTCGGGAGTACCTGATAGACTTCCCGATCCTAAAACAGGGCAGCTCGCCCGCCTCAGTTTGTGAGTAGACCGTGTTCGGATGTAAACGGAGAAGCCTTGCGACTTCAGAAACAGTCATAAGCTCTGCAACCATATATCCCTCCTGATTGGCTTACACGCCAATCTTAAAGTTAAAAAAATAGCCTACTTTCATTCCTGCAAATACCTGGGTAGCATGGCGTCTTCACGCTTGAAAAAAGCCAGGGCTTCCGCAACCGCAAGGTCAAGTCGAATTAAGAGCGTAGAGATCCCGGTAGGGAACTCAAGCGTTTTCCACCCCGAGGTTCGTTGATGCAGCTTTACTATCCAATGATCGTCCTGCCAACAGATTGAAATTACTGCGGGTCTGTCGTAATAGTGTTTTGTCAAGAATGTCTGGTTCATGGCTTCAACTTCTCGCTTGACTTCGGCGGGTAGCTGAACGCGGATGTACTTCCTAAACAATTGGATGAAGTCGCTAGAAAGGGTTAACTCCATTGTCCTAGCCTTAGTCAGATCGAGAATGTGTTTATGCACCAGCCCCAAAACGGCGTCTTCAAAACTATATAGCCGGGTCTTTCCGTGCCCACGCTCTCGATAGTCTTCCCCAAACACCCCTTTTTCGTTCCAACGCCGCAGCCTGGCCATTCCAATATTCAGGAACTTCATTAGCTGTGGAGGAGTTATAGCTTCCTCTCTATGTCCACTAGAAAGACTCATAAGACAATCATAACAATTATTTTATTGTTTGTCAACACATTGTCACAAAATCTTTCTCTCAGTTAATTTTATTACTTGTTGTTGAGGAATCTGCTGGGACTATTCGAAAATACCGTCGATTATATCCGCCTGACCCTTTAAGTGCTCACTTCTGAAGTGGGTATAACCGTCCTGTGTTTTTTCGTTCGTCCAGCCCATGACAGCCCTGATCTTTTCAGCAGGGACACCTTGATCTCGGAGAATGGTATTGAGAGAGTGTCGGAAGCTATGAGCAACCAACTGTCGGGTTTTTACATCAATCTTGGCTTTCTTCATGGCCGCATGGAAGTGATCCTGCCACCATAAGCCGCTCTTTCTTGAACCGCTATCATTATGAAAAATAAAAGCATCCGGAAGGACGTGGGTGCTTTCGCTCCGGAGTTTTCTTAGTTTCTGGACTGTTATTTCAGGGATCGGGATTCCCTCGCGTGTTTTTCCCCATTTTGGTAGCCCTATTTCAGTATCACTTTTCCAGGCTTGCAGTATGTTTATCTCATGTTTTTCAAAGTCTACATCTTTCCATCTGAGCGCCAACACTTCCCCTCGGCGTAAGCCGATTGTGGCAGCTATAAGAAAGCATGTATATGCTTGAAGATTATCCCAGGGTCCCAGGCCTGCTTTTGGGAATATCCTTCTAAGCTCATCAGCTGTAAATATGCCACGTTCCGCTGCCTCATGGTGTATGTTACCAATGCCAAGAGTGGGATCTCGATCGATCGCCTCTCTGTAGACTCCTTCTTTAATACAGGTCTTTAAAACACCGATTATGCGGTTTGTCTGTCTGTCGCTCTGGTCGGTTAAAAGGCGCTGCCTGAAGTCAAGTACATCCCCCCGGCGGAGTTCGTGCAGGTTTTTATCTGCTATTGGATCCTTCAGGATGAACTTATCAATTAGAATCCTTTGATTTATCGTATGCCGCTTTGAGATCTGTTTTTTCTCGGCAAGAAGGCGGGCGATATGCGGGCATTTATCCCAATGATAAAAAGGCTCTATATAATCTCTTAAGCTTATTGCAGCTGCAGCTACCGCAGCCCGGGTGGCTTCCTTCTTGGCTTCCTCTATGCGCTCAAGCGCAAACTCCATGGCTTTCCCTTTGGAAGTGCAGCCGGTGCTCCTCCAAGTTCCACTGCCCAGCCGGTAATAATATATTTTTTCCCGCTTCCAGAGTCCGTATGGTTTCGCCATGATCGCCTCCAGTTTTATAAGTCTATCATATTTTTATCGACATGTCGATAAAATAAAAAAGCCGCCCAAACAGGACGGCTCGGCTTAATTACTGTCTATTAAAGCAATTAAAAAGAGCGCCCAACGGGAATCGAACCCGTATCATCAGCTTGGAAGGCTGAGGTAATAGCCGTTATACGACGGGCGCTGGAAGTTGAAATATAGCAAATGGTGCGGGAAATGGTCAAGTAGTTGATAAATAGAGGTTTATCGGTTAATATTACCTTATTATGATTTAGGAAGGTAACTATGGGGTTAAGGGGTGAGGTGTTTTCGTCAAGAGCGATTACCGAGCGGCGCACATATTTCTTCAATGTTAAAGAGAATCGCCATGGCGATCTTTTCTTAAACATTGTTGAAAGCAAGAAGAGCAGTGAAACCGATTTCGAGCGCCATTCGCTGATTGTTTTTAATGAAGACTTGGATAATTTTCTTCAAGGGCTGAATAAAGCAACAGCTTTTATTAAGGAAAAGAGGGTTTAAAGCTTTGCCGTTGAATGGCTGAGTTTCCAAGAGTGCGGATTAGCCTTTTATGCATGGCAGTGGGGTAGCCTTTGTGTTCTTCAAAACGGTAAGCAGGCTCTATCCTGGAGTATCTCTCCATCCATAAATCCCTCTGTACTTTAGCAATAATAGAGGCGGCCATAATTTCCGGCACCAGGGTATCACCCTTTACTACAGCGCGGCAGGTTGAGGCGATGGCCGGAGTAAAGCGTCCGTCAACCAGAACCAGGTCAGGTTTAAAGTTCAGAGAACGAAAGGCTCTTTGCATGGCAAGAAGTGAAGCGTAATGAATATTGAGGCGGTCGATCTCTTCAGGCCAGGCCCAGCCGGTTGCCCAGGTTCTGGCTTTTTGTAAAATAAGGCAGTATAAGTATTGACGCCGCTTTGGGGAAAGTTTTTTGGAGTCACGGAGCAAGGTTACCGGAAAATCAGCAGGAAGGATAACTGCTGCTGCGGTTACCGGACCTGCCAGGGGACCCCGGCCTGCCTCATCAATGCCGCCAATTATCATAATTCATTATAGTATGAGTTTACTTGCTGAACAATACAAGTCCCTTAAGCTGCTTTGATTATCTTGACCGTTGATCAAAGGGAGTGTTAAAATCGTGAAGTACATTATAGTCAGACTGGGAGGATAAGTGCACTTAAAGAGTATCGATATACTGGGCTTTAAGTCCTTTGCCGATAAAACTCAATTTGAATTCTCTGACGGGATTACAGCCCTTCTGGGACCCAACGGCTGCGGTAAGAGCAATGTGGTGGATGCGGTAAAATGGGTATTGGGAGAGCAATCTACCAAAAATCTGCGTGCAGATAAAATGGAAGATGTAATTTTCAGTGGAACTGAAAGTAGAAAAGCCCTGAATGTAGCCGAAGTAACCCTTACTCTTGCAAATCACGATCAGAATTTGCCCCTGGAGCTGGGTTCTCTGCCGGAGATATCGGTAAAACGCCGTCTCTTCCGTTCCGGGGATAGTGAATACTATATTAACAACGCCCAGGTAAGGTTGAGAGAGCTGCGTGAACTCTTCTACGACACCGGCATCGGGAAAACCGCTTATTCGATCATGGAGCAGGGTAAAATTGATCAAGTACTTTCCACCAGGCCGGAGGAGCGCCGCTATATCTTTGAAGAAGCTGCAGGCATTACGAAATTCCGCGCTAAAGGTGTCGAGGCTGAGCGAAAACTGGATAAAACCGAAGACAATATGCGGCAGGTTAGGAGCATCTTAAGCGAGGTGAAGAGGAGTCACGACACCCTGAAACGCCAGTCGGAAAAAACAGAAGAGTTTCGCAATCTAAAGGAAAATATTTTTCAGTTGGAGCTGGCAATTCAGCTACTCAGATTGAAGAGCTTCATGGAGCAAAAGAGTGAATTGGAGAATAAATTAACCGGGCTGAATGGCAGGAGAGAAAACCTTAAATCTCAGATTGACAATATAAATAATTCATTGGAGGAAAATATTGACCGGGTAAACTCCATGGAGTCCCGATTGATCGAGAATCAAAAAAATCTCTATAAAATAGAACTGGGGAAGAGCAATAAAGAGAGCCAGATCAGAATGCTCGAGGAAAGAAGCGACGATCTTAAGAGAAAGATCTCCCAGGAAGAAGAAAGGGAGCGTGCTGTCGCCGGGAAGATGAAAAGTATTCAGGCTGAACTGACTAAAAAAAAGTCATCAATTCTGGAGCTGAAGGGTCGGATCGAGGAAATTGAGAAAAACATCACCGGTTTTGACCGTGATATAGAGCAATATGGGGCCCGCATCAATAACAATGAAAGTACTATATTGGATTTAGCTTCCGAGGCAGCTCATTTAGAGGAAATGGTGGATAAGCTGCGCGCAGAGCTAAGGGAGATTATCGAAAATATTGTTACCCAGCTCGACCAGGAGCTGAAAGAAATCGGTTATTCGGTACAGGCAAGAAAGGAAGAGGAAGAAAAAATACGGTTTCTGATCAATTCAATCAAAATCCAGATAGCCGGCAAAAAGAAACTGCTGGAAGACTCCGGCCTGCTCACTGAAGAGAGCAGGAAGAAAAAAGATATCATGGTCAGTACCATTGTTTTTATGGGTGATGCACTGGAATTGTTTAATGAATTAGCCGCTCTTTTTCATGATTATCAGCAGCACACCCCATCTTTTTTAGAGGACTTTTTAGCTCCGGAGGGAATTATAACGCAAAAGAGGAAAGTCGATCAGAAGATTTCTGATCAGCAAAGAATCATCATAAATAAGCGTCGGCAAAGTGAGGATTTGCGAGAAGAGAATAGATCCCTATCTGTTAAAATTGAAGAATACCGCCGCACCCTGGAAGAATTGCGGGTTGGCCGGGCGCAGATGGTAGCTCAAAAAGTTTCCCGCGAGAGCGAGATAGAGCGTCTTCTAAAGGAATATCGGGAGCAGGAAGAGCTGTTGAAAGCCAACAATCGTGAGATGGCTCATTCCAGGGCACGGATGACGGAGATCACCGATGTAATAAAATCTCTTTCCGGCGAAATAATAAAGCTGGAAGAGAAGGATAAACAACTGAAAAAGGATCTTGGAATACTGGAAAAAGAAATTGTACGGAGGAATGAAAAACTTCGTAACAAGGACAAGGATCTTAAGCTCAAGGTGGGAGAACTGGGAAAACTGCAGTCAGGCTTGGAAAACGCCCAGGTAAGGTTGGCTGAAACTAACGCAGAGATCAGGAACCTTTATGAGAACTTTAATGATCAGCATTCCCGTGATTTGAGTGAGTTTGAGTCTAAAATGTTCCAGATAAACCAGAACCTGAAAACTTTAAGATCAGACCTGGCAAACAGCAGGGAAGAGCTTCGAAAATTGGGACAGGTTAACCTGATGGCGCCTGAGGAGTTCGCTGAAGTACACGAGCGCTATCAGTTTCTAAGCAGCCAGATAGATGATTTGAACCGGGCCAAGGAAGATCTAAAGAGGGTAACTGAAGAAATTAGATCTGAATCCTCGGAACGTTTCCTGGAAACCTACAAGATGATCAGGAATAATTTCCATATTATGTTCCGTCGTTTATTCGGAGGCGGCAGAGCCGAGCTCAGGCTGACTGCGCCGGATAAAGTGCTGGAATCGGGTGTGGATATTTTCGCTCAACCGCCTGGTAAAAGGCTGGAGAATATCTCCCTGCTTTCCGGTGGAGAACGGTCGCTGACCGCGGTAGCCCTGCTCTTTGCCACCTATATGGTCAAACCATCGCCCTTTTGTATTCTTGATGAGATAGATGCGGCTCTGGATGACCAGAATATTGCCCGCTTTGTGGATCTGCTTAGAGAATTTGCCCATTCTTCACAGTTTATTGTGGTTACTCATAATAAGAAAACCGTGGCCAGCGCCGGTACCCTGCTGGGCATAACCATGGAGGAGTCAGGGGTTTCCACGCTGATTGCCATTCGCCTGGAAAAGGGCGGTGATGAAAGATCATATGGTTAAGCTCGACAATAAAAAGGGGTTGATTCTTATTTTTTCCGGGATTTTTATTCTTTCCGCTCTGGTGACCCTGCTTTTTCTGGTTTTTAGAAATCCTGTCGGAGATCAGGAAATCGAGCAGTACCAGGCGCCGCAAAGCGAACTGGAAATGTTCACTGCAAAGGAGCTTTCCTTTGGAGATTTTATTACTGATATAGAATTGCAGGATTCAAGGCGGGAGGATTACTATCTCTTTCGAAAGCGATTTGAGTCCTGGAGTGAGGAGCAGGTAGATAAATTTTGGCTTCCTTTACACGATATTACTGTAGATATCCTGGTGAAGAAAAATGATGAACTGGTTGAGGAACTTTTTAAGGATATTCCCTAGCCTGTTTTTAGTGGTGCTTGCAGCTCTTCTATTCTCAGGCTGTCATACCTTTGATGGGGGCGAAGCCCTCGAAGGCGAAGTCCCAGCAGGGGGCGAAGCCGAAGGCCGAAGGCCGAAGGCCGAAGGTGCCCGCACAGGGCGCCCCGCAGGGGGAGAGGGCGGGGGCTATGAGCGCCCTGTGAAGGCGGAGTCCCAGCAGGGGGGGAGGGGGGATCCCCCGCCAACAGCGCCCTCTGCTGAACCTGTACCCATTCCTGAACCTGTTGAAGTGATCAAAATGGTGAGCAAGCAGGCGATTCAGCCCCCAGCGGAGTCCCCGCAGGGGGGGCCTGAAAGCGCTGATTTTATTCTTCCGGCAGTACCTGAACAAATTGATCCGCCTTCCCCGCATTCTGTCAAGCTTTCCATGATGCTGCTTAAAGGGAAGGAGAAAGAGCTGGAGATGATTGATCCTGAAGAGGTTGAGTTGCCGGCCGCTCCGAGTGTGCTTGAAAGGGGCGTCAAAGAAGGGCCGGCGGCTATTCTTAAGGTGTCAGAAACAGGCCAAAACGTTGAAAAACCGCTGGACAAGGTCAGGGACAAGATCAGGGAAGTGAGTGAGGCCAGGGAGATGTGGGCCCGGCGGGGAGACCAGGTGGAGATCAGTTTCGGGAATAGAGGCTGGGTATTCCTCGGTCTGCGGGGCTCCAGAGAGCTGAAGGGACTCATCTTTATGGGTTCAAAAGATCTGGGCGGGAAAGTGATATTCCATTTCCGGTGTGAAGATTATGGGGTGTATCTGCTGGAATTTCAACTTCAGGATAACAGGACAGCCACGGTAAAGAATGAAAGCGTACGCCTGTCAGTGGTCAATTTAGAGGAGTTTGATTCCCGCCTGGCTTCTGCGGCTATAGAAATGTCGGATAAAGGAGAGGGGGAGCGCTTTCTATTGGCAGAAAAACTCTACGGACTCGGGCAATATGAAGCGGCTCTAAGAGAGTACATCAGTGGTTATCGGGAGGGCGTACCCCTGGTTAATGATCGTATAGCCTCTATTTACCTGCAGAGCGGTGAGCATCAGGCCGCGGCCAAATTCTATGAAAAGAACCGCTCATCAGAAGGGGAATTGGGTGAGAAAGCGGTTATCGGCCTGGTAAAATCTTATCTGGCTTTAGAGGACTCCATTAAGCTTCTTGGACTGCTTGATAAATTCCTGGGGCTTGAATATCTCTCCATTGAAGAGGACCTTATGCACCTCATACATTATGAAATTGAGCATGGAGAACCTGCTCTGACCTATGAGCTGCTTACAGAATATGTTTCCGGATTTCCCGGAGGCGTTTTCCTGGACGAGGTATACTTTCTTTTTGGACAACTCTTTGAAGGGGAGTCGCCATACCGGGATTTAGAGAGATCGAGAGAATATTACCTACGTGTTTATGAAGAATTCCCCATAAGCGATTTCAGCGAAGAGGCCGGGGAGAGGGTAAAATACCTGGAGCGCTACTTTTTCTACATCCGCTAGATTGACAATCACCATTATTATCGGTATATATTCAAACTGCTATCATGTTAGAAAATTTAAGTAAAAAATTTACAGATATATTCAGACAGGTCAGCGGCAAGGCCCACATTTCTGAAAAAAACATCCGGGATGCCCTGGAAGAAATCAAGATTGCGCTGCTTGAGGCGGATGTAAATCTCCGGGTGGTGCGGCGTTTTATTAACCGCGCCACAGAAGAGGCTCTTGGTGAAAAGGTGCTGCGCTCGGTAACGCCCGGACAGCAGTTTATCCAGATAGTGCATTCCCGCATAGTGCAGCTGTTAGGAGACACCAGGCAGGAGTTAAAGCTGAAAGGGCCCGATACCCAGTCGGTAATTCTTCTGGCCGGACTCCAGGGTTCTGGAAAAACCACTACAGCGGCCAAGTTGGCCTTACATCTCAAGGGAAAAGGCCGGAAGGTTCTATTGGTTGCCGCAGATTTACGCCGTCCGGCAGCAGTTGAGCAGTTAACCATTCTGGCAGGAGAGGCCGGGGTGGATATCTACCGTGAAGCAGGCAAAGATCCGGTAAAGGTAGTCAGGAAATCTCTCGCTTATGCGAAAAAGGAACAGTTTGATACCCTGATAATCGATACTTCAGGACGGCTGCAGATCGATGAAGAACTGATGGCGGAGATTGAGCAGGTAAAGAGGGTTTCGCGTCCTGAAGAACTGCTGCTGGTTGCTGATGCCATGACCGGTCAGAATGCAGTTGATATAGCAAAGAATTTTGATTCCCGTTTAGACTTGTCCGGAATTATCCTCAGTAAGTTTGACTCAGATACCCGTGGTGGCGCTGCGCTTTCAATAAAGTCCATTACGGGCAAAGCAATAAAGTTCATAGGCACCGGTGAGAAGCTGAGCAGTCTCGAGGAATTCATTCCGGAGAGGATCGCATCGCGCATACTGGGAATGGGTGATGTTGTTTCTTTAGTAGAGAAAGCCCAGGAGACTATTGATGAGGAAGAAGCCTTTGAGCTTCAGCAGAAGATTGAATCGGCATCCTTCAACCTTGAAGATTACCTTGAACAGTTTAAAAGGGTTAGAAAGATGGGGAGCCTGCAATCTCTTCTGGAAATGATCCCGGGAGCAGCTGCGGCGCTTGATGGAGAATCAATCGATGAGCAGGCGCTGAAAAGAGAGGAAGCGATTATTCTCTCTATGACCGGGAATGAAAGGAAGAATCACCGGATTATCGGTCCCAGTCGCAAGAAAAGAGTAGCAAGAGGAAGCGGCACCTCAGTTTATGAGGTAAATAAGCTGCTCAAGAAGTTTGAAAAAACCCGTTTGATGATGAAAAAGATGAGCAAAAATAAGAAATACCAGGCAAATATGCTAGCCCAGTTAAGCAGCTCATAAGCAGAGATATAGTTTAAGCACACGCAAGGAGGATTGAAGTGAGTGTTAAAATCAGGTTGAAGAGGTTTGGTTCAAAAAAGAGACCATATTACCGAATTGTAGTAATGGATTCAAGGAGCCCAAGGGACGGTAGAACACTTGAAGAGGTGGGATTTTACCATCCAATCGAGGCAGAGGAAAAACAGCTGAGTATTAAGGAGGATCGAATTAGAAGCTGGTTGGAAAAGGGGGCCAGGCCCTCTGATACAGTAAGGAAACTGCTGAATAATCTAAATTTCCGCTTGAAATAGCGATAAACTGCAAGAGAAGGAGATTCATATGGTAAAAGAACTTGTTGAATTCATTGCCCGATCTTTAGTGGATGACCCTGACGGGGTTATTGTAAATATGATAGAAGGTGAAAAATCCACCATTCTGGAGCTAAGAGTAGCCGGGGAAGATGTAGGAAAGGTTATTGGTAAGCATGGTAGAATTGCCAAGGCAGTTCGAACTATTTTAAGCGCGGCAGCGACAAAAACCGGGAAGAGGGTTGTACTAGAAATATTAGACTGATGGAAGAAAAGCTGGCCATCGGCTTAATCAAAACAAGCCATGGGGTCAAAGGCAATCTCAAGGTAAAGAGTTTTTCCGGAGAGACCAGCCATTTTTTCCGGTTGAAGAAAGTATATATTAAAAAAAGGGATCGATTTATCCCTTACCGTGTTGAGTGGGCAGGCGGCAGCCATTCCAGCTTGTTATTGAAACTGGAGAGCATCGACACGCCGGAAGAAGCTGTCAGGTTACGCGGTGAAGTGTTGTGGGTTGACCGCAGCGATGCCAACCCCTTAAAACAAGGCGAATACTACTATGCAGACCTAAGTCGCTGTAATGTCTATCATCAGGCAAAAGAGATAGGCAGAGTAAATACTGTAATTGAGGGAGGTGTTTCGGATATTCTGGAGGTAGTCACTCTGCAGGGCAAAACCATCATGGTTCCATTTGACGAACATTTTATTGGTGAGATAAATATGGAGGAGAAAAGGATCTATTTAGACAAGGATTTTGTTATCCCATGATCTTTAATATTCTCACCCTTTTTCCTGAAATATTTAAAGGGTACCTTGAATCATCGATCATCGGCAGAGCTGCAACTAAAGGATTTATAACCGTTAATCTGGTAAACATTAGGGATTATGCCCTTGATAAACACCGGAGTTGCGATGATTATACTTATGGCGGCGGCGCCGGCATGGTGCTTAAGCCGGAACCCCTGGCCGGGGCTTTAAACGCTGTCGGGGTGGCGCCTGGCCGCTCTGAAAGCGGCCAGGGAAAACGCTGTATCTATTTAACTCCTTCGGGATCTCTGCTGGATCAGAAGAAAGTTGAAGGATTAGCTGAGGAAAAAGAGCTGGTCTTGATTTGCGGCCGTTATGAGGGTGTAGATCAGCGCATACTTGACAGCTATGTAACTGATGAGCTTTCCGTTGGTGACTATGTTCTCTCCGGTGGTGAGGTTGCCGCAATGGTAGTACTGGATTCTGTAAGCAGGTTGCTGGCCGGGGTAATACAGAGTGATTCTCTGAAGGAAGAGAGCTTCAGAATGGATTTGCTGGAATACCCGCAGTATACCCGGCCTGTAGAGTTTAAAGGAAAACGGGTTCCTGAGGTGCTTTTATCCGGGGATCATGCTAAAATTGCATGCTGGCGTCTTAAAAAAAGCCTGGCCAGGACCTTTAATGTCCGCCCTGAGCTTTTAATGCGCCGAAGTAATTCCCGTGAGGAAATAGAGCTGATAGAGAAAATAATAGATGAAATGAATGAGGAAGGAGAAGCAAATGGATAGTATTAAAACAATTGAAGCGGAACAGATAAAGAGCGGTGTTGAAGAATTCAATATTGGCGATACTGTGAAAGTCTATTTTAAGATCGTTGAAGGAAAGAATGAAAGAATACAGATCTACGAAGGGCTCTGTATTGCCATGAAGAATTCCGGTTTGAGACGAACCTTTAAGGTGAGAAAAGTTTCCTACGGGGTCGGCGTGGAAAGAACCTTCCCTATTCATTCACCACGGATTCAGAAGGTCGAAGTAGTGCGCCGGGGACGGGTGCGGAGGGCTAAGCTCTATTATATCAGAGACCGGGTTGGTAAAGCGGCCAAAGTGCCGGAGCTAATTCGGAGGAAATAGCCAGAGTCTATGATCCCTGCTCCAGGGCTCGCCGGAATAAGGATTGATGCTAAACCTGGTCTGCCTCTTCAGGTTGGTGAATATGTATCTCTCAAGGTCATCAAGCGGGTCATGGGTAATAAATGGGCTTTAGGATTAAAGGGACAGGTGCTTGCCGCACGCTCTGAAATTGAGCTTATTCCTGGTGAAACAATTCGCGCTCAGGTAAGCAGGGTAGGACGGCAGATTTTTTTTAAAATTAACTCTAAGCCGGAAAATAGACTGGAAACTTTTATCGCGCAAAGCGGACTTGCCCTTGATGCGGTTTCAAAGCAGATTGTATCGGCCATGCTCCGGAGCGGCCTCCCTCTGGATCCTGCTATAATACAGCGCATCCGCGAGCTTTTGGTTCGCCACAAGGGAAGAGGAAATCGTTTAGCCCGAATAATCACTATGATATTCGATAAGAACCTGGAGGGTGATTCGCCGGCTTTTGCCGGGCTTATAGAACTGTTAGGGTTTGGCGAAGAGGGTAGTGAAAATAGAGGGCAGGGCCGCAAGCAGCGGCAGCGCCGCTCGAAGAAAGAATCCCACGGCAGAGATAAACTGGTACAGCTGCTCAAAGAGAGGGTAAACGCAAAAGCCGGAACTCAATATAATATGCTTCAGCTTTTTAACCACTTCAAAGCTAATAATGATAATTGGCTGATAATCCCCTATAATTTTGAAACAGGCAGCAGCCTATTATCCGGTACGCTCCGACTATTATATGACCCCTACGGGAAGGTGACCAGGCGTTTTGTACTGATCGTTAATGACGATGAGGGAAACAGATGGTCTTTTTTGCTGCAGAGAAGGGATGGCAAAAACCGGCTTCATCTTTTTTGTAACCGGGAAAAGCACAGATGGGCGGGAAGTAACAATTTAGCCGGGCTGCAAGCAAAATTGCAAAACCTCGGCGTGGAAGTTGACGATACTATAGGTGAGGATGGAGTCTTTGATGGGTTTTCTCTTCCATGGGAAGGGCAAAACTTCAAGCGAATCGATACTCTGAGTTAGTAATGGATAAAGCTGTAGCTGTAAAATATACTCCGGATTTGCCGGCCCCCTTTATCCTGGCTAAAGGAAAGGGAGAATTAGCTGCGGTAATAGCAAAAATTGCCGGCAAAAATGGGATTGAGATCATTAATCTGCCGGAACTCGCTGATAACCTTATTGAACTGGAAGCGGGTTCGTTTATTCCGGAAGAGTATTATGAAATAATTGCCGAGCTTTTGCTATTTGTACGAGATCTGCAAAAGAGAGAGTGATGAAAAAGATAAATGTCGAAAAGTTAGAGAGCGGTATGTGTTTCAGCAAACCGGTATATTTTGAAGAAGGGAATATGCTGGTGCCGGCGGATAAGCCGCTGAAAGAGCAGGATATTGAACGTCTGCTGAAATGGGGCATAACAGAAGTACAAACTGAAGGAAAGGTGATTACCGAAGCAGAAGCAGAAGCAAGCTCCGGTGAAGTGGATAAAAGCCTTTCCCGGTTGACGCACGGAGAGGCGAAGTATCTCAAGCTCTACCGGAGTGTGATAGAAGAGATCCATAGCATATTTGGGGATATCGCTTCCGGAGTAAACGTTAAACACGACCTGATAGATAATGTGGTTCAAAAAATTCTTGATAAGGTGCGTGAAAGCAAAAATGACCTGGTTCAACTCATACAACGGGGTGCGGGTTCGCAAAGGGAGCTGGCCGCAAGTTCAGTGAACTGCGCTGTTCTTTCCACGGTAATTGGCATGAGTATGAAGATAAGCGGTCACCGCTTGATTCAATTAGTCACCGGCACCCTGCTTCATGATATAGGTATGGCAAGAGTGCCCAAAGAGATCTTGAATAAAAGTGAAAAGCTTACAGCGGAAGAATTGCAGCAGGTGCGAACTCATCCGTTATATGGTTATCGTATAATCTCCAGGGAACTGAAGTATCCTGAGGATGTGGCAGTTATAGCCCTTCAGCATCAGGAACGGTGGGACGGTAAAGGGTATCCTCGGGGTATAAGGGGAGAAGATATTGTGTTGCCGGCGCGTATTGCCGCGGTAGCCGATGCCTATGAAGCAATGATTAATATTCGTCCCTATCGCAGCTCCCTGATAGGTTACAGCGCAATGAAGGGGATATTAAGCGATAATGGCAAGCATTTTGATCCTCAGGTGATAAAAGCTTTCCTGGAGAGTGTGGGCATTTATCCTGTGGGCAGTATCTTGCAGCTGAATAATTCGAGCATCGGCAGGGTGGTGGCCAATCAGAAGGATGCGCCCTTGAGACCTAAAATTGAGCTGCTGGTTGATGAATATGGGGTGCGGGCAACCGAGAGAGAGATCATCGATCTATTGGCAAAGAAGAAACTATTCATAGTTAAAGCAATAGACCCCAGGACGGTAAATGAATAGGAAAGGCAGAGAGGGTGAAGCAGCGGCGGTAAAATATCTGGAGAAAAATGGCTACAAGGTCGTGGAAAGGAATTTCCATTCCCGCCGAGGTGAAATTGACATTATTGCCCGTAAGAATGAGGAGCTGATTTTTGTGGAAGTAAAAAACTGGGATGCCCTGACTATTGACAGCATTGAACACTCAATAAATTCTTTAAAAAAACAGCGGCTAATAGAAACGGCTCATTATTTTATCCACTGCCATCCGGAGCTTAAGGAGAGCAGAATAAGGTTTGATCTGATTTTTATTCATGGGGAATTGTCTAAGATAGATCATATTGAAAATGCATTTAACGGGGTAAATTAAGCGTGGTCAGAATCGCCAAAAAAGCAGATCCCAGAAGACTTCAAGAACTAAAGCGTAAGATCAATAATGAGGAATATATGGCTTTAGCCATAAGCAAAATTGCCCAGGAGCTGACTAAAAGATTTGCCGGTGAGGAATAAGTATGGTGAGGAATAAGTATGGTGAGGAATAAGTATGGCCAATAATCATAAGCAGCACCGGAAAAAAAGATATGATAAAGATGATTCAAGGCAAAGACCTGGCTATAATAAGAAATTTAACTGCCTGAAAGATGCACCTCTGTGCCCACTCTGCCAGAAGCCGGTGAGAGATCTATACTCGGCAATAACACATCAAAGCTCAAATGAACCCGCTCATTTTGACTGCATCTTAAAGATGCTGCGTGAGATTAATGAGCTCGCAGGCAACGAAAAGATCTGTTATCTGGGCAATGGCAGCTTCGGCATAATACAATTAAGGAATGCTGCCGGTAAGGTGCGCTTTTTTATCAGAAAGCGGTTGAATTATGAAGAGACTGACCCGGTTCCCGTTTGGCGCAAAAAACTTTTCTGATTTTCCCGGCTCGTGATTAACCATTAACTTCTTCTTTTTTCCTTGAAAAAGATTTATAGTATGCTATGATAGATTAAAAGCTTGTTGTTTTAAAAAGAAATATTGAAGTCCATTGTGACCAAAGGAAATCCTTTAGGGCGACCGGAGGAAGTCCTTTAGGGCAGTCGAAGATGGCACATGCCAGCATGGTACTGCTATGGGCTATAGTATTAAGCCAATAGGTATTAGCGCAGAGGGTCAATAAAGGGGAGAAAATTATGTCTTTAAAATATGCCTTGCTTGGGCTTTTAGCTGAAACACCGCGCTACGGTTATGAAATTAAACAGAATTTTGAGGGAGCGCTGGGTAATGTCTGGTCGGTATCTTATGGACAGCTCTATCCGACTTTGCGCAGGCTCGCTGAACAGGGCTGGGTAACCAAAAAGACGGCTCCCGGTAAGAAGGCGGCTGAAAAAAATATATATTCAATCACCAGTCAGGGTAAAAAGATGCTTGATGAATGGCTGCTGAAACCCCTGCGCTCCAGCTATAAAGTTAAGGATGAATTTACCCTTAAGTTTCTCTTTTTCAGTAAATTACCTAAAAGAAAAGTGATGGACTATCTGCGCATGCAGCAGAAAAAAACAGTCCTCCAGAGAGAGACTTTCCAGAGGACCCTGGTTTCCATCAGGGATGAAATCGATTTTTACCTGCAAGCCATTATTCGCAAAGGAATTATCCACCTTGAGGCGGAAAATCAGTGGCTCGAAGAGGTCATAGCCGACCTTGAGGCTTCAGAATAAAAATCGATCCATTAGTGATACCATTATTGATATTTTCGCATCTCATCCAGAGTCTGCAGGGCTTTACGCTTTACGGTTTCAATATAAGAACCCTGAGCTATGCGCACCAGGGTGCGGTAGGCCTCAGGATCCTTGATGCCATTGTTTGCCCTGGCAATTTTTTCTAAAGCCAGGCAGATGGCATAAGCCAGGTTGCCGTCAGGTTCATCAGGGTCCTGCCTGGCAAGGGTATAAGTGAGAGCAGAGACTACCTGGTTACCCTCATTCAAACCAAGCATTCCCAGGGCGTAGGCTGCTTCGGCCAAAACCATTGGCTCATCATCGGTTACCAATACCGTAAGCAGAGCATTTTTGGCATTTATTTTGGCCTGCTCTCCTGTCATTCGACCCAGCAAATTGGCAGCCCGGCGCCGGACTTCAGGAAAATAATTTATCAGCCTGCCTTTTTCCCGCACGCGGCGGTTTATACCTTCCATAGCCAGGAATTCCATTATTATACCGTGGCCGTCAGTGGCGTTTCCCTCTTCAATAAGTTCTTCAAGTTGATCAAGGGTCTTCAGTTTCATATCACGGTCATCGGCGAAGGCTTGTTCTCTTAATATCTGAAGATCAATATTTTCCAGGTATAATTCCTCAACGGTACGCTCTCTCTCCCCTTCCTGGGCGGCAAGCGGTAAAGTGATCAAGAAACTTAAGGTTATAATAAGTAAAACTGCTTTTCTTCTCATAAAGGCGCTCCTCTTTTTAATATTACCACACTCCTATCTTCCACTGATCATTTTCACGGACCAGCAGGTATAAAAGACCGCGAGTGTTACGGATTATGGAAATCGCTTTTACATGGTAGCGATCAATAAACTCAATATCATCAATATGGGCGCCCGAACGGCTGGGCACTACCACATAGGTAAAGTAATCACTGAGTGATTTAAGTACAATATTTTTCTTCTTTAAAATTGGTTTTTCAGATTGTTCAGCAAGATATTGCGGATCACTGGTCCTCTGTATATAATCTGTTGATAAATAGGTGCTCCAGACCTCAAAGTCTTTACTCTCTATTACCTGGTTTAATACCTGGACAAATTCTTTGATCTCATCAAGAGTCTGGGAGTATATCTCGACCGTTACTACAAATTCCTCCTGCTCCTGTGGTGTTGTTTCCTCAATTTTTTCTTGAAAAGGTTCCGGTGGTAGTGGTGCCTGCATCAGTTCATCTGTCACTTTTGTCTTTCCCGCGCATGATAAATATAAAAACAGCAGGAATGGTAAAAGGCCGATGTGCAATTCAGCTTTCATCTAAGTAATTTTATAACTTTACTTCACCTTTGTCAAAAACAAATTCTGCTATTCGTTATTGACCTGGCAAGGAAGAGAAGATAAAATCCGGTTATGCAGAGAATTGTGTATCCGGGTTCTTTTGATCCGCCGACCAATGGGCATTTGAACATTATGCAGCGGGCGTCACGGCTTTTTGACCAGCTGGAGATAGTAATTGCTGATAATAAACAGAAAAAATATTTCTTTACCGCAGACGAACGTTTTGAAATGATAACCGAAATGGTTGCCGACCTGCATAATGTGCAGGTAAATCTCTGGAAGGGATTAATTGTGGATTTTGTCCGTAATGTGGGAGCCAGGATTATTTTAAGGGGAGTTCGCGCGCTATCGGATTTTGAATATGAATTTGAGCTTTCCCTGATAAACAAGGGGTTAAATCCGCAGATAGAGACGATTTTTATGCCCACTGATAAAGAATATTTCGTTTTAAGGTCTTCGGCGATTAAAGAACTGGCTATGTTCAATGGCGATGTTTCCGGCATGGTGCCTCCTGTGGTTGCCCGGGCTTTGAAGGCAAAGCTCAATGGTTCTTGACATTACTGTGGTGATGGGTTAACTTTCCCTAAATTCAATTTGAGGAAAAGAAATGGCAGTACCAAAGAATAAAACATCCAAGGCCAGGAAACGGGGGCGAAAAGCCATAAATATGCGCTTAAATGCGCCCGGTCTTGTCGAATGCGGTAATTGTGGAAACAGGGTTTTGCTCCATAGGGTCTGCCCTAAGTGCGGATTCTATAGAGGAAAACCGGTTATTGAACCGGAAGAAATGGCTTAAGCAAAATCATAGGAGGTAAGAGCTTATGGCAGATGAACTTTTTGAAAAGATGAAGAAACTTATTGCCGACAGGCTTGAGGTCGAAGAAGACAAGATTACCCTCGATTCATCGTTTCGACAGGATCTCGGTGCAGACAGTCTGGATACCTACGAATTAATTTATGCTATTGAGGAAGAACTGGGAATCACAATTCCTGACGAAAAAGCAAATGAATTTGAAACAGTTCGTGATGCTTTGGATTTTGTGAAATCCGAAATGGACAAGTAGCAGCGATCAAGGTGCAACTGTTTCAGAAAAATTTACCCTTCAGAGCACCGCCTGTTTCAGCTGAACGTAAAAAGGAATTACAATTATTCCAAAACCATGCAGGCATAAGGTTCAAGAGCCTTGAGCTCTTGAACCTTGCTTTTTCTCATCGCTCCTATGTAAATGAACTTGCAGAGAAGATTGACAGCAATGAGAAGCTGGAATTCTTTGGTGATTCGGTGCTTGGGCTGGTTGTAAGCGAATATTTGATGCTAAACCTGCCCAATAGAAGCGAAGGAGATATGGCCAAGATAAAATCCTTTGTGGTGAGCGAAGAGAGCCTGGCCTATATTGCCGGAAACCTGAGGGTGGACAATTTTATTCTCATTGGCAAGGGAGAGGAATATTCGGGCGGCAGATCAAAAAAAGCGCTGTTAGCCGATGCTCTTGAGGCCATTTTGGGCGCTTTCTATGTTGATTCGGGCTTCAAAGTGGTCAGAGATTTTATCCGTGATCTCATGATCCCGGAGATAAATAAGGTGTTGGAAGACCGGCACAAAAAAGATTATAAAACCCTGCTTCAGGAATTTGTCCAGAAAAGATTTAAAAGCTATCCCCGCTATCGTTTAGTGCGGCGCAAAGGTCCGGACCATAACCGTACTTTTTATATTGAAGTAACAGTGCACAGAAAAACTTACGGACCCGGTGTGGGCAAGAATAAAAAAGAAGCTGAACAGCAGGCAGCCAGTATTGCCTATAAGTCCTTAAGACGTTCCTTATAGAAACTGTGTGCCAGGCGGAGAAGATCCGCCCTGGTGTTTAACTCAGGATCTTCCAATACACTTTCCAGCAAAAACTTCAGTATGACCCCGATTTGCGGCCCAGGCGCCAGCGCCAGTGAAGAGATAATATCTCTGCCGTCAATCTTGAGGTCACTGACTGTAAGAGCTTGATCAGCCGCCAGGACCTTTTCTATCCTTTTCTCAAAATCAATCAATCCAGGTGAGATTTCCCAATGGCGGCAGCGGCCTATTTGATCGGCGCGTCTTAAGGCCAGGAGATCAGGAATATTTTCTCTTCCCACCCTGGAAATAAAACGTCTTACCGCCGCATCACTCCATTCTTCCTGATAATTGAACATGTGATGTCGCACCAGATGGGTTACCCTCTTTGTCACTAAATTGGGGAATTTCAGTCTTCTGGTGATCCTGCCGGTTAAAAGGGCGGAGCTTTTTTCATGACCGTAAAATTGCGGTTGGCCCTGATTGCTTATGGATATGGTGACTGCTTTGCCTATATCATGGAGCAGGGCGGCGAGCCTTAAGACAAGATTGTCCTGAGGCGCAGCATCCGCGGTATAGATGGAATGGTGGAAAACATCGAAACAATGCAGCTCCCGCTGCTCCACTTCCCTGCAAGCGGCCAGTTCCGGTAATATTTCAACCAGAAGATCGGTTTCCTGCATTAACTTAAAGGCAATAGAGGGTTGATTGGCTCTGAGTATACGCTCCAGCTCATCCCTGATACGCTCCTGCGAAACTTTAGCAACGGTGTGCAGGGTTTTGCCAATTGCGGCCAGAGTTCCTTTTTCGACCTGGAAATCCAATTGAGCGGCAAAACGGCAGGCCCTTAAAGGGCGCAGGCCATCCTCGCTGAATCTTTCATCAGGATCACCGATAGCCCTGATAGTCTTGAGTTTAATATCAAGCCGGCCGTTATGGGGGTCCAGAAGCCGGTTATTGATCAGATCCCAGGCTATGGCATTAATGGTAAAATCACGACGCTTGAGGTCTTCATGGATTGAGGGGGTAAAGGTTACTGTTGAGGGACGTCTCCCGTCCAGGTATTCCCCCTCGGAACGGAAAGTGGTCACCTCAAATTGCTTGCCCTGGAAAAGAACGGTAACTGTGCCATGTTTAATGCCGGTGGGGATTACCCGTTTAAAGATCCTGCTTACTTCTTCAGGCCTGGCATCAGTGGCAATATCAAAATCGACAATTTTGCGTTTAAGAACTATATTGCGTGTGGCCCCGCCTACCAGATAACACTGATAACCATGTGCGGAAAATACTGAGGCTAATCTTTTAGTGATGCGCGGAATTCTCATACCGGTACAGCTGAATTTAAGCAGCCCCGAATAATTTATCAGGGCTGCTTAAGAAGTCGGCTATAATATACTCAAATTACTGTAAGAGTTGAAGCACGGACTGTGGTTTGGTGTTTGCCTGAGCCAGCATAGCAGTGGCTGATTGGATAAGGATCTGATCCTTAACGAACTCCACCATCTGTTCAGCCATATCAGCATCACGGATCCGTGACTCAGCGGCCTGCAGGTTTTCAGCGCCGATTGCCAGCCCTTGAGATGCGTATTCCAGCCTTATCTGGTAGGCGCCGAGATCCGCTCTCTGTTTACTGATCTTCGTCATGGCGTTGTCGATCATTCCGATTGCCATATTGGCCCGGTCGGGGGTGGAGAGCGAGATAAAACTGGCCGAATGGGGCGGTCCGTTGGGCGCCTGTAATCCCAGGCCCTGGGCGGTCATGGTGCCGATGTACGCACGTTCACGTTGATCCATATTGGCCCCGATCTGAAACCAGATACTGGCGGTGATCACATTTTCTCCCGTGGATCTGGCGAAGCGCCCGGTAAGCAGGTTCATGCCGTTAAATTGTGCATGAGAAGCAATCCGGTTGACCTCGTCAATCATCTGCGAGACCTCCACCTGGATCTGCATACGGTCTTCATTGGTGTAGATACCATTGGCGCTCTGTACAGCAAGCTCTCGAAGACGCTGCAGAATGTCCTGACTCTCCTGGAGATAGCCTTCCGTGGTTTGAATGAAGGAAACCCCATCCATGGCGTTTTTTTCCGCTCTCCGCAAACCCCTGATCTGGGAACGCATTTTCTCGGAAACGGCCAGACCGGAAGCGTCGTCGCCGGCCCGGTTAATCCGGTAACCCGAGGAGAGTTTTTCCATGTCCTTGTCAAGACGCTGGCTGTTGAATTTTTGCGAGCGGTGAGCAAAGATGGCACTCATGTTGTGATTTATAATCATAAAATCCTCCTTGATTTTTGATTTTCCGGACGTCCCTGTCCGGAGTGCCTAATATAATCGTCGGAAGATTAAAAAAAAATCAAAGCAGATTATCTTAAATTTTTTGATTGAAAGAAAAGGAGAAAAGATATAAAATTTTAAGATGAGTGGTTATAATGGTTTACTGCTTACCGGCGGGGAGGGTCCCAACCGCCAACAGCTGGATGCGGTTATTACAGATCCCGGATTAACCGTAGCAGCGGATTCCGGCTTTGACCTGGCCCTGGCTCTGGGTATAATTCCAGACCTGCTGGTTGGTGATCTGGATTCGATTAAAGCCAGCCGGGAATACCGGAATTTTCCCCGTGAGCGGATGGTGGTGTATCCGCGGGACAAGGGAAAAACGGATACTGAGATCGGCCTGGAAATTTTGAGGGAAAGAGGCTGTAAACGGATTATCCTGGCAGGGGGGGGCGGTGGCCGCCTCGATCATATTCTGGGTATTGTACAGTTATTAGAGCGTATTGATGGTCCCGATATCTGGCTCACTTCCCGTGAGAGAATTGAGGTAATCGAATCTATTCTGGATTTTTCCGGAAAAGAGGGGGAAGTGATATCATTTCTGCCGCTCGATCCTGTAGTAAGGGGGATGTCTTCTGCGGGTTTAAAGTGGCCGCTTAATGCCATGTGCTGGGAAAGAGGTAAGCAGGGAGTCAGTGGTATCAGCAATTGTGTTACGGCAAGTAAAGTAAAAGTAAGTGTTGATCAAGGCAGGCTGTTAATGATAAGAAACTTTTTGGAGTAAATCTATGGCTGAAAAGACCAGGTTGGAGGAGCTTTCCGGAGAGCTCCCGGACAAAGAAAGAGAAGAATTGCTGAATAAGATCTCCAGAAGCGGAAAGCAGGAAGATAGAGAAGAAATAATTCCCGTTACTCTTAAGGAAGATGAACGTGAACGGCTTATCTCTGAAGAGATGCTGCGTATTTCCTGGCTCTTTAAGGTTTTACTCTGGCTGAAGGGACTGCTTACCGGCAAGAGTAAACGTGAACTTTTTGTGAAAATGCAGCTTAACCGGGTGAAGTACCGTATTCGTCAGCGCAATCCCGGTCTTACCGGCTTTGAAACCAGAAATCTTACCCCTAAATTTGCCAATTATCTTTACGATCTTTATACATGCTGCTATCCGCTGGTGGATTTTTTTAGAGGATTTAACCTTGAGCCTGAGTTTCGCAATGCTTCAATTATTTCCCTGGTGGAAGCCAATTATGAGGATGTGAAAAAGGAGCTGATTGACCTGGTGCTCCTGGAGAAACTGGAAGAGATCTATGAAAAGACCGGTTCTGAAGATGAGCTAAAGAAAGAAGTGCTTCGTAAATTCAATGAATATATAAAACAGATTCCTGAAAAGCTCTTCGGCCGGCTGGAAGAGGGGATCAAGCCACTTCTTTTTTTAAAGAATATTGTGCTCTTTTCCTATTCCTCCATGTTTACTCATTTTAATTATAATTTGAGTGGAAATCCTGCGGAAAAGCATCCTTATTTTCAACATGCTCCGGTCATGCTGCTTCTGGATAAATTAGAGAAGCTCTATTACGCTATTTTTTTGGCCTTGCAATTAGGTAAGAAATGGCTGCTTCATGAAGAGCTGGTGCGCTTTTACTGTGCCAATAAACTCGAGTTGGAAGATAGCTCAGAAGAACTGGAACAGCGGGCCACGGATCTGACCAGATTGGTAATAGCCCTGGAAAGCGCCATACACAAGTTCAAGGCCAAAGTGCCGGTCATGGAACTTATCAGGTATTTCCGCAGAGACCCTTATTACCGCCTGATCTGTAATGTGCCCAAGCTCTATCTGAAAGCAATATATACCGCCTCAATCAAGAACCGTTTTCTTGATCAGCTGGATGAGCATAAACAGGCAATAAAAGAAAGGGTAGCGGATAAGAAAATAGATGAATTATTCAAGGGATCAAAGCTTTTAGAACTCTACCATTATGTGCCGAAACAGAGCAGTAGCGAACGTGAGCGTGGTCTTCCTTTTTTCAGCCACTGTAAATCCCTTAAGATCCTCTACAATTATCTGGCCAGGCAATATAAAGGCACGATTCAAGAGAGCGTGCAGCTCGCTTCAGCCTATGTGCTCTCCACCAACAGGCTCATCCAGAACAGGCTAATGCAGTGCGCAGCCGGTCTGGAAGAACTGGAAGCCAAGATTGTGCTTTTCGACCGTTCGCTTTCACCCGATGAGGATGACGGCAAGGTCATGATGCGTTTCAAACGTGGCCATTCCCTGGATGTAAATGAACAGAAACTCTACCGGTCATTTATTTTACAGAAGGACAGGGAGGCATTCGAGCTGATCGAACGGGGTAAAGAATGCCTGCTGGGAATTAAGAATATTTTTAACGATATTATCACAAGTCCAATGGAAAGTGTAAAATCCATACTCAAAACCATTCACTTCCAAAGAGTCAGAAATGAAACCCTGCTGCAGATCCTGAAACGAAATACTGAACTCATTGAAGAATACTATAGCTTTATGGATCAGCTGATTGCGTTAGAAAAAGGGGCTTGAGCAATTTTCCCCTTTAGTTTGCGCGCCGTTTCCCTGGGGTCTTCCACCAGCACTCTTTTCCCGGCAATAAGATCCGCAATACCCAGTTCCCGGTGATAGCGTGGAATAAGGTGCAGGTGCAGATGAGCTATTGAACCGCCGGCCGGGGTTCCCATGTTATAGCCGATGTTATAACCCTGCGGCGAATAAGATTGGTCGGAGAGATCCAAAAAATATTTCAGCAGCTCTTCAAGGCGCCGGTTTTCCCGGGGGCTGTAATCGCGAATGTCTTCTAAATGGCGCAGGGGAAAAATGAGCAAGTGTCCCGGATTGTAGGGGTACAGGTTTACTGAAACTGCGAAGAGTTCGTCACGATAAACGGTTAAGTCAATTACTTCAGGATTGCGGTCACGAATCATGCAGAAAATGCACCCTGCCGGTTTTTCCCCTTTTACATAGGCAAGTTTCTCAAAGTTGAAGAAATATTCTCCATTCAATTCTGTTTACTATCCCCCAATATCGATTCCGGTATATTTAATTCCGGGATTTGCAACTCATCCCCATCTTCGAGATATTTGAGGTAGAGGAATTTTATAAGAATAGGGTACTTGCTTAATAATTCTCCGTATTGGCGCAAGAGCTCAAGGTTTTCTATTTCCCGCTGCTGCTTGAGATAATGGGCTTCCTGCTCAGCCATTACCCGGGCGGCAATTTCCGCTTGCGAGGCTTCACGCGCTGCCATCATCCTGAAGTAGCTTTCCCTGGCGCGCGAGTAAAGATCCATATCGGGCAGTTTTATATTGAGCGCTGCGAGATCTGTTATCTCCAGTTCAGGAAAGAAATCCGGGATGTTCTGTTCAAACTTTTCGGTAAGGGCCGAAGCGGTAATGGTCTCCCCCTGCGTCCCTTCCGGTGACTTAAGGATAATCTCTGTAAACTTTTGGACCAGCTCGTGTGAGCGGCTCTTAAGAAAATCTTCCAGATTATCAGGGGTGATCTTTTCCTCTGAAGTCAGCTCCGCGAGTTTTTCAGGACGAATCCTAAAAGCCGCCGCCAGTGTGATCTCATAGGAGAAATCAGGCTTTTCCGGCAGGATACTTGAGTAGGTCTCTGCAGAGGGCAGAGTGGCTTTGAAGGTGCTCTCCAGCTTATGGGTGGTCAGATTATACTTATAGAGGGTCAGATTGGTAGGGATCAGCCGCTCCCATCTCCAGGAAAATACTCCCGGATAGACAACTTTGTTATCCAGTCCTCCGGTTTTGGTAAAGATGACACCATAGGTCTCCGCCGGCAGCAGCAGTTGTATCCAGCCCGCAAAGAATACAGCGCCTGCCATCAGGAGTAGAATAACCGGGATAATTATGAGTGCTTTCATTTTTTGCCCTTTCTAAAGTCCAATAATATGTAAAAATATTGAAATTTCAAGTAAAAGGTTTTTTGACTCTTGAGATTAATATATACTTAAAGCATGTTGATTACCAGCAGGCTAGGGGAACCTGTTTTTCGCGTCATGGGAAGAAGCCTGGTCTTTTTATTTATGGTCTCATTGCTCCTTTTGGGGCTTTACCTGCTCGGCAATTTTCAGGATTTCCTCGATACCTCCCAGCTTTTCCTGTTAAAGAGCCTGGAGATTTCTTTGCTTATAGAAGTAGTACTCTCTCTGTTCTATATCATTTTCATTTTGTTCTACGCGGTTTCCAGCGGAAAGCTGGCCCTGCTGAGGCTAATCCTGGCTTTTCTCTCTCTATCATTCTGCTTTGCCCTGCTCCTTGCTTTAAAATTCTTAAGCGCCTGGTTTTAAAATTTCTTAATTTTAACTCCTTTTTTGACAGCGGCTTTCCCAATAACATTTTATGTTCCAATAACAGCTTCTGTTCTAATAACATTTTATGTTAATTGACACTATTTCTTACTCATTGTTATACTGATTTCACTTATGATAAAGGACTTTTTCCTTGACCTGCCTCGTTCCATTATTTTCGGCCCCGGTAAGCGTAAAGAGATTCCCGCTCTGCTTCAGGTTTACGGAAACAAGGTGCTGCTGGTTACCGGACAGCGGTGGTTCAAATTGTCACGCTTTAACAGTGAATTTCAGGCAATGCTTAAAACCTTCAAGATCGAACATCTATGCTGTCCTGCAGGAGAACCCACCGGCTGTGGTGTGGAAGAGCTCTTAGTCGCGGCGAGGAGCTTTAACCCGCACATTGTTCTGGCCGTAGGCGGGGGTTCAGTACTGGATACGGCAAAGACAATTTCGGGACTGCTGCCCCTAAAGGAGCGAGTGGTCGATTTCCTGGAGGGTGTAGGGCGGGGGTTAGCTATTACAGGACCAGGTGTTCCCTGGATCGCGGTGCCCACAACCTCGGGCACCGGTGCAGAAGCAACATGCAATGCAGTGATCCGTTCAGTGGAATTAGGCGCCAAAAAGAGCATACGCTCCAGTTACCTCCTGGCCGGTCAGGTTGTGGTTGACCCTGAGCTGACCCTGGAATGTCCCAGGGAGGTCTCCGGAATGGCGGGGCTTGACGCCTTAACCCAACTTATTGAAGCCTATGTTTCCCGAAAAGCCGCAGTTGTGCCCCGGGCTTTAGTCAGGGATGCGCTGCCTGTTATGCTCGATTCCCTGCTGAAGATCGCCCATAATCCCGCTAACCTGGAGGCGCGCAGCGGCGCCGCCTACGGCTCTTTGATCAGCGGCCTGGCCCTGGCTAATTCCGGCCTGGGAGCAGCCCATGGCTTTGCCTCCGGTCTGGGCGGAATGGCGGCTATTCCCCACGGTCTGATCTGTGCCGTATTTCTAAGACCGGTATTGGAGGCCAATGCCGAGCTGATCAATAGTGATCTTGAATTGCTGTTCGGGCCTGCAGGCTACATGCGGGAGGGCAATGGAGGGGCTGTTGAGTGGCTTGCCGCTAAGGTAGAGAAGCTGCTTAAGGCTTTTAACCTGCCCCTGACCCTTAGCGGCTATAACCTGGACCGGGGACTTATTCCTGAAATAGCGCGCCGCTCATCCGGTTCAAGCATGTCGGGAAATCCCCGGGAGCTGAGCCAGGAGCAAAGAGAAGCGATCATATCCCGGATGATATAGGAGTAATATCTATGGTTACCAGAGCGGTTCGCGGCGCTATAAGAGTTAAAGATAACCGGGCAATGCTAATTCAGGAGGCTTCTATTCGCCTGATGAAGGAGCTGATTGCGCGTAACAGTATAGCTGAAATGGATGTGGTAAGTATTATTTTTTCGGTAACAAATGACCTGACCAGTCTCAACCCGGCTACTGCGCTGCGCAGTATAGGTTTTCATGAAATCCCCTTGTTCTGTGTGCAGGAAGCCTTTATCGAGGGGCAGCATCCGGGCATAATCCGGGTTCTGTTAACCTTCAATGCGGATGAAGAAAAAATCCCGCAGCCGGTTTATCTTGACGGGGCTGAAGTCTTAAGGCCTGACCTGACTGCATGAGCCGTTTACAGGGCGGTGTGTGGCACATAAGCAGGGAGTATGAAGGTATAGCGGAAGCCGGCGGTGTTAAAGATGTAGTTGCCGGGCTTGCTTCAAGCCTGCAGCGTTGCGGAGCAGCGGTTACCGTTGTGCTGCCCCGGTACGGCTTTATCGATCCTGATGAACTGGCAGTGGTAAAACTGCCTTTCAGATTACACCTGACCCTGCCCGCAGAAAATCGGACTTCACAACCGGTTGTCCAGGAGGTTCAAGTCTATGAAACGGAGAGGCAGGGTGTACGCATTTTTCTTCTGGATTCCGCTCATACCAGGGATAAAGGCGCTGTCTACACCTATACCGAAGAAGAGGAACTAAAGAATTCGGAGCGCCGCAAGGGCAGCGGCCATTGGGATGCCCACCATCTGAATCTAACCCTGCAGCTGGGGGCTCTGGAACTGGCTCTGCATCTTGCCGGTGATAGTGAGGGCAGCATGGCTGAAGTTTTTCACTGCCATGACGGCCACAGCGCCTTTTTGCCCGCAATCATGCGGGAGCAGAAGAGGTTCAGGAAAAATTTCCTAAAAACCAGGACGGTTGTTACCATCCATAATGCCGGTTGGGGTTACCATCAGGAGATATATGGAATGAATTTCGCCCGGGGCCTGACCGGGCTTGAGGCTGAGGTTTTAGGCAAAGGGCTGCTGCCGGGTAAAGAAGAATGCATCGATCCCCTGTTGTTAAGCGCCTATTACGCAGCGGTTAATACGGTTTCTGAAGAATATGGTGCTGAGATCATGAGCGGCGCTTTAGAGGAAAGCACCGGCGGTTTAGGCGCCGCGTTTCGTAAAGCGGGGTTGACTCTTACCGGGATTACCAACGGTATCGATCTGGAAAGCTACGACCCGCGTACTGCAGGGGGTTCATCATTGCCCTGTACTTTTAATCCGCTGACCGGTGATCTTGGCGGCAAGAGAGGCTGCCGGCTGGCTCTTAACCAAAGGTTGAAGGGTGAAAAGATCCCCGGTATAAAGAGCTACGGCACTTTAAATCTATCGAATAAAGAGCCTTTATATACATTCGTGGGGCGGCTTACCGGGCAGAAGGGAGTGGATATACTTACCGGCGCGGTTTCGCTGCTGCTCAGCCGCAGGGCCGGAGCGCGCTTTCTTTTCCTGGGCCAGGGTGAGAGGGAATTAGAGGAGAAGCTTATCTCTCTGACCTCTGAGCTGCCTGCCGGTGATCGTTTTCAGCTTCTGCTTGGTTATAATTCTGAAATTGCCCGGTTGATTTTCGCTGCCGGTGATTTTTTCCTTATACCCTCGCTCTATGAACCCTGCGGGCTTACCGATTTTATCGCCCAGCTTATGGGAAATCTGCCGATTGTCCACCGGGTGGGAGGACTGGTAAAGGTACGGGATGGTTTCAACGGCTTCAGCTACAATGAACATTCGGTTATGGAGCTGGCAGATACGGTTATGCGCACTCTGGGGCTCTTTTATGGTGATCCTGAAACCCTGGCTGTAATGCGCAGCCAGGCCTTTAACCATATTTTAGAACATTATACGTGGGAAAAGGTGCTGAAAGAGGGCTACCTGCCTTTTTACAGGCTGCAGGGAAGATAGATGGAGAAATATATACCTCTAAAAACCTCCCCGGAGGTTGATAAGATCCGAAAAAGCTGTCAACTGGCAGAGAGAATACTGAAGGATCTTGTATGCCGGGTAGCTCCCGGGGTAACCCCGCATAACCTTGACCGGCTGGCTGCCGAAATGATGAAGAAAAGCGGCGCCAGGAGCGCAGTTGTCGGGGGTTTCCCGGGCGCCATCTGTGTTTCGGTAAATGAGACCGCGGTGCATGGCATTCCATCTTCTTTGCCCTTGAAAGAGGGTGATCTATTAACCCTGGATCTCTCCTTGAGTTTGGACGGCTGGTGCGGTGATGTTGCCTGGTGCTGCCTGGTGGGCAGGGGAAATGATGATACCCGGCGGCTGCTCAAGGCGGCCTGGCGCGCCAGCCTGGCCGGTATAGCCGCTGCCCGGGCCGGAGGGCGCCTGGGGGATATAGGTTATGCCGTTAATCAGGAGGCTGAAGCTCACCGGTGCCGCATAATTGAGGAATGTGTGGGACATGGTATAGGCACTTCTCTGCATGAAGAGCCGGTGGTTCCCAATACAGGTATGCCGGGGGCAGGCACCAGGATTGTGCCCGGTATGGTTTTCACTATTGAGCCGGTCTTAAGCCTGGGAAGCAGCGCTGTCAGTAGGGCTGCCGATGGTTGGAGTATGGTCACCAGGGACGGTTCGTTAACGGCTCAATTTGAACATACCGTGGCTGTATTCCGTGATTTCATTGAAGTGCTTACCTTTCCCACGGTCACTGGCCGTGATCATCTTGACTTTCCCCCCTCTTTCTAATAGTTTCATAACTGATAAAAATGCCACCTTAGCTCAGCTTGAAGTTAAGTAATTATTTACTATATAATAAATTAGGCTTTTTGCAGACTATCTACAGTAGATGAGAAGAGAGGTAATGTATGGCGATGCTTTATAGGATGTGGAAACGGGGCAAATATTATTATTTCCGCTTGCGGGACTGGACTTCTTGGAAAAGTACTGGTTGCACGACTAAGGAAACGGCTGTTGATTATATTATTGAGCAGATTGAAAAAAACGAACCGGAAAAAAAGACAGGCAGACCTTCTATAAGACTTTTATTAAGACAATACATTGAGCCTTTTTATACCTGGGAACGCTGCCCCCATGTTTTGCGCCTCCGGGATGAAAACAAGCATATCACCAAAGAGCACGTCTTAAGGCAAAGATCACTCATAATTAATCATATTCTACCAGACCCGATTGCTGATAAAATTGTTACCGAAATAAAAAGGGGCGACGTGATAGAATTCCGCCGGCGCTTACTACAGAAGACCGGGCCCCGTACTGTAAACCGGACTATTGGCGTTCTCAAATGTATGTATAAAGAAGCTATATACCTGGAAGACCTTGAAAAAGACCCAACTGCCGGGGTGGGTAATATTAAATATGAAGTCAAAGAAAGCGGGATTTTCACAAAAGAGGAAATACTTTCACTGTTCCCTAATAGGGGACTAGGGCCTTGGGATGATCGATCTTTATTTTGTGCTTTTCTTGTTGCGGCGACTTGTGGAATGCGCCGGGGGAAATTTTGGCCTTACGTTGGCGACATATTGATTTCGATAAGCTGAATGTAGAGATCAAAGAAGCGTTTAAAAGTGATCTGGAAATTGGGAAGCCTAAATGGGAAAAGATCAGGAATGTTCCCCTTCCTGCCCGTACTGCAATAGAGTTAAAGAAGCTACGTGCTGAAAGCTTGCATGTTTTACCTGATAGTTTTGTTTTTAGCAGAGAGGATGGCTCTTCAATGCTACGCCATTGGTTTAGCTATCATTTCACTAAAGCGATGAAACGAAGCGGTATTGATTGGAAGACACGTCAGCTTCGGCCACATAGCTTCCGACATTCCCTTAACATGTTCCTGCGGGACGCAGGCTACGACTCTGAAAAGATACGGGCTGCGTTGGGTTGGTCAAGCGAACAGGTTCAAAAGAACTATGACCATTGGAAACCTGAGCACTTAAAGGGCCAGGCTGATATTGTAGACGGTATATTCGGGTAGGACAGGAAATAAATGTTTAATAATATATTTTATTTTTCTTGCATACAAAAAGCTTGATGAAAGGTGGCTTTCTATCTATAGAGTAGGGAGAAAAAAAACTATGGAAAAATTATTGTCTATTAAAGAAGCCGCAGAGCTGCTTCATATTTCACGCTCTTTGCTTTATGGGATTGCCGGGAAGAAAATTCCGTGCGTTAGAATTAACAAAAGAATTTTGTTCCAGGAAGAACGCCTTGAGCGGTGGCTCGAAACACGTGCGGTTGAGCCAGAGTTGTAGGGGCAACAAAGGTAAGTAGCAAAACTTTAGATGCTACAATTTTCATTTTATACGGACAAAAAAGCTTTATGAAGCCTGGCTTTCAGTCTTCTCTTCTGCACTTCAAAATTTTAAAGGGGCGGTAATTATGAATAGTGAGAATGAACACAAAGAAAAAGAACATCAGTTGATTTGTATGTCAATCGGTATCTATGAATTTTTCATAGCACATGGAAAAGGCGGAGTTGAAGCGATGTTGGTTTATAACCATTTTATCTACACTGCAAGACTGCAAAAAACAAATCAGGTCTGGGCTGTGAATTCGTATCTTTCAAAAGGGCTTAATATGGGCATAAATCGTATTCAGAGAGCTAAAACCTTCCTCAAGAAACATGGATTGATAAAATATACTCGACAGGAACCAACAGAAGAGCGCCCGTATCTTGGAAAGGTATTTATTAACCTTCCCTATCTGTACAAGAAAGAAACACTTAAGAAATTTTTAGAAGAGCAAAAAATAGCTGATTCAACTACCATGAAAACCATAGCAGTTGATGAATCAACAGCTATGAAATCAACTACCATGAAATCAACTATAGTTGATTTGAGCGACAAATGCTTAAAGAGAGAAAGTGAAATTCTTAAAGAGAGAAAGGAAATGCTTAAAATTAGAAAGAAAGAAGAGCCGGATTCTTTTCTTTCTCCAAAATTACAAATTTTCTTCCAAGAAGTTTTTCTGGAAGGGGGAATAATTCCCTGGTCAATTAAAATCAATGCTACAGTAATTGAAATGCTTGAACATCTTGAAGAAATAAATCTTTTAGAATCCGGTTATGTTAGGTTTATTTCCAGAATTGAGAAATCTTCCAATTATTTTATCCGGGCATTGCAATGTGATAGTCATTACGACGATTATCTCAAACATAAACGGGCATGTGTAGAAAAAAATATTTTAAGTGGTAATTTAAAGGAAGAGGTGTTTTATATTAAATGTCTGAATCCTGAGTGTGAAGAGATGATTGATTCCATGGTAATAAATTGCCCTCATTGTCATTGGAGAATACGTGACTTTTTAGATAAAAGATCGCAAAAAGATACGAATAGTAACAACTGGATGAAAGTTGTATTATTAAGCAAAGCAAGAAAGCTTGATGAAGGAGAAGGGGTAGTTTATGGGAAAAGAGAAGAGGGCGAGAGTTCCTCGAGAGTTGGATAACAACATGTTCGAAAAAGTGGTAGAGTTCCCGGTCATCTCAAAGACAATTTTGATGACTACGCCAAATGGAAAAGAGTACCGGGTTTTTAAACAGTATGCTGAAGAATTAGAGCGAGTGATGAATGCCTTATTTTCTCACTATGAAGCGAGAACAAGTGATGAGGTTGCTAAAAAGAAAAAAGCGATAGCGGTTTAGCTAAAAGTTTTTTTAAAGCTCAGATCGAGCGAAGACACCGAGATAGATAATTTCTCAAAAAATACGGTATGTAAATATATCAACTAGGGGAGCAAAGTCGCTCCAGGGTGATCCTCGTTGAAAGAATTCCGGGAGGTTTTGATGCAACTTGCAAAAGTAAACAGGCTAGCTTTGAATTGCCGTTACACCAAGCCAAGGGTGAAATATAAATTTGATCTTGATCTAGCACTTGCTGCGAATCGGCCGGAGTGTGAGGTAATATTTGGAAAATTATCTGATATGGATTTCCAAAAAATCTATTTATTAAGAGATGCCCTGTCTCCTCCGAGAGATTATCAGGAATGGAAAAAGGGCTTGCTTACATGGGATGAGGTAAGGGAAAAGGTGGAAGAGGTGAGAGAATTATTAAATAATTTAGGTTTTTAAAAATATTAATTTTTTCTGCGGAATATGAAAAATTATAGGGGGTTAAAAATGGGAATGTTGAAAAATGTGAAAATTGGTGAATTCGGGGGCAGGGTAGAGAAACATTATATTGGGGATGTGCGGTCGGGTAATGTGGACTTGACGGGAATCAGCAGTAAAAATGTTCGTCTTGATGGAGTTTCTTGCATAGGAACACGTCAATCTCGACTTGATAATATGTTGGATGAGCAAATCACTCAAGCTGAGATTGTTAATCGTCAGCAGATAGCAATTGAGAAAGAAGTAGAAGAGGTCGGCAGGATTGGAGCTGGACTCGTAAATAGGGCAATGGGAATTGATGAAGAGCAGGAAAATTGTGAGGAGAAAATAGCGGAATTGCTAAACGGCGAATTCGGAGTTAAATCTGGACAGACAAGAATCCAGAATCCAGTTTCCTTGAGAGGAGAAAGTTATTCGGGGGCTGGAAGTGGTGGAATTGGAGCTTATGCTGGGGAGTAATGAAAAAGAAGCAAGGTTTTAAAAAAAGAAATTTTGTCAATTTGATAGGAGTGGATGTACTCCAGGAAGAAAATAATCAGAGTTTTAAATTATCGGTTGTAGTTAGGAAGAGAATCCTAAATGAAGTACAGAGATTGAAGTTTCTATACATAACAGATTTATTTTTAAATAATCTGGAGAATATTTTTAAGAAAAGTGAGTCGAACTTCGAAGCGGCTCAACAAACGGAGGGAAATAATATGAGCATTACAAAACCAGCTTACAATAAGGACGGTAGTTTCAAGGAAATGCCGGATGGAAAAGGAATCGAAGTCACTTCAAGAGACCAGGTGGCTCCAAAGATGAAAGACCCGGCAAAGCTTCACGTTGAAAGCAAATCGATTGATAGCAAGAGAGAAAGAAAGGCCGCTAGAGATATGGGTTTAGTTTAAAAAAAGAGAAAGAGCGGCGGATTAGCAGTCTGGCTCCGCTCTTTTTTTAGAGCCGTTGATTACGTTCTGGGTTGACGGCTCATTTATAAAAAGTAAAAAGCAAGCAGCTTTTTCTCCTTAATCCATTGACCTCCTTTCCTAGTTTTTTCTCTGCTTGCTTTTAATTTGAGCTGCCGGGAAAACCTGGCAGCTCTCTTTCAAAAAATATGAAAAAAGTTGGCTTCGGCGGTATAAGTCGGCAGGCTCCCTGCTGGTGTATTACCGAGGTCAACTAATTTAATTTTTAATTCATAGGAGAATAAGGTGAAAAAGACAGATGAAAAAAAGATTTTGTTGGTTGCCAAAATGTTGGCTATTGGTCTGAAATTGCCTTTAATTAGTTCGTTAACAGGGATTCCCAAAAGAACAATTTCAAGTTGGTTGTATTACAAAGAATACAAAGAAGTTATTTTGGAGAAGGTTGAAGCTGAGAAAAAAAGAATCACGAAACAGATGATTTTTGAGATGTTTAAAAAATTATAATAAGGGGGATAGAAATGACATATATTTTAGCTTACTTTGCCTGGCTATTTTTCCAGGTGGCTTTAGTATTTTTATTTTTTTCCAAAATATTTTTCCAGATAAAAAAATGGCGGTTTACTTTTTTTTGGGGAGTTGCTTGCTTTGTTTCTGCTGTAAACATAAAAATCTTGTCTGATAAAATTTTAGATGGGGCAGAGAATTGTTAAGCTCTAGGCAAAAAGCCGCTGCCCAAATTATTGCTGCCGGACTTCCAAAAAAAACAGCAGCGAAAGAAGTTGGTGTTCGTCCGGAGACAATAAGCCTTTGGTGCCACAATCCGGAATTTCAAGCAGAGATAGATTACTTACAGAAACAAGCCTTTGAGATAGTTATTTACAAATTGCGGAATATGTTGCCATTGGCTGTAGAAGGCCTAGCTAATCTTTTAATTTCTGAAAATGAAATCACCAGAAGGCGGTCAATAGAAATGGCCCTGAATTATGCGGGATTTCGGCATACTCAAATCGACCTAAAGCTAGCCCTTGAAGGTGAAAATGAAGATGAAGACCCTATCGATAAGTTAAAAAGATTGGTTGGGGTAATAAACGAGACTTTGGGTACAGATGAAGAAGATTCTAAAGAATCTTAAAGAAATGTAAAGGGATGGTTAAAAAAATGGCCTTCCCAACAAATTGCATTATTGATGAAGACCCCGATAATATAATGAAACGGTATTTTTAATAGCGCTTGATTATGTAATATAAATCGGGCTTTTTTTTGCTTAAAATTAGTATCTAATATTTCGGCGGTTATCTTACATACAAGGAAAATAGAAGGCCATTTGAGAAAGATGTAAATATTTTGGTTTTACCTTCGTATTATATTTTCGGAGGAAGAAAAAATGGATTACAAAACAAAAAAGGAAGTGCTGTCAGTTTTTTGGTCAGCGCTGGAAAGAGAGAACGTTGCTCTTGCCAAAGAAGACTTAGTATCTTATTGCTAGATTTCTTGCTTTTCAAGCACGAAAAATCTCTCTCTTATGTTTGAAATTGCAGTTGCGGGATTATGTAGAGTTCGCGAATCTTCAAGCCCAGGCAAATGACTTCTTTTCCAAAGCGTGTCAAATAGTACTTGTACGTTTTTCCGATTTTCTTGA
>JAUVWI010000097.1 GCA_030604195.1 Spirochaetales bacterium
ATATTTTCTCTCAGATCGCTGAGACCTTTGAAGAAAATGTATTTGGAATTGAAAAAAGCGGCTGGTAACCGCGGGATTCTTTCTTGCCAGGGTTAGCTTAGTTTAATCTCAACATCAACAACCCCAGGGGTGAGGTTTGCGCATCGAACTTGTTCGCCACTGACAACCACCATTTCCAAATTCGCCAGCCACCCCGGCGCTCTTCATTCAGAGTTATGGGGAATTTCTATCTTTCTATCATGATAGCTTTATGCCTTTTCTTTTTAAACCCTAATCTCATGGAAGGGTTCCAAAACTCTCCGGCGCACTTATAAGGGGTCATCCATTCCATTCGTTTCAAACAGGCAGAGCCGTTTCATGGTTTGCCGGCTGGGACACCATCCTTTGTCCACCCCCGCACCTTATAATAGTCTTTCATCATTATTTCAAAGTTTTTACCCGTAGCCCCTGCCAAAAAGCGAGCAGGGAGCCTGTCATCAGCAGGGGAAGCGCCTTCTCTCCGGTTAAAGCTTACCTTGAGGTTAAATATTCTTTCACCCGTTTCCATGAATCTGTCCATATCGTAATTCCAGCCGGTAACGGCATTCAACCAGTTAATCAAAGTCTTTACTTCGACACCGGCATACAGAACGAACTTACAGATCTTTAGAGAGTCAAAGAGACTCATTAGATTCTGCATTTTGGCAGTCATTTCTGCCTTTCTCTCCGGAGAAAACCTGTCTAATATTTCGGGAAAACCCAGTTCGGGCATGGTCATCCACGCCTCAAGACCGTGAGAATAAGCCTGAAGATGACATGCCCCCCGAGGGCTTGTCGCATAGCCGATGGCAAGAGAACTGAAAGCCCGAGGATCATGAGAAGGCAACTCCAGCCCCTTAATCTCTATTGAGAGTTCGGGGTCGCCGTGAGCCAGTTGCATGCAGGCTCTCTTCACCCCCTTTCCCAGAATCTCACCGATTCCTCTTCTTTCTCCTATAAGTGTGATCAGGTGAATCAGAGCTTCTCCGCTTCCCCATTCAAGGGGAATTCCTCCTGTATCCCTTTGATCAATGTAATTCTTCTCATAGGCTTCAAAAGCAAAACCTATTACCTGGCCCACGGATATTGTGTCCATTCCGTATCTATTGCACAGGTCATTGGCCTTTGTTACAGCTTCTATATTGTAAACCATCACATTTCCACCAAGCGAACCCATTGTCTCATATTCGGGCCCCCCTGCTCGTACTTGAGTTTTGTACTTTCCTTCATCGACCTGAACAATGCGGCCGCAGCCGATGGGACACTTTCCGCAATGATACCTTCCCTTAAGAACGGTATCAGCTAAATTCCGCCCGCTTAAATTAGACACTTCGGGCCACCTTCTTAAGCGCCAGTTTTTTATGGGAAAGTCTTCCAGATCGTGACATGCTTCTACGCCTGAAGAGGTTCCATATGCCTTCATCTCTTTTGTGAGGGAAACCATCAGTTTTACAGTTTCTTTTACAGACTGATTCAGTTTTTCCTCATCGTAGACTTCTATTTTTTTACTGCCTTTTTCTACAGCAATGGCCTTTAAATGTTTCGCTCCCATAACTGCGCCTACACCGCAGCGAGCAGCGATTCGTGCATCCTTCCCGTCGGACACGATAGAAGAAAGCAGCACTTTTTTTTCTCCGGCGGGCCCCACAGACATAGTGGAGATTTGGAAATTGATCTCCTGCCTGAGAATCTCATGGGTAGCGTAGGTATCTTTTCCCCAGATGTGATCAGCCTCTCTGATCTCAGCTCCTGTTTCATTTATCAAAATATAAGAAGACCTTAAAGCCCTGCCCCTTATGATAATTCCGTCGAATCCGGATTTTTTAAGATGGCCTCCAAACTTTCCCCCCACATCAGATTCAGCCCAAATACCTGTAAGCGGGGATTTGGTCACTATGCTTGTCCGGTCGGAACAAGGCACCCTGGCGCCTGCGAAGGGTCCTGTAATAAACATCAGCATATTATCCGGGCCAAGTGGATCAGTATGTGGATTAAGTTCTTCGAAGAGAATCCAGGCGCCAAGACCGGTACCGCCGATATATTTTTTTAAAGTGTCTTCTGAAATATGCCTTTCCTTTGTTTTTCTCTCCGTAAGATCGATTTCTAAAAGCTTACAATTATATCCCTTTATCATATCTCTCTGGCATTCTTCCTTATTTGTTAACGTACCTGATGAATCACAAATGCTTTGAAGCTTTTTCTATAGATCTTCGCTATATCCGTTACATCTGCTTTTGCCGGATTTGTTTGAGCGTTGACATTTCGGGAAGCTTTCTCCGACATAGCAGGTATATCTTTTTCATTTATTTCAACTGCTTTACAGTCTATGCCGTATTTTTTGTAAATCTTAAAAAGCCATTTTTTAAAGCTGTTTCTCCCTTTTACCAGGCTGTCTAAAGATCTTATTTTGGCCCGGCACCGGGAGGCGTTAAACTCCAGAACGTTTGGAAGCAGGATCGCATTGGCCAGGCCATGCTGTGTATTGTAGTATCCGCTTATCTGGTGCGACATCGCATGAATGAGCCCAAGCCCGACATTTTCCATGGACATTCCGGCCAGAAGACTTGCAAGCGCCATATTACACCGTGCCTGGAGATCCCCTCCTTCATCCACGGTCTGCTCAAGAGATTTCACCGCCAGAGAGACGGCCCCCAGGCTGAGCATGTCGGAAAGCCAGTTGCTGATTGATGAAAAATAAGACTCAATGGCGTGGGTAAGTGCATCGATACCTGTGTAAAGTGTCGTAACGGCCGGCAGGGTTAAGGTCAGCTCCGGGTCTACCAGGGCCATATGGGGGGACATGGACGGGCTGCCCACCGAAAGCTTTTCCCTTTTCAACCTGTCTGTAATCACAGCCCAATAATTCACCTCACTGCCCGAGCCGGCCGTCGTGGGGACCATGATGGTCGGTAAGGACTTGCGCCTGGGCTTTCGCTCATCAATGAGCTCCCGTATATCTTCGAAGCTATTGGTATAGCAAAGCCCTGCCGCTTTGGCTGTATCGAGAGCGCTTCCGCCGCCCAAACCGATAATTACTTCGGGCTTGTTTTCTTTGAGAAAGCGCACGCATTCAGCCGTAGATTCCACATCCGGATTCTCTTTCACTCTGTCATACACCGCAACCTCGATCCCTTCACCGGTTAGAGGATCCGCCAGTTCGTCCACCATTCCCGAGCGCTTCCTCCCAGGGGTTGCCACAAAGGCCGCTCTCTTGAAATCGTTCCTTAACAGTTCATCCGGCAGCTTCTTTAAGGCGCCCGGCCCGAACTCCACTTTAGCGGGGAGAATAAAGTTGAATGTGTCTGAACTGGAGTTCATTACCGCCTCTATTCGTTTTCCAGCTACTCTTCTTTTTACACTCTAATCTCGGGAAAAGCTTCCAAAACTCTCCGGCGCACTTCGGGGGCCAGAAGGGGCTCGGCCTTTTCCCGGATAATGTTCTGTGCGAATTCTCTAGCTTGATGCAGCGCATCACCGCCCTGATAGCCTGCTTCCCGTTTCTCACGGTTTGATATAACAGGCTTAAAAAACTCACTCCGCATATGCTTTATTGTATGCTCGGATTCCATAAAGTTCTGTCCCGGACCCTTTTCTATAATAAGGTCGGCGGCAAGAGTATCGTCAGTGACCTCGATGCCTCGTAAAACCCTCCGGCACATCCCCAGGGTTTCATTATCCATAACCATCTTATTATAAGATACCGTAAGATCCGACTCCATAAGTCCGGCAATATCGTGAATGTAATTGGCCCCGCTCATGGAAACAAGCAGGCTTGACATAGCGCTCTCATAGGCACTCTGTGAACCCACAACTTTGGCGTCAGTGGTTCCTCCGGTGGAGTATAGGGGGAGATTGAAGTATTGAGCAACCTGTGCTACCGCTGCATTTATCATTGCACGCTCAATAGCCCCGCCTACATGATCCATGGTCCTTAGATTGGTAATGGAGCCCACGCTGCCGCAAATACCCGGTGCCCCCTTCCTCACGCACTGAACGAGTGCGATTCCTCCAAGGGTTTCGGCCACATGAGTAAGCACGTTTCCGGCGAGTGTTATGGGCGATGTAGTTCCGCAAATCGGCTCGGTAGGCACCACCACGGGCAGACCTTTCTCCGCCAGGAAGCATGTCATATCACCGTACTGCCCGTCGATTTTAAAGGGGCTGATGATCAGGGTGATGAAAGAGATAAAAGGTCTCTCAACCAAGTTTTCCGCCCCGCCGGCGATCAGCTCGGCCATCTCTACAACCCGGCGACAGCCGTTGAGGGAATACAGTCCCCCCATAACGTGTTTCGTTGTGTTGTTCAGGCTGTGGAAGAACCTGTTTACATCAATATGATTATTATCTTCTATTTCATTGGGAAAAACATTTATGGTGAACACATGAATATTCTCCAGAGCTTCGGTGAAGCGGGCGCAGAGAATAACGTCCCTTAATGTAGAAGGGCGACGCTCCCCCGTGTTCTGGTCAAGCACGTATATAGCCGTGCCGCCGGTCCCGAAGTGGACGCGATTTTTTTCCAGAAGCGCATCGTATTCCCCGCTTCTGGAGTACAGCGTGATTGAAGAAGGATTTGAGTATATTGCGTCTTCCACCAGGCTCTTGGGAAGCTTGACCAGACATTCGGATTCATCTACCTGGGCTCCGGCTTCTCTAAAAGCCGATAGAGCCGCTCCTGAATAAACGAGCATCCCCGACTTTTCCAAAATCCTGAATGCCTCATCAGCGATCTTTTTTGTTTCCCCCTCTGTGAGGGGCTTGTAAAGGGAAGCGGCAATCCCACATCCTTTATTCGTTGTGTGCTTCATATTTTACTCCATATTTCTTTTTGTGCAGGTGTCCCTTAACCGCCTCATAAAGAGCTTGCCAGCGCCTGTTGTCGTCGCTACTGTCAACCCCTTTGAGTTCCTGCCAGACTGATTCCACTGCCCGGGCTATATCCTCCAGACCAAAGGTGCTTCGTCCAATCGGCTTTATATCCAATAAGACCTGGGCCCGCTCAGCCAGGATGCCGGTAAGCTCCTCACACGTTTTGCAAAGCAGCCATGACCTGGCCACCAGAGACACAAGCCAGTCAGCCCACAGGAGTTCTCGGCCCATCATTGCCTCATTAAAACTGTTTACAATGGTAAGATATCCCGTGCTTTTTTGATTCATGGAAGGAAGCTCTTTTTGCATGGCCTCCAGGGTGACTGGAATTTGCGGCCCCATTGGTTTATCGTGGTCCCATTCAAGATAACGGATGTAATAATGATAGAGCCGGCCATCAGCAGCTGAGGGCTGCAGGATCGGCAGCTCGATAAGAGGCGCCCCGCCCCAGCTTTCTCTGATTCCCAGAGTGCGGCTGCTAAGGGCCTGCCAGGTTTCCCCGAAGGCTTCATGCCAGCGATCTTCTATTTCTTCTAAAAAGCACTCGGCTTCCTCCAGCGCCGTACCTGAAAAATCGGCTCTTTCGGGCTGAAATATGAAAAAGGGCAACCCTTGCGCCTCCAATATCCTATAACGCTCCAGAGCATCCTCTCCATTTTCTATGAAATTCCCTGCTATCAGATCGAGCAGTTCCTTTTCATCCACAATACGCTTTACTCTGTAGCTGGCCCCTCCCTCAATGGCAGTCACTAAAGGCGCTATACATCTGAGTGCAGCGATCAGGTTATGATCCAATTGCCGCACTCCCAGATTGCTATTTATCATAACATCACCCAGAAGCCCAAACACTTCACGAAAAAGAGCGCTGTCACCAAAATCAATTTTTCCGATAACAATTTTCCCTCTGTAGAAAGAGGCTGCAAAGGCGGCCGCCAGAAGACTGCCTGCAAAGGGAATAAGCAGATCGGGAATTGGCTGATTTTTATCAATATCTCCGACCACCGGTAAAAAAATCAGATGATCTATGGGATAGCTATAAATACCCTTTTTCTCAGGGGCGCTTCGAAAAGACTCCTGAGTAATCACTATATTCCGTGCATAACGGCATCCATATAGACCAAGCTCATCCATAGACTGTTCATAGAAACGACTGCTTGAGGCGTCAATTATGATGAGATTGTCCCGTGAGAAATCGTAGCCCGGCTGCAAAACCGGAAGATACCAGTAGCCTTCTGCGAAGAATGGCTCCCCGGGACGAAAAAGGCGCCCCTCAACGGACTGGTTTTTAAGAGAATCAATGCTTGCCCCCTGAAGGAAGCGCTCTTCCCAGCTGCAGACTTGTTCCTCCCCATATATTGAGATCATCTCCTTTCGGTTTAATATCCGAACGAACTTACCGGCGATATCCGAATCAACAGTCGCCAGAGGACCGTGGGCGCTTTCACCGTAGATATGGGATTCCAGGATCAAGGCACCGTTTCTGTCAAAGCGCTCAACCCATTCCAATCCTGCGCCTGAAGGAGGGCTGATATAGAAAGCAGTATCGTAGTTGCGGTTGGCGTCCACAGCCTGATCTATTTCCTTTTTAAGGGAAGAATTCTCCAAAACAGCATGGATGACTCTTCCGCTCGATTTCAAAAGTTCTTGTACAATAAAGGCTTTCCCTGGTTTTCCGATATTCCAGGCCCTGGCCATAAGAAGATAAAGACCGGCATAAAGCAGGGCGCTTCTAACTGTTTCCAGATCATTTCGTAGTGGAAAGTAACCGAGAGCATCTTTGAAAAATCTCGCCCCCTCCTCAGAAAGCTCAGGGCCGTGCCAGCAGCAAGGGATGAGGAGGCTGCTGCCGAGCTCTCTCAAGGTCTCTATTCCGGGGTCCTCTGAAGCCACAATAATAAGGGTCAGATCTTCGGGAAGCGAATGCAAAGACTCCCTCTCGGTCAATACCCTTACAATTCCATCGGACAGACGGCTCCACATGCGGACAGTGTTTTCGGCTGCAGCCCTTGCAGTCCTATCCAGTGAAAACAGTACAACCTCTCCTCCTTCCTCGAGATTGTCAAATACAGAATGGGCAAACCTGTTGATAGAGCTTTCTTCTGTTTTGATTAGACGAACAAACGGATCTTCTGCGCTCAATATATCTCCCAAAGCACGCATCTCGTTATAGCACCGCTTTTCCCAGTCTAAAGTGGCTGCTACCTCCCAGGCTGTTTCTTTCAAGAGATCCGGAAAGGGTTCAGCATTCAATAGAAATCCTGCCTTATCAATATGAATTAGCTCAGCCGCAGGAGACAGCGCATCCTTTGGACGGCTTCTTGAGGCTGTAACCGACTTAACGCGGTTGCGAGGAAATCCCGGAACCCCCAATCCATGGGCCAGGGTATAATGATAGACTAAAGAATAATAAAAAATGAGATCTATAAAAGGTTGAAAAGTATCATCGACCTTTGGGAGTGCCAAATCGTAGCCCTTGCTGTAATAATTAACCTGAGCCTGATCGTCATGGTTAAAACTGACTGCTGCAAAGGGAACATCAGCCAAATATAGGCGTTTCATAACATCTAGAGCTTCTGTAAGCCTGGCTTTATTGGTGGCATTAACTATGATTAGATTGTCTGACCAATCCCTGCTTAAGCAGGATGGAATAACATCACGGTAATCGAGAGATTTCCCAACTGCTTTCAAGCTGTTTTCTTCCAGTTTGAAAGCAGCCTCCTGTCCCGTTCCAGAGGAGGAAACTGCGTCAATAACTATAACAGCCCGGCTTGATGCGCTTTTAGCTGCTATTCTTTTACAAAACTCCTCGATTTTATTATCTTCGAGCAATTTCTGAAGCATATCCGGTAAGTTGCCCAGACTATTTAAATAGACTTCAGCCTCTTTCTCCCGGCCTAGAATAGCAGCCAGCCATACAGCCAGAAGCTCTGTGCAGAACAATAAACAGAGCGGACTCTTTATGGCTGAAAAAGTAACCTCTTCTCCACTGAAGGCTGTTATAACACCGGCGCTTTTTTTTACAATTAAAGCCATGTCAGAAAAAGGTTTGCCTGTAATACCGATCATCGCAACCTTGCATTTATTGAGGTCTTTTGCAAACTCCACCATTTCAGCAGTTGTGCCGGACCAGCTAAGCAAAACGACAAGGTCCTTTTCAGGATCGATTGCATTTGAGATTTGCTCCACCTCCACCGGTCTCAATATCACAATATTCATTTGGGGTAGCAGTTTGTGGAAGAGGCTTTTAGCCATCAGCCCGACATTATATGAACTGCCCATTCCCACCAGAATAATGCGCTTTAGTGCAGCTAGCCCCGATCCAAAGCGCCTGCGGATGTATCGTTCTTTTACATCGAGCTGGGGCAGTATACCCTCATCCGGAATATAGATGCTTAGCACATCATTCAAACGCTCCGGTATTTCTTGTAGATGGCTTTCATAGAAGGATTTAAAAACCTCCTTCTCGGGTTGCAGAGGGTTCAGGATTGTTTCAAACTCCTCAGCCTCGGCCATAGGCTCGCCATCAAAATCTGTTACTTGCACATGTCGGCGAACCTCAGAGCCGTCAAAAACGGTCTCAATTCTTGAGAAAATTTCCTCCCCCTCAAGGGGCAGCACATATATCTTGAAAGCCTCCAGTAATGCAGCTTCTTTGCGCTTATGCCCTTCTTTGCAGGTCCTGATAACCGTTTTATCGGCCCCGGCGGCCCGGAGCTTGCTGAGTTCCTGGCCATGTTCCCGGCTTAATCTCTTGAGCTCCAGGGTTTTTTCCAGGATCATTGATTGAGAAAAGAGACCCATGGCTGCGTTGATGTCTGAGACCACCATTACATCTTCATTGCAAGAGCGTCGAGCAATAAAAACCGGACGGTTGTGGCCGGCTATATAGATTTTGCGCGGCGAAACCAGACTCATGCCTGATACTGCAATCTGCCCGCCTCTGCTGACGATTTTTCGAGCAGCCTCAATAAAGGCAAGTTCGTCCAGCTCTGCCTCGGTTTTTCCTTTAAGCCAGGAGTAAACCCGGTAGTCTATGTTCTGGCTGCCTATTGAGTAGTCCTTCAGCCCGGCATCTATCTGAACACGAATGTTTTCCGAGTGCTTTTGTTCTTGTGTAAAAACATCGAAATAATATCCCCACAAAAGAGACATATATTCAGATGAATTCTCACTCTGAAAGGATAATCCCGTACGTAATAGGAATTCATGAAGCTCGGCCTCAACCTCTCCATTGAATTGTCCATTAAGAACAACCATTCGCTGCCCGGTCCGGTCAAAGAAGGGATGGGTGTTTCTAATCGTTACCGGAGACTGCATAGCCCAGCGGCCATGTGAAATAGTAGGAGAGGAGAAAAAGCGAAGACTCATTGGATCCGTATGCCCGGGTATAATTGAAGCGACTGCTTGCTTTGAGTGGGATTCCCCTTCCTCAGTCACATGGAAAGGCTCTTTTTTTAATTTGGGAAAAAATTCCTCTTCCTGCAGGTAGGCCAGGCCGGCGGCTGCAGCCCAACCGTAGATATTGACTCTTTTTTCCGCCTGATAGAGGGTCATCCACGCAACCGGTCCCCGTTTTTCCGACTCAGGCCAGATTTTTTTAAGTTTCTTTTGCATCGCGAACCTGAGTTCCGGATAGTAAGACATGCGGCAGAGCAGAGAGGCATCCAGAAGCCGGAACAGACCCCGGATGCCGTCGGGGTCGTAGTCAAGAGGTATGGTAACGGTGATTTCTTTCAACAGTTTCCAGAGATGCTTAGAGGCATGAGGATTCTTTGGTGGAACGGTGTGATCCTCTTCCCTCAAAAAATGATCGAATATCTCCCCAAATTCTTCCAGGATATCCGCCGGTTCAACCCTAAAACGGAGATCAGGTACCCAGTCTTCAAGCCGCCTGGAAAGGGCGTTGAGGATCAGGGTTTTGGTGACTACCGGAGAGATATCGTATTCCTGCATCAGGTGTCTTATCGTGCCCACCAAATCATCGGCGGAGGTGATGGAAAATTCAGGCAGAGAATCCGGGCGTCCGCACCATCCCGGTTTTACTCTAATCGGCGAAGATCGGTTTAATGCAATAAGATCATCAAAGGTCGGAAAGCTCTGTTTTTCCTCATCAATTATTTGTTCCTCTTCTGTGTGAAACCCTTCCCAGGCTAAAAGACGCTTCTTAAGATCAGACAGACTAAAACTTTCATCTCGAGAAGTGGATAATTCCAAAAGCATTCCTGCCTGATTGAGATATGCCTGCTCACTGAGGAGTATCTTAATTAGCCCGGTGACAGAACCTAAGGCCTTTCTTACACGTATTGGTTCCAGTTCATCCCCAAACCAGCCTATACCCGTGCTGTCAGGAGCCCTGTAGATGATGGAGGTCATACCGGTAAGAACTCTGGTCAGTCTGTTGCCGGTGCTTCCAAAATAACCTACAATACCACACATACTACCTTACCTCACCGACTTTAATCCTGCAGCCGGCCGTGTCAAACAGCCTTTTCCAGCAGAATTGAGAATTTGTCTCTTATTACCCGGTCAACATCACCGGGTATATAACTCCGGTGATTACCTGAAATTAACTTCCTGGCGATTTCTCTGGCCCTTGCCCTTGCGTCAAGGGAACCTGCCTCTTGCCATCGCTTTCGAATATTCCTGTCGCTCACCCCATTCCCAATAAAAAACTCCTTGCGCATATGAGATAGAGTGTGGGGTGACATCATAAAATTGCCTCCCGGGCCCACCTGATCGATCGCATCTAAAGCTAGGTGCTCGGGATCGACATCGATGCCCTTTAAAACCTTACAGCACATCCCGATTATTTCATCATCTATAACGAACTGCTCATAAGCTACTGTAAGCATTGATTCCAGCATACCGGCCGCATGATGCACGTAATTGGATCCACCCATAGCTGCCAGAACCGAGCTAAACGCTTTTTCCCAGCCTGCCTGGGCATCGGGGATTTTTGAATCTGTAAGGCCGGAGGAGTTATAGTTAGGCACTTTGATATGGCGGGCTAACTGGTGGATGGCTGCGTTCATCATCCCGCACTCTACCGCACCACCCAAATAACCCATGGACTGAAGATCAGCGGCTCCCGGAATACCGCCGTAAAGAATCGGGGCTCCCGGACTTGTAAGCTGACATATTGTAATACCTGCCAACTCTTCGGCATGAAGCTGCGCCAGGGTGCCGGCCATGGTTACCGGAGCTGTTGATCCGGCGGCAGGAGCGCTGGAAAGGGCCACCGGGATGTGATTGCGGCAGGCCTCCTGCATAATCAGTGTGGGTTTGGTGCTCAATTTTAAGGGGCTGATCACGAATGATGTGATAACGGAAAAGAAGGGTTTCTCTATAGCTTTTTCCTTATTTCCTGCCAATATGGAAGCAATCTCAAGAGCGCTTCGAAATCCCTTCTCATCATTTACACCTGCCATCACATGCTTGGACGTGGCCCTGAAGCATGCATAAAAAATGTTCACATCGTATGCCTGGGGGGATATGTCCAGGGGAATGCAGGGTCTTAAGAAGAAATGTATATTGTCCAGTTGGTCTACCAGCCTTCCCAGGAGATAGAGATCCCTTAAGGTGCTTTCCCGTGCCTGTCCGGTTTCAATATCAAGAATCTTTATGGCAGCTCCTCCTGTTCCCATATACACTTGATCTTCTGTCAGATCAAGATTGTTCTTGCCGTCACGGCTAAACAAAACCACCCGCTCAGGCGCCCTGCCCACCTGCTCCATTACAAGTTCCCTGGGGAATTTGATGCGGGAAAGCTCCGTGTCAACTTCAGCCCCTGCTTTCTTTAGCAACTCCAGAGTGGTTTCAAGCCCCCTTTCAAAGGTTAAGCCTGTTTTTTCCAGGATTACCAGAGAGGCCTCGTGAATCATCCGGATCTGTTCATTAGAGAGGGGACGGTACATGCCCCCAGAAAAACAGGCGCCCTGCATTATCTTCTTCTCCTCCTAAGACTATAATTAATAACTAACACTATTCTTCTGCTTGTTCAAGCTGTGTAATGGATAGGCTTGATTTCTTACCATGATGCGATTTCTTACAAAGTGCATAGAGACACAAGCGTCGACGATCCCAGAGTAGCTTTATATCAAACGCTTCAGATGAAAAGTATATCGGGTTATTAAGACTTATATCACGAAGTTGTAAGGCTGACTGCTTCTATCTTACTCGTAAATACAGCAGATGAACTCCAGAGCTCTCCTTCCTTCCCGGCCTGGGATCAAGGGCTCTCTGCTTTCCAAAATCGCTCTTGCCATATCCTGAAACTGCTGCTTATAGTCTTTGTATCCGGCTGCTTTAGGGTCGCCTGCGCCGCTGTGCAAGCCCTCGCTTATTTATCCTTTGCGGCGTATCTCTTGCTCTTCGGGATATTCTTCTCTAAACTGCCACCTGATCAGCCTATTATCTTCGAGAACAATGCTCTCATTCTGCCCGGAGATTTCCAGCTTACGGGGGAATCCCAGGGCACAGGAAGTGCTTGCCTCAATTACTCCGTTTGGGTGAATTATTTCATCCGGCATATAGCCTCGGCTATAGAATCGTTTTAATTTTTAGATATTCCTGACCAGATATGGATTATTACACCAGAGAAAGAACGGTTTCAGGCTATTATTCTCCGGCAAATTTGGATATTTTCAGATTTTTGAACAATCAAAGGTAATTGCTCAAGAAAGTGTGGTTTTTTTAATTTTTTCGCGAATAAATTTGCGTTCCAAATAAAAAACTGATACAATTCCTCCATGATACTTACATATCGTGGAAAAAATATAGACGATTCTGATATTCGGATCATTAAAAAATGTATCAAGGATAAT
>JAUVWI010000036.1 GCA_030604195.1 Spirochaetales bacterium
AAAAATTCCCCCCCTCCGGAGGGGGGGAAGAGGGGGTGGCTATGTAAGGCTATCTCTTATATATTAACCAGGGGGTGGGTCAAAAACTAAACGTTGCCCTGGGTCAATTATTGAGCGTTGCTAACAAAGATAATTCAAGAGAAGCTTGGCTTGTTGAATACACGGCTCCAGGAGAGTATTACAGGCATTCGAGTGGTTAAGGCATTTGCCCGTGAAGTCTTTGAAGAAGAGCGGTTTGCAGAAAGCAACCGGGACCTTAGGGATATTAACCTCCGTACAGGCAAATATATTGCTTCCGGCATGCCGCTTATATTTGCAATGGCCAATATAAGTACCTTAGTTGTAGTCTGGGCAGGCGGGTACCAGGTGCTGGCCAACTACCTGACAATAGGCGAGCTGGTAGCGTTTATGAGCTATCTGATGATGAGTATGTTCCCCATGATGATGCTCGGAATGTTTTTGGTGACCATTGCCCAGGCAGCAGCCTGTGCCACGCGTATCTTTGAGGTTCTTGATGCAAGCTCTGAGACAGTAGAAAAACCAGGCGCAGCTACCCTCCCGCCCATTCAGGGGAAACTGATTTTTGAGAATGTTACTTTCCGTTACTTCAAAGCTATTGCGCCGGTACTGAGCCGTGTCAGCTTTACCGCCCTTCCCGGGCAGACGATTGCCCTTTTAGGGGCTACCGGTTCAGGCAAAAGCACAGTGATTAACCTTATTCCCCGCTTTTATGATGTAAGCGAAGGAAGGATCACTATTGATGGATATGATATTCGGGATATTACTTTAGAATCTTTAAGAAGGCAGATAGGTATTGTGCTGCAGGAGGTTATTCTTTTCGGCGCCACAATAAGGGAAAATATTGCCTACGGAAAACCGGAGGCAACTGACAGTGAGATTATAGAGGCAGCCAGGACAGCCGCGGCTCATCCTTTTATAGAATCTTTTCCGGAAAGTTATAATACTGTAGTGGGTGAAAGGGGTGTTACTCTTTCCGGCGGGCAGAAACAGCGTATTGCCATAGCACGCGCTCTTCTGGTCGATCCCCGTATACTCATTTTAGACGACAGCATGAGCAGTGTGGATTTTAAGACTGAATCAAAAATCCAGCAGGCCTTAGAACGCCTGCGCCGGGAACGGCTGTGCTTTGTAATTGCCCAGCGGATAAGCACAGTCAAAAATGCTGATCAGATCATGGTTTTAGATAAGGGAGAAATCGCAGCTCTTGGTAATCATAAATCTCTAATGGCGGAGAGCCCCCTTTATGCCGACATCTACTATTCACAGTTAAAACCGGAAACTGCAGGATGAGTGGATTCGCCATGGGCCACCCCCACCGGATGAAAATGGAGCCAACCCGGGCAAAGAATCCTGCGATTACTCTAAAGCGAATCGCCGGGTACCTTAAACCCTTTGGTAGCCGCCTTCTCCTGGCAGGCCTTTTAGCTATTGCACAGACCCTGCTTGTCGTGTCCGCTCCCATCTTAATCGGAAAGGCCGTAGATATCCTGTGGGCATTCATTAACGGCAGCCTTATATTTTCTTCAGCCGGATACTCTCTTAACAGAACCATGCTCCTGCTTTTAGCTGTTTATGCAGGATCCTGGGCAGCCAGTGCGGGCAGTTTCTACATAATGATAATTGTGGGACAGAAAGTACTTTTTACATTGCGATCTCAGGTATTCGAAAAAATAGAATCCCTATCATTACGATTCTTTGATAAACAGAAAACGGGAGATATGATGTCCCGTATGACTAATGATACTGAAGTGATTAACAGGGTTTTAAGCCGAGGCATAACTCGTTTTGCAAGCAGCATCTTCACACTTTCCGGCATTCTTATTGCCATGCTCACCCTGAACCTCTCTTTAGCCCTGGTAAGCTTTTCTATCCTGCCCTTGATGGTTATAAGCACCCTCTTTTTTTCGAAACGAGTTCGTAAGGCTTACCGGCGAACACGAAAAACAATTGGCAAGGTGAGTGTGGAACTTGAGGAAAATATTTCAGGAGTCAGGGTGGCCCAGGCCTTCAGCCGGCAGAGAGAAAATATCGCCGGCTTCAGGGAAGTGAACAAAGCCAACAGACAAGCTAATATAGACGCCGAAACCATTACTGCAGCCTTTTCACCTACTCTGGACGTTTTAAGTGTTATAGGCACGGCTTTAGTTCTTGGATACGGCGGCTATCTGGCACTGCATGGTTTTATTACAGTAGGTGTAATTGTCGCTTTTCTCCAGTATGTGCGCCGCTTTTTCCAACCCGTGCGCGCAATATCTCATATCTGGAGCAATATGCAGTCTGCTATTGCGGGTGCAGAAAGGATATTTGAACTCTTAGAAAATCCTCTTTTTCTAGCAGATGCAGATAATGCTGAAGATCTATCACGGCTTGAAGGTAAAATTCATTTTAATGATGTCTTTTTCAGCTACGATAGGGAGGTGCCTGTTTTAAAAGGAGTGAGCTTTGTAGCAGAGCCGGGTCAGACTATAGCCTTAGTCGGACCAACAGGCGCGGGTAAAACAACTATTATCAACCTTATCGCCCGCTTTTACGATGTTGAAAAGGGATCGGTATTAATTGACGGCCGTGATGTGCGCAAAGTAACCCGCAGGAGCCTTCGCAGCCGGATGGGTATTGTGCTTCAGGATACATTTCTCTTTTCGGATACGATCATGGAAAATATACGCTACGGCCGTCTGAATGCGGATGACGAAGCAGTTAAAAATGCAGCGTCTCTGGCTAATGCCCATGATTTTATTATGAAATTGCCCGAAGCATACCATACGAAAATTATGGAGGGAGGGAGCAATCTAAGCCGGGGCCAGGGCCAGCTCCTGTCCATTGCCAAGGCAGTACTTGCTGATCCCCGCATCCTCATTCTTGATGAGGCCACATCCAGTGTTGATACTCACACGGAAAAGCTTATCCAGCAGGCTCTTGCAAAGCTGCTTAAAGGCAGGACAAGCATTGTGGCGGCCCACCGTCTTAGCACTATTCGCCGGGCCGATGTAATTCTGGTAATAAAGCAAGGCATGATTGTAGAAATGGGGAAACACGAGGAGCTTTTAGATAAGCAGGGAACCTATTACAGCATCTATAAAAGCCAGTTTCAGGCAACAAGGTAATGCTTTTTAGAATAAATAAGAGAACAATTCCCGGATTCCGCAGATTGTTATAGTTCCGTCGAAACATCAGGTCAGCCAATAGCTGAAATCCAGCCCTTGAAATTAAGTAGGTGGTTGACTAACAGCCTGTTGTACTATATACATTGGATCATTAGATTTTCCTGCTGGGGAAAACGGAAGTCTGTGTAATTCAGACGCGGTCGCGCCGCTGTAACCGGAGGCGAAACCCTGCAAGAGCCAATGTCCCACAAGGGATGGGAAGGTTTAAGGGTACCTGAGACACTCCGGAAGCCAGAAGACGTTTCTTAGCAGGCCCATCTATCTCTTTCGCGATTGGAAGAAGGATGAGGTCCACCGGTAGCCTGGCTGTTAATCAGTTATGCCAGGTCCCATCTTTAATTCTTCTACCTTCTTCAAAAATTTGCGAAAAACAAAAAAATCAGCCGCAGAGCTGAAAAAGGAAGGGAGAAGAATAATGAAGAGACTGGTTTTAATGTTGGTGATTTTTTCGTTTCTGCTGATCGGGCAGACAGGCGCCCAGCAGAACACTGAGCCTGATATCGAAATTGTGATAACGGCCGGACGTGTTGAAGAGGATGCGGATTGGATACCGGCATCGGTCAGTGTAATTACCGCAGAGGATATCGATGCCTCGGGTCAGACCACAATTGTCGATCTGTTGAAAAATCTCAGCGGCATTCACTTTCGCACCTCCTCCGGCAATGCCTCCCAGGCGGAGATATCCATGCGCGGATTCGGGGAGAACTCCCACGGCCGGGTTTTAGTATTGCTGGACGGCCGGAAACTAAACCGGCCGGATATGGCAGGCGTCAACTGGCTGCAGATACCGCTGCAGAGTATTGAGCGCATCGAGGTAGTGCGCGGAAGTAACAGCGTGCTCTACGGCGATCATGCTGTGGGCGGTGTGATCAATATTATCACTAAACGGGGAACGGAAGATCTATCAGTTTCATTCTCAACGCAGGTTGGCAGTTTTGCCTTCAACCAGGAGCGCGCCGGAATAAGCGGTTCAGCGGGAGCCCTTTCCTTCTCGGTGAATGGCGAGCATACCTCCACAGACGGCTACCGGGAGCGTTCGGGATACAGATCTATCGGAATGATAACCGATCTGGGACTGGATTCAGGGGGCCTGATTGATTCAACACTCTCCCTTTCCTACGACAGCCTCTTCTTTGAGATGCCCGGGGACCTCACTAAAGCTGAAATGGAGGCCGATCCTACCCAGGCGACAAATAGCGCTGACGAAGCAAATGAGCAGCATGTCAATATTGACCTGGGCATTACCATGGGACGGGATGAGGGCCGGCAGCTGGCCATGAACCTGATCTACGGACTCAAATTTATCCAGAGTGATATGACCAGCTGGACATCTTATTCTGATCTGGCCCTGCATACCATTGGTTTTACGCCAAGATTTAATCTTGAGCATGAACTGTTCGCCACAGACAACCGTTTTTTAACCGGAGTGGACGCTTATTATGACATCCTCAACTTTGATAAATTTGATGAACAGGCAAGGCTCAACAAGAATCTCTCTTTTCTGGTTTCCAAACTCGCCCTGGGGCTCTATGTGAAGGATGATCTTGCAGTTCTGGACAACCTGCTTCTCAGCGCGGGCGCTCGTTATGACATGGCGCTCTTTATGGCAAAAACAGAACTCACCGCGGGGACTCCTATCGACGATCAAAAATTCCACCAGGCCCCGGTATTCGATATCGGCCTGGTATATGGCTTTGGCCAAAGCGCCAGGGTCTATGCCAGGTATGGCACACTCTTCAGGTACCCATTTACCGATGAGCAGGTGAGCATGTACGGCTTTGGCTCTGACGCCTTTCTCGCCGATTTAGAAGCTGAAAAGGGCAGGAACCTGGAGGCTGGGGCAGAGGTGGGTTTTGCCGGCTTTTTAACCCTGAAAAGCAATTTCTTCCTGCTCGATATGGAAGATGAGATTGCTCTCAATGCCTCCTGGGAAAATGAGAATATGGACAATACCCGGCATCTGGGTCTGGAGGCCGGCATCCTTTTCACGCCACTGGATTGGCTGGAACTCTCAACCGATTACACCTACGCTAAAACAACCTTTACCCAGGGAGATAATAATGGCAAAGAGGTGCCCATGGTGCCCAACCATCAACTGTCAGGGCTTACTGCAATCTCGCTGCCGGCCGGGTTGACCGTCACTCTTTCCGGCAATTATACCGGTGAGAGCTTTGTGGGCGGCGATCTGGATAACAGCCAGGAAAAACTTGCCGACTATCTGCTCTTTGATATTCTTTGCAGTTTTGCGCCTGCCGGCTTAAAAGGGAAGCTGGAGTTAACTGTCGGCATGGAAAACATCATGGATACCATGTACGCCAGTTCTGTTTATTACGGCGGTTACTACCCCGCTCAGGGACGCTCCTGGAAGGTTGGCGGTTCATATCAGTATTAGGAGCAAAAGTGAGAATATTAACTGACTTCTTTCTTCGCGGCGGCCCGGTTATGTGGCCACTATTACTCTGTTCTCTCACCTCCCTCACCGTAACCCTGGAACGTGTTATCTTCTGGCAACGGGAAAGAAGCAGGAAAAATCCGCTCTTAATTGACCGGATCATCAAACTTGCAGCGGGCGGCCATATCCAGGAGGCCCTGAGCCTTAAAGCGGATAATAATAATGGGGCCGCCCGCCTGCTCCTGGGCGCGCTTGAGAATCATGACCTGGATCTGACCACTTCCCTGGAACTGACGGCCGCCCGGGAAATCGAAAATGCAAAAAGGGGACTGGGTATTCTCGATACTATCATTACCATGTCCCCGCTCCTTGGTATTCTAGGCACTGTAACAGGTATAATAGGATCTTTTGACCTGCTTGGGGCACAGGGAATCGCCGATCCCAGAGCCGTGACCGGCGGCATTGCCCAGGCCCTGATCACTACGGCCTCGGGATTAACTGTAGCACTCTTTACCCTGCTGCCCTACAACTACCTCAGACATCGCGTCCAAAAAGGAGCCGGATACTTATCCCGGGCGGCCACCCGCCTGGAAGCGGCCTGCAAAAAATGATAATCCACTCCGGTTTTGAAGACAGGAAGGCGCGAATTGAGATTGTTGCCCTGATCGATGTTGTTTTCCTGCTCCTGGTTTTTTTTATCTACGCCATGCTTTCCCTCACCGTGCTGCGGGGAGTGGAGGTTAATCTGCCCGGAACTGAGGGCGCTCCACAGAATTCGAGTATTATCATTACCCTGGATAAGCATAACAATTTTATCCTTAATGACCGGCTGGTGGAGATGGATGAGGCGGTCAAGGGGATTTTAGCTGAAGCTGCAGAAAAAAAACTGCCTGTCTTAATCCGCGGTGACCGGGAAGCGCATCTGGGTCTGGCAATCGAGCTGTTGGAAAGACTGCGAGACGGTGGCTTAAGTTCGGTTTCCTTCCAGGTAAAAGGTTTTTAGGTGAAGGGGCTTAATGATTACCTGATTGCCTTGCTTATTACCCTGAGTTTGCACTTAAGCGGCGCAGTAGGTTATGAATTGTTCAGCCCTCCGGGGCGGGAGGCCCTGCCACGGTCAGAGATGGCAGACAATCCACCGGTTACTATGCTCTTCTCCCTGCCTCCACAATCTCCGCCGCCTGCCACCCCCGCTCGCCCCTCTATCCTGCCGGTAGAAAATATCGAGAGCGCTCCTGCTGATGAGGCTGATGAATCACCGGCCGTGACAGCTTCCGCCACTCCGGTCAAAACCAGTATAACCCCGCCCATAGAGGCCCAAAAACTAAAGGCTTTTAGCGAGCAAAGCGAAAAACCCCGGGCTGCCCCTTCTAACACCCGGCCCAGCCTGAAAAATATGCACTATCATAAACCGGAGCTATTAGGAGAGATCCTGCCACGCTATCCATTAACTGCACGGCGGCAGGAACAGGAAGGATTGATAAAGTTGAAGGCCTGGATTAAAAGCTCGGGCCGGGTTGAAAGGGTTGAAGTACTCATTTCCAGCGGCTACCCGGTGCTGGACATGGCTGCTTCAAAAGCAGTAAAAAGAGCCCGCTTCAAACCTGCTGAAATGTACAGTAATACGGTTGAGGGCAGTGTGATTATTAGTATTAGTTTTCAGCTTGATCAGTAAAGCTGCTGCAACCTTAAATCGCGCTGTTTCCTATAGATCCTGGATATTTCAATGGGTGAGTCGACCCTGAGCACTGACTTTATAAATAGATAGATTTTTTCTAAACCAGGGGATTAACTATTTTAATGCCCGAATAATATTGTCCTGTGTTTAATTTTTCAGAATAAATAAGAGAACAATTCCCGTATTCTGCGTTACTAATAATACAGGAATCCCAAAAGTTTATTTTGTATGAGTACATTATCTCTAAAGCTCTTCGAATCATTTCCGGTGATTGCCGGATAACTTCGAATGATTCCAGTAGTTTTAACTGGCGAAGTATAACATCATGTTTCTGCTTCAATTTCTTGTGCGCAACAAATGCATATTCCTGTAATACCTGTGTTGATATTGTGCCTCTATTTGATTTCATTAAGCCGGTAATAATTTTTATAGCTTTATCCTGTTTCCCCTTATCCTTTTTGTCATTCGCATATACAATTATATTTGTATCAATAAAAACATTTTCCATGGGCTAAATCCCGCGAGAATAAATTTCATCTCGATTAAAATGATAATCAATTGAAGATGTTCCACCCTGCAACCTGGCGAGTTTTTCAAATTCTTAGTACAATATTTTATTTACCGAGATGCAAGCTATACTCACTACTTCTCACACAAACAGGCCGCTATAGCGCAGGCAAGCCTCACATTGTTCTCTACAAGCTTAATATTGCACTCCAGTGATTTTCCTTCGGAGAACTCCAATATTTTGGATAATAGAAAGGGAGTAACCCTTTTGCCTTCAATTTTGCTTTTCTTCAATTCCGACAAAGCCCGGTCAAGGTAACCTTCAATTACCGGAGCAGGAATTTCATATTCTGCCGGAATAGGATTGGCTACCAGCAATCCCTGCTGCAGCTTTAAATCTCGCTGCTTAAGATAAATTCGGGTTATTTCAGCGGCTGAATCAACCTTGAGTACTGATTTTAAATTGCTGGTGCGCGAAAAAAAGGCGGGGAACTCCGCGGTTTTATAACCAAGCACCGGCACCCCCCTGGTTTCCAGGAATTCCAATGTTGCCGGCAGATCGAGGATAGCCTTGGCGCCTGCCGAGATCACGATTACCGGGGTGCGGGCCAGCTCCAGCAGGTCGGCGGAAACATCCCAGCTTTGCGCAGCGCCGCGATGCACTCCGCCAATGCCGCCGGTAGCGAAGACTGCAATCCCGGCCAGATGCGCGGCCATCATGGTGCCGCAGACTGTTGTAGCGCCGTCAAAACCCCGGGCCAGGCAATAGCTGAAATCCCTCCTGGATACCTTCAGTATTTCTTTAGCGCTGCCCAGATGCTCAACCTGCGCCGGAGAGAGACCGATGTGGAGGCTGCCCTTAAGAATTGCCACCGTTGCCGGGACCGCACCCAAAGATCTTGCTATTCCTTCATTGGCCAGGGCTGTTTCAATATTGCGCGGATAAGGCATACCATGGGCAATTATAGTCGATTCCAGGGCCACTACCGGCTTCCCCTGCTCCAGTGCTTCTTTCACCTCATCCCTTATGACCAGTTGTTCCTTCAAAGATTTCCCTCCTCCAATGCTTTTTCTACTTTCCGCATAGCTGCCGGCACCTCAACCTCAAGGGAGCCACCTCTATCGAGCCCGCTGAGCAGCATAGAGAGAAAGCGGTCACCCGCGCCCGTAGTATCTGAGGCCTCAACAATAATCTGCGGCAGATAATCCAGCCTCTGATTACTACTGTAAAGGCTCACTCCACTGCTCCCTGAGGTCACTATTATATTCTTTATCTTTCGCTTCGCAAGAAAAGAAAAGATCAGCTCGTCAGCCGTCCAGGCCGCCATCCCGACCTCACTCCCTGAAAGCTCTTTTTCCATATCCGGTTTTCCCTCTGACAACAGGAAGCTCATTTCCTCGCGGTTTGCAGCGAGCAGGTACAAACCTTTCAGGTTACTGCCATGTCTCAATACCTTCTCCCGGGATACACTCTCAAAGACCAGGCAGCATTTTTCAGAATAATACTCAACAATTTCCGCAACCAATCCCGGCGCAAGATTGGCCTCCAGCACCAGGAAATCCTTAAGCTTAATCTGCTGCAGCGCGGAAACCACAAAGTCCAAGGTTAATCCCTCCTCTATTACCCTCATATCCGCCGCCCCATATTTCAGCCTGCCCGACTCCATTAAAGCAAAGTAACAGGCTGAATTGTGTGCTCTACTCTCCAGTATCTTTACTTCGCGCTCAGTTGAAAGCAAATGCTTCAGCCAGCCGGAAAAGGGATCGCTGCCCAGGGCAGTAACAAAGCATTTCTCAGTTTGCAGAGAGTGAAATATTCGATAGCCTACGCCGCCGGGATAGTACCTTATCCGGGCCGGGTTAGAGGTGCCCGCAATAAAATGCTCTTTAAGGGCAATCAGATCGATAGCAATCGCGCCAATTACATAAACCATATATCAAGCTGCATTTTAATCTACCAGCCGTTGATAGACAAGGCTGACACAAAATTGCTCATATTGGTTTGCCAAAACCGGTCAGATCAGCGATAATGAAAACTAGCTCAATGAAGATACCTTAGGCAAACTTTTTCAAAGGCGGGTAATATGACAAAACTTGATCAATTGACGGCTCTTCTGAAAGAGGCGCCCGATGAGGTCTTCATACAACCCCATAACGTGCCGGACCCGGATGCCATAGCCAGCTCTTTCGGTTTACAGCATCTGCTTAAACAGAGAGGCATTACCGCAGAAATTGTATATGAAAGTGAATTGGAAAAGGCTAACTCCACCAAGATGCTGGAAATATTCGCTATCAACCTCCATCTTTCCCGGGAAATCGAAACATTGGGCAGGGAGGATTGGACCGTACTGGTTGATGTGCAGAAGGGAAACAGTAATGTGACGGATCTGGTTACCGATGAAGTAGCCGTTATAGATCATCATGAGTATATGAGAAACCAGGACTATAAATTCGAGGATGTCAGACCGGAGGTCGGCGCCTGTTCCACTATTATTGCCCATTACTATATAGAAAATAACCTAGCAATCCCCGGTAATGTGGCCACCGCCCTGTTGTACGGTATTTTCATGGATACCGACAATTTGACCAGGGGCACTTCAGAGCTGGACATTGACATGTTTTACCAGCTCTATGCCAGGACCGACATCGGGCTGATAAACGAACTCAAGGGAAATCAGATAAGCAAAGGTGACCTGATCGATTACGCCCAGGCCTTCCAATCAGTCGAGATCTATGGGGAACTGGGCTTCCTCTACCTTGATAACTGCAATGACTCTCTGCTCGGTGCGGCCAGTGATATTATCACAACTATTGCCGGGGTCAATATAGTAGTTGCCTATTCACCACGGGAAAGCGGCATCAAGTTTTCCACCAGGAGCATCAATAAAAAGATAAAGGCAAATGAGCTGGTAAGATATATTCTGGCCGGTGTCGGCTTCGGCGGGGGACATGAAAACATGGCAGGAGGATTCCTGCCGGTGGAAAATCTCGGCAAGGATAAAAGCCTGCACACTTTTATCCGCCATAAGGCGATTACCTTTCTGGAAAAGAGTGAATAAGGAAAAGAATATGGAATATGCAAAAGAACGGGAAGAAGTTGCCTACTTTATGAGGCGGTTATATGAGCGGCGCCTGACAACCTGCTCCGGTGGAAACATCAGCTTATTGGTAGAAGGGGATTCTATGTTAATTACTCCCTCCGGCCTGGATAAGGGGCGAATAAACGCGGAGCAGATCGGAATCATATCCCTGTCCGGGGAGAACCTTACTCCTTCATTAAAACCCAGCATCGAGACTGAAATGCATATCCGGGTATATCAGAGCCGGACTGATATCAGGGCGGTTGTTCATGCCCATCCTGTTGTGTCCTCAAGCTTTGCCGCCTCAGAGAAGGAGATAAACACTTCACTCATAGCCGAATCAAGGGCTGTGCTTGGCAAACCGGCCAGGGCGCCGTACGCTTTCATGGGATCAACTGAACTAGCAGCCATTGTTGCCCGGGCAGCTGCCGGGAGCAATACGGTTCTGTTGACCAACCACGGTGTGCTCTCGGTTGGCCAAACATTACTGCAAGCCTTTGACAGGATAGAGGTTCTGGAAGCGGCCGCAACTATCACCCTGATCACCCACCTGCTTGGCGGAAAACGGGAATTGACCGGCGCCCAGCTTTCCGAACTTGAACCACCGGAAGAGCCCAGCCCGGAGATCAATGAGGAACTGGTCCAGCTTATTACACAGGCGGTGTTGAATAATCTAAAAGCTTAGAGCCGGGGTGGCACTGATAACAGGCTAAGATGAGCCATTGATACAGTAGTTCAGCCGTAACACAATTAGAATTAAATTCCATACTGGATATGATACTTGTATCCCTGTTCTACAAGAAAGAGCTGCCGCTTTATTCCGAATTCCTGCTCATCCGTTCCTTTTGAAACTAATGTGTAGAATAGTGAACGACGTTTCTTTGGCCTGAGTATTCGCCCCAGGCGTTGGGCTTCTTCCTGCCTTGAACCGAATGCACCGGAAACCTGAATCAATATATTTGCATCCGGCAAATCAACAGCAAAGTTGGCTACTTTGGAAACAACCAGCACTTTAATACGCCCTGCCTTAAAATCAGAGTATAGCCTCCGGCGGTCGGAATGTTTGGTTTTACCGGTAATGAGAGTAAGAACTAAAGACCGGGCTATTTCCTCCAATTGCGAGATATACTGGCCGATAACCAAAATATTATCTCCGGAGTGATTCATAATGAGCTCTTTGACCATTTCTATCTTGCGTGGGTTTTCTGCGGCAATACGGAAACGTTCGCGCTTACCGGCATGTGCGTATTTTACCTCAACTTCATACGGCATAGAAAGCCTATATTCCATACAGTATGCTTCTGCAATATAACCCCTGTTTTCCAGAACTTTCCAGGGCACATCGTATCTTTTTGGTCCTATCAGGGCAAATACATCATCCTCACGGCCATCTTCACGAACCAGCGTAGCAGTAAGACCAAGCCTGCGCCTGGCCTGTATGCCCGTGGTGGCTCGAAATACGGGTGCGGGAAGCAAGTGCACCTCATCGTAAATAATTAAACCCCAATCCTCTGATGAGAATATTTCCAGATTCCGCATTGGCTCGTTTTTATTATGCCTGTATGTCAGCATCTGATATGTGGTTATGGTAATCGGTCTAATCTCTTTTGCAATACCGGTGTATTCACCGATTTGATCCGCTTTAATATTAGTTTTGGATATGAGCTCATCCCTCCACTGGCAGACCGATACATTATTGGTGCTTACAATTAAGACCCGGCTGGAAACACGGGCAATTACACCCAACCCTATAATAGTTTTACCGGAACCGCAGGGCAGTACGATTATGCCGCTGCCTCCTGTTTTGTGTCCGGCATGATAGAAAGCCTCTACAGCATCAGTCTGATAATCCCTTAGCCTGAATGGGTTATTATCAAGGTCGATCTCACGCAGGATGATCTCAAGATACACTCCCGTTACATAACCGCATATATCCTTAACCGGATACCCGGCCTTGATCAGAGCCTGCTTTACGCTGCCGCGTTCCTCAGCGCTTATAAAGAAAGAGTTCTCATTCCTTTCCAGCCAGAAGGGCTCAAGGCGCTCATCATGCGCAATCCGTTCTAAAATCAGGGAATCTTTTACCTCAAGGCGCAGACGTTCTTTAGAATCCTTTACCAGTACCAGTTTGCCGTATATTCGGTGCCACTCTTCGATATCCGTAATAACGTTTGATGGTATCGTATATCGTGAAAAGTTAGTTAGCCCTTCAAGTATTTCTTTTAGAGGAACATCCAGGGCAGCAGCATTCCACATCGAAAGGGGGGTAATCCTGTAGGTATGGATATATTCAGGTGATTTCACTAACTCGCAAAACTGTACTAAAAAATCCCTGGCCTCTTCATACTTCGGATTGTCTACTTCGAGCATCAGGGTATGATCGCTCTGCACAACCAGCGGTTTCACTCTGCACTATCCTTAATCTCTATATCATACTCCTTTTCGAACTTTTTCATAATTTGCCCAGCCTGTGCTTCGTATTGCACATCATAGGTAATAGTCAGATTGGCGGTGTCTGCCTGAACAAGACAGTGTGCATCCAAAAAAGCCTTATAAAACTTATTCAACGAAGTACTTTCCGGAAAATGAAGTACGATCATGGTCCGGCGCATCAGGGCAAGTGCATGTTTCTCTTTTAATCTATGCTCATCTGCCGATACTTTGGGGAAAACTGTAGCCGATTTTTGAGGCAGAGGCTGGAGCAATGAGTTTTTGTGCGTAATCTGAAGTGGTATAAGCTCGGCCTGCTCCATGCGTTTAAAGAGAGTTTCGGGAGAGCGGATAATCCTGAGATTGGATGATATTTTCTCCGCTGTAAACGAATCATACCTATCTTTTCCGTATCGTAGTCCACAAAGCCCAGATTTAAAGTCATTCTGTCAATTAAATCCACCCAGACGGAATAGCCTTTTTGTTTGACCTCTTCATCTGCGCCCGGGTCTGTCATCAATTTTGCCAGGCGTTTCGAATCTGCTTTACTCAATGAATTGTCCCGGTGAGCACGCTTTACAGTACAGCTATCAATGTATTCAACAAAAACATGCAGGTCTCGTCGCAGCTCACGACGGTTGGTGACAATATCCAGTTTAGAGACATCAACAGGCTTTAATGGGTCTTTTACTGATTTCATTTATTCATCCCGCGCCTTATTCTTTGGCTCAATTTTTTTAATCACATTCCCGGATTTAGCCACCAGTTTTTCAACAACAGGCAGTTTATCCTTTGGAAAAGCAATGTAATCTCCGGATAAAGTTGCCAGTGCCCCTGATTTCGAGAGTAATTTTTTAATGCTGACCATAAGGCTGAGATCCTTGATTTTCGCTATCATAAGGTTGCTATGCACAATGTATTTACCCCAGCGTTTGGCAACCTTTTCCAAAGATTGTTTGAAAACTGAAGAGCGTTCTCCGAGCCATCGTATCAACTCATGTCGCTGCATCTGTTCAGAGAGTTTACCGAGCTTGATAGTATTCGGCATCAAAGTCAGCTTGTTCTTCTCCACTTTCAGGTTCCCAACCCGGGCAATCAATTCCAGACTGTTGTAAGGAACAGTTTTTAAATCAACAATAATCTCTGATCGATTTTTATCGATTTGTAAATAGTTCCCTGGATCAATACTTGCATCGTTTTCATCATTTTGCCGCAATGGCAGGCGATAGTATTTCCTGTTCGATTCCTGTTTTGCCAGGCAGCCCCACTCCCAGCCTTTTTGGCATATACTCCTGGAAGCGGGATTCTTTTTCTCACAAAAAATCTTCAGCAGACCTGAGAGTTGATCGGGAGAAACCCATTCATCCGGCTTCAATTGTGAAAGCGCATAGGTAACAGTCTTTAAAGGATCTACATATTTCTCATACAAAGATCTTTCAGTACTTTTTGACCCGGGTAGAGAGTCTTTCCAGCAGGCGCGCTGCCATTGCCTCAAGTATTTAATCCTGAATTCCCGTTCCCCGATGTGCAGTTCACCCCCTGAAAGGTTTAAGGTATATTCGCTTTTCGGACATAAGGGAGATCCTTTTCCGTCATTTGCAATTCCGATAATTACCTGACGCAGAATATCATTTTTATGACCTTCGGTTTCTTTAAATATTTTTACCCTAATAAGGGCATCAGAACATAGCCATATACGCTAAATCACAGACCATGAATGATAGAATCACTCTTTAACTCAGGATAGACTGTTGTCCTTGCCTTCAAGAATATCACGGGCAATTATTCTGATACATGAGATTATATGTTCAAAATCAGGCTTATCTGACCAAATTATTCCTGAGAGCTCTGAAACGGGAAAGGACATGAGTAACTCATAAACAGCAGGGGGATCTATCCCTGCTTCTTTGCTATTGGCTTCCTGGAATATCTGTCTCCAGGAAAATCGAAAAATTCTACACAATGTCCATATATCAACTACATCTTTTGGCTCCATCCGGAACAAGGCAGTAATTTTGTGTGAAAGGATATTCTGTATGCTGTCAACTGCACCCAGGACATGATGCTGGATAAACTCTCCATAATGGGGCGCCACATCATTCACCAGATATATCTTTAAGTGTATAGAACGATCATTCATTTTTTTTTCAAGGAAAATCTGTGTAAAATCACTTTGCCGGATCACCCTCTCAGTAAGGATATTAAAAGCTTTTTCCTTCGATGCTGAAAGTATAGCATTGAAAAGACTCTCTACCCAGTATCCGAAATCCGGGTGGGAGTTGACAAATAGATCAAGGTCATCAGAGAAGCGGACAGAAGCATAGCACCTACTTATTGCGGTACCACCGGTTAGATAGAATGGAGCTCCTATATCGCGAGCAATCTTCAGGATTCCATCTTGAAAAGGATACAGACTCTCCTTGTAAAACTTTACGGATAAACTCATACCTTCTCCTTTGCTCAGGCCGGCGGAGCCGTGTGATTGCACGCTCAGTTAGAAGCTCTTTTACACATTCTAAGCCTATTACATCAATTATTTCGTACCAGGAGAGTCTTTCCAACATACGGATAAACAGCTTATCTCTGGAAAAAGGGCCCTCTTTCTCTCTTTCCCCTTTCGCAACCTGGTAAAGCTTTTCAGAATCAATGCTGTAATCCCAAACAATGGATTGCAAAATATTACATGCGTTCATTGATTTTTCCATTTCTATCTGATAATAAGCGCTTGAGTGAAATTCAGCAACCACTTTAATTTCCCTCGATTCAGGGACGCTTTTCGCCCACCTGGAATTATAACTTTGTCTATCATTTAGCCTTTTCTCCACCACGTTCTGGGTGGCGATGCTTGCATGGTCGGTACCGGGGAGCCAGAGGGTGGGCTGTTCGAGCATCCGGTGGTAGCGGATAAGCCCTCAGGGCGGCCGGAGATATTTCCCGTAGCGTCGCTCTGCGGGTGCAGATCCGCTTCCCGTAGCTTCTCGATAAAGCATTCCCAGGCCAAGCATATCAGCCTCACTGAAGGTGGGCCGGGACACACCCCCTGAGGGCTGGTAGCCGATCAGATAAAGCTCTTCCATATCTTTCCGTAATCGCTCGAGATTAATCATCACTTACATGAAGCCCTCAAATCGTTTCTTGACCACCCCGGTATAGACGTAGTTGATCATGGTAATAAAATCAAACACAGGCAGGTTTATGGCCATCTGTATGGCGGCACCGTAAGGGGGCAAAACACTACATTCCAAAAGAATGATCTTAACCTTTGGATCTTCAGCGACCAAATCCTGCGTCGTGGATATAACCTCCGCCTCCAGTTTTTCTGAATATAAAAGACCCTCTTCTTTGATGATGGCACTCACAAAGTGATCTTTTTTCTCTAACCCTTTAATCACGAGATTGCTGTCGCTGTTCACCCCGACCTTCTGCAGTACATACTCATCGAGCACGCGGGAGTCCGCGGTGATGATGCCAATTTTTTTATCCTTACCAATGACCCTGGACAGAAAGGGGATCTGCAGAAGGCTGGACATGAACACCGGTACGTTCAATTCCTGAGCGAGCTCATCCTGATAAATGACCATGAATCCGCAGTCGCCGGTAATCGCACGAACACCTTCGCGCACCAGATCTCTTCCCGCTGCCAGGACCGAATCGAGGAATGTCATATCATGCCTGAATATGCGATCAACACTGAAATCCTTTACCCGCTGGAAGCGTACGGGAAAATCATAGGTCGTGGCGTTAGCTACATCTCCGGGTATGAAAGGCGCATAGTTTTCCAGCAGGATGATGCCAATCGCCTCACCGTAACTTACTTGTCCCTTCTTTACCGTGTAAATCATAACACTCCCTCCAATCTTCTATGTATCTTTTTTAGGGCTCATAACCTGGCCCGTAATCAAATCCTTTACCAAGTCTGTCTTCTTCATGGGCTCGATTAATATGACCCTTTGGTCAACGATCTCCTGTCAGGCTAACACTGGTTTGTCGTTTACACTCAGCGCGCAGACTCCGCATACGCCTGTTCCACAGGACCAACAAAAAGCAATATGCTCATCCTGTTAACTATAGATAAGTTTCGGCAGTTCACGCACGGTCGTCCCTTTTTCGCTATTGATGCAGTAGCTGCTATACCGAGGTTTCCAGTCTCTATTCGGATAATATCGGAATATCTTCACCCTTATAAATGCTTCATTCATGCCGGTAGATTCTCGCATAGCACCGGAATCGGTTTTACCTCAAGCCCTTCCTCGTACAACCACGTTTCCATATTCACCTTCCAGTGAATATCCTCCTGACTGGGATGATCCTCCCGATAGTGTGCACCCCTGCTCTCATTCCGTAGCTTAGCAGATACTGTCATCACCCTGGACAACGGCAGCAATCTGTTCTGCCATGATTGTACAATCTTATTTTCCGATCAATCCGATTTGGGGAACAGCGAATGGCAGCAATATGACAAACCCTGCTGCACTGACCAATGCTGAATTCGTTAAAGCCGTGATGCGATTCGAGAGCATCTTTCGGATAACCGTGAAGAAGGCTTCGCCTATAACGGTACCGAGCAGGAACAGACTGCCTATCAGGGGTGCCCAGCTCAATTAGCTCAATCTCTCCATCGTATAGGCCAAAAATCATCAAGTTCTTGAAATGCCGCACCAGTTTCAGGCCCATCATCTGATAGCGGGCCTGGGTTCCTGCACCAATCACACCAGAGGTTTCCACATTTTTAGGTGCAAGGTATTTGGCCGTAATGGCGCCCGCAGCCACCATCCTAACCTGGGTCAAATAGCCTTTATCCAGAAGCAGGGCCTGGGGGAACCCGGTCTTTGTATTTACCACGATCATCATGCCGCTGCCGTTGGGCAGGCCAAGGAGGTGGTTTTCAAAGATCCAGATGCAATCTTGATAGCCATACTGTCCAGGCCCCTGATATAGGCCGATTTGATATCCACTTCGCCATGGTTTTCCGGAACTGGAATCATCATGATGGGAGGAACGGTGGCGTTTCCCTGGATAAGATGGCGGAAGCCCTCTTCCACTGCTTTGATGACCCCATGATCAAGGGTTATGCAGCTGTGAATATCCTTTTCTGTAAATACACTAATCTTCATATAGGCTCCTCATACTTTTTTGACAGGTACTTTCTCATCACATCCAGATACTGTGGTAAATCTACATTGCTTCCACTCACCAGCACAGCAATCTGCTTGCCGGGCTGTTTCAGTTTCCTGGTGAGAAGTGTACCTATTCCGACCGCTCCAGCACCTTCTACCACAAGGCCGTGATTTTTTAATGCATAAGCCATTCCCAGAGCGATTTCCTCCTCATTAACGAGAAGGTGCTCATCAACCAGATCTCGCACCATCTGGAGGGTGTACCGGTTGTTCATACCGATGCCGCCTAAAAGGGAATCGGCCAGGGTGTCCTTTTCCTCCACCCGCAACGGTATGCCCGCTTTCGCGCTCTCAAGCATGGCCGGGGAACGTTCGATAGAAACACCTACGACCCGGATAGAAGGATTTGACGACTTAAGCACCAGGGCAATTCCGGAGAGCAGTCCTCCTCCGGAAAGGGGTACCAGGACAGTGTCCACCTCTGGTAGATCTTCCATAATTTCTAAACCGATTGTGGCCTGGCCCGCTATGATCAGAGGGTCGTCAAAGGGTCTTATTTCACAAAGATTTCGCTCCTCCTTTAAACGGTGATAATAGGCTTCCGCCTCGTCCTGGCTCCGCCCCCTCACCACCGTCTCGGCACCCAGGTCCTGAATGGCTTTGACCCGGTAGGTGGGGACGTGCTCGGAGACACAGACAACCGAGCGTTCCCCCCCCCGGCGGGCCGCATAAGCTACGGCGCGCCCGTGGTTGCCGGTGGAAAAAGTGATCACCCCCTTTTCCTTCTCCATTTGAGTCAAACTGAGGATCTTGTTAAAAGCGCCTCGCACCTTGAAGGACCCAGTCTTCTGGAGGCTCTCCAGCTTGAGATAAATGGAACTGCCGATCTCTCTGCTCAAAGAGGGTGAATGAACTAAAGGCGTTCTGTGCACTCGGCCGCCGATCCGCTTCCGCGCCTGATAGACCTCACACATGCTAATCACTTCCGTTGACTCCTTTTCCCTCCGCTTTTTCAGGCCCAAGGCATGATTTTGTGGCTTGATTGGGAAGACGGGCCGGCCGCCCCAGAAGCAGTGGCCGACCTTTATGCTCGCCTGATCCGCTTATTTAACAAAGAGCTTGTTCGGAAACTCATACAGGGATTCATAACCGTTCTTAGTGATCCTGATGGTGGCATCGACCTCAAAGCCCACCTTTTCCTCCCAGATGCCCGGTATGATATGGAAGGTCATGTTAGGTTGTAACACTGTTTTGTCCCCGGGACGCAGGCTCATGGTTTGCTCCCCCCAGTCGGGCGGATAGTTCAGACCTATGGAATAGCCTATACGGGATTCCTTGACCACCCTGGTGCCGGAAATGGCCCTGCGCCACCCGGCCTCAACTTCCTCGCAGGTCACGCCCGGTTTGACAATTTGCAGGGTCTTGGCCAGTCCGTCGATCACCACTTCGGAGACCTCGTTCATCAGGGGAGGAGGGGTTCCCAAAAACAGGGTGCGTGCTATGGGCGCGTGATAGTGCTTGTATACCCCGGTCAGCTCCAGGATAATAGGCTCGTCCTGCTGGTACTTTTTGTCTGTCCAGGTGAGATGGGGCGTGCTGGTCCCCTCCCCGGCCATCATCAGTGGCACGATCGCCGGGTAATCCCCGCCGTTTTCCGAAGTACCCTGGTACTGAGCCCGGGCGATGGCGGCGGCGGCGTCGCATTCGCGCACTCCCACAGCGATCGTATCGAGGCCAGTTTGCATCACTTTTATGGCGATCTGCCCGGCTATTTTCATGAAGCGGATCTCATGATCACTCTTTATCTGGCGCACCATGTTCACCAGCAGGTTGGCGTCCTTGAAGGTGGCCTTGGGCAGCGCCTTTTCCAGCTCCACATAATTGCGATGGGTAAAATAGAACTGATCCATCTCCACGCCGATCGTTTTCTTATCCCATCTCTTTTCCTTGATAATATCCGCTACGAACATCATAGGGTGCTTGGTCTTCGACTGGACATAATCGTCGGCATAGGCCCTGATATTCTCCTCCTTCAAGAAAGTGGTCAGCTTGGCGCCGTTGCCGTCCATTCCCCTGCCCGCCCAGATGGGCTCTTCCTGATCGAGGGAAACGATGATGCCTTGATGCACGTAAAAAGACCATCCGTCGTAGCCGGTCAGATAGTACATATTGGCCGGTTGGGAAACGAAGAGCACGTCGATTCCGGCCGCTTCCATTATCTTCTTGGTCTTCCCTATCCTTTCCCGGTATTCCTCTAGGGTGAAATAAAGCATTTTTAATCTCCTCGTTATCTTTTTTATTAATAATTTTTTCCCATTAGCTCATGATATGCATCACCGGACCGTTCACTGACGGTGCCCATCCGATCCTTTATTTTTCCAACTCCCCTACATAGATAGCGCCGTGTTGGGTAAAAACATAGCGATATCCGGAAAAAGAATAAGCAGGATGGTCACGAGAATAAGAATGAGGATGAACGGCGGGGTGTGCCGGATCACCTCCAGATAGGGCCTGCGGAAGATCAACTGAGCTGTGAAAATATCACAGCCGAAGGGCGGTGTAGCCGAACCGATGGCCGCCTGCAGGGTGACCAGAGTCCCGAGAAAGACCGAGTCGATGCCGGTTGACACAACGTAGGGATGAAAGATAGGGCTCAGGATGTAGATGGCCACGATCGGGTCCACGAACATGCAGGCCACGAAGTAGGAAACCACCACAATGATGACCACTTTCAGGTACGAGGGGTCGGCCCCGAAGATCAGAGGCATGAACTGCTGCGGGATCCTTAAGAAGCTGATCAGCCAGGAGAAGGCTTGTCCCGCTCCAACCAGGATGAAGACCACACCGGTGATGATGCCGGTGTCGAGAAAGGATTTGAAAATCTTCTTCACCGTCAGGCTCCTATACACCAGGCCTTCAAGAAGCAGGGCGTAGGCCACCGATGCAGCAGCCGCTTCGGTGGGGCTGAAAATACCGGAGTAGATTCCGCCCACGATGACCAGGGGGAAACCCATGACCAATATTCCTTCCTTGACCGTGGTAAACCGCTCCTTCCAGGAAGCTTTCGGCTGCATGCCGACCTTTTTGCTCTTTGAATAGAAGTAGCAATAGATTGAGAAAAGGAAAAAGATGAGCAGACCGGGGCCGATGCCGGCCAGGAACAGCTTGCCCACCGAGGTGCTGGTGGCCACACCGTAGACGATAAAGCCGATTGAGGGAGGAATTAGGAAGGCGATATCGCTGGAGTTGATGATCAGCCCCAGGGTAAAGGAGCTGCTGTAGCCTGCGTCCAGCAGCATGGGGCGCATGGTCCCGCCGATGGCGGCCACGGTGGCCTGGGTCGAGCCGGAGACGGCCCCGAATAGGGTACAGCTGGCGTTGGTGGTGATGGGAAGCCCACCGGGAATGTGCCCCACGAAGGCCTTGACCATACGGATCAATCTTCGCGCCGCCTGCCCTGAGGTGATAATGCTGGACGCCAGGATGAACATGGGAACGCAGACCAGGGCCGGTGGAGTGAGACCGGTCAGCACCTGCTGTACCAGGACGTTAATCTTGAGCATGGGCATATAGATTTCAATGTGAAAAATAAGCGGGCCCAGGATGAGCACCATGAAGGGGAAACCCAGGAGCAGCATAACGATCATGCTGATGCCGAGTAATATCATATCGTTAACCTCCTTTTACCTCTCTTCTTCGTATTCAGTTTGCTGATCCGGAGACATCCAGACCTCTTTGCGGACGATGTTCCGTATGATCGTACGGATGTACTGCGCTCCGGCCAGGAAGAAACCGATAGGCACGATGACCAGGAAGGTCCAGTAAGGGAGCCTAAGCGCCTCGGTGGTCTGGCCCATCAGTTTACTTTCCAGCAGGTAGGCCAGGGAGTAGGAGCACATCAGGAACATCACCAGGGCGCTTACAGCCGAAATAACGAAGATGAAGATCTTCTCCAGCCGGGGGCCCATTAGGTCGAAGAAAGCCCCCATGCGGATATGCCGGGCCTTCCTGACCGCGTAGCTCACCCCGACGAAAGTGATAAAGATCACCAAAAACTTGGACAACTCCTCGACGAAGTAGATGCTCCTGAAGAACTCCCGGGCGATGACATTGACGATCAACAGTACAGCCAGCGCCCCCACGCCGAAGCACAGACCGGCCACCTCAAACCCATTGATCACCTGCCCTACAGTCCGGCTTATACCGACGAACACTTCTTTAACTGATATTCTTTTTTCTCTATTTTTATGCATAGTACCAACTTATAGGAAATGTGTTCTGCGGCATGGGAATACCCATGCCGCAGGGTTTTAAGCTCAGGTTACTCTATTCCCACTGCCTTCTTGGCATCTTCGATGTCTTTCAGCAGGGTTTCCAGAACCTCCTGCGCTCCATCGCCGCCGATCTCCAGGTACGTTGAGTAGACCTTCTTGGCCCGCTCTTTGAAGGGCTTGATACCCTCAGCACTGTACTTATAAACCTCGATCTCGGGGCGGTCCTTCAATATCTGCTTCAAGTCATCCGTATTCTTATTGTCGATCCACCTGGCTGCGGGGATGATAGCATCCGCCCAGAATTCGCGCATTTTGTCCTGGGTCTCCTGCGGCAGAGAGTCAAAAAACTGCTTATTCACCGTGGGTATGCCCACAAAGGGCTCGGCCCAGATCTGGGTCAAGTAATCCTGGACCTCGTAAAACTTCATGCTGTAGATGGCAAACAAGGGATTGACCTGGCCTTCGATCAAGCCCATCTGCAGGCCGCTGTACACCTCGCCGTAACCCATGGGGGTGGGGCTGGCGCCGAAGGACTTGTAGTCCTCCACCAGGAGCTTGGAGCCCATCACCCGGACCTTAAAGCCGTCAAAATCGTTCAGGGTCTTCTTGGGCTTCTTTGAGGTGACCCACTGCCATCCCTCATATACAATACCCAGGGGTACCATACCGTTTTGCCTGAAATGCTGTTCCAGCACACCCATAAACTTGCCGTTTTTCACCACCCAAGCCAGCACCTCCGGCATCTTCTCCTGGGGCCACAGGTAGTGGAGGGCCAGTACCTGGGCCTGGGGCACAAAGGAGCTGATCCAGCCGAAGTCGGAAAAGACATACTCCACAACGCCGATTTGGCAGAGCTCATTGATGTCTCGGGTATCCCCGAGAGACCCGTAGGGGTAGACGGTTATGTCGATCTGCCCGTCGGACCATTGCCGCATCTCGTCGGCAAAGTTGTTGGCCCAGACGGTCATGAAATCCCCCTCGATCTCCTCGGAAGCGAACTTCGGCTCCATCTTCTTGCCCGCTTCAGCCGCCTCCTGCTGTCCGCCGGCGAAAGCCCCGCCAACCAGAAGCAAAGAAGACAGAATGAGCGTTGCGACCAGAACAATTTTTTTATTTTTCATAAAAGCCTTCCTTTAAATTTTTTTCTTACTCACTTTAAAACGATCACACAATGCTTTCCTTTTCTAAACCTGTATCACCTCCCTCACGTAGAAAAATAGTTCAAAGCGCTGCGGACATGCATCTCAACCCCCACGGGCAGTATGGACTCATCTATGTTGAAACGCGGGTTATGATGCGGGTAGTCGGTCTCCTTTTCTCGGTTCCCTGCACCGAGGAAGCACAGAACGCCTGGTACCCGTTCGGTAAACTCGGAGAAGTCCTCCCCGGCCGTGCTGAAATAGGAAAGCACCTCCCCTTTTTGGCCCAGGACCTCTTCGGCAGTGTGCCTGGCCAGCTCGGTCATCTGAGGGTCATTGATCACCGCCCGGTTTTCCATGTGTACATCAAACTCGCAACGGGCTCTGTGGGCTGCGCATATTCCCTCTACGATCCTCTTGAGCCTTCCCTCCGGGTTCTCTTCGCTCCCTTCCCCGCCCCCGTACAGATAGCGCATCGAGCCTTCCAGGGTCACCTGGCTGGGAACGATGTTGGACTTGGTACCGCCGGCTATCTTCCCGAACATGATGATCGTAGGCTTCAAGAGGCTTATCTCCCTGGTCTGGACGGTCTGAACGGCCTGTACAATGGAGGAGGCGATAATGATCGGGTCCACGGTTTGCTCGGGAAAACCGGTGTGCCCTCCCTTTCCCTTGACTAGGATCTTGAACACGTTGAGAGTGGCTGTCACCGGACCCGCAGCAGTGCCGATCTGCCCGCTGGCCAGAGGCGTCCAGATGTGCAGGGCCATGGCCGCATCCACCCTGGGGTCCTCCAGTACCCCTTCCCTGACCATAACCTCCGCCCCCTTGGGCTCCACCACCGTCTCTTCATTGGGCTGAAAGAGCAGCTTGATCTTTCCCCTGATCCGGCTGCGGTACTCCAAGAGGATTTTGGCCGCCACCAGGAGCATGGCCGTGTGGGCATCGTGTCCGCAGGCGTGCATTACCCCCTTATTTACCGACCGATAGGGGATATCGTTTTCCTTCTGGATCGGTAGGGCATCCATATCCGCCCTCATCAGCAGGATCGGGCCGTCCGATTCGCCTTCTAAAAGACCGACCACCCCGGTGTTGGCAAGACGCTTCACCGGGATGCCCAAGCCCTTCAGGTAATCCTCCACTTTTCCAGCGGTCCTGAACTCCTGAAAGCCCAGCTCGGGGTGGCGGTGAAAGTCCCTCCTAAGCTCTATTACTTCATCCTTCAACTTGGCGATTCGATTTTTAATATCCATGGCCAACAGAAATCACCCCGGCCCCCCCCCGAAACAGTCTATGTACACATTAACGTCTACATCCTCGATTGTAGCCCCCTTGGCCCGGCGGATCGCTATGTGCATTCCCTTGGCATAAGTAACAGCCGAGCTCTCGTGACTTGCCTGATAATCAAGCAGTTCTTTTGATTTGGGACCCGATGGTGTCCCTTTGATGTCTGGAGCATTCGCCATGGAAAGTTTAGCAAGATCGACCTTCCTGATGTTTACACTGTTCATTCTTCTCCTCATGAAACTAATTTTCTTTCACACACTTCTCAAAGTTCAGACATGGCCAGATTCCATGGGCGTAAGTTTAAGAGGGCCTGGCAGCCTGCTGAATTACTCTTGACCCTTGGCCTGTGCCGGCAAGGTCCAGCAGCCGTCATGCGGCATTGCTTTGAGTGTAAATTCCGCGGAATCCATGATGTGCGAATAAACTGTCTGGTGCGCTATTTCGGGATCTCCCTTCTGAAGTGAAGCCAACAAAGTACGATGCATTTCCGGATAGCTCACATAATCAGTCTGTTTTGTCACAATCCGAAAAATTCTGGTTTGTAGTCGCATGTCACTTATCATTGACTGCAGGCGCCTGTGTTGGCACCGTTCAACTACTCGCCCGTGGAAATCAAAATCGAGATCAATCAGGCGTTCAACATCATTCGAAGCGTCGGCATCCTCCATCTCCTGAATGATCTTCTCTAAGATGCTCAAATCCTCTTCGGTGAGATAGCGGACAGCAAGCCGCGCAGCAAGCGCCTCTAAAATGGCACGCAGTATGGCAACTTCCCAAAGATCCTGCTTGGTCCAGGATTTGACAAAGACCCCCTTACGAACGACGCTGTAGGCAAGTCCCTGCCTCTCAAGCTCTGTGAGTGCCTCTCGAATGGGGGCCCGGCTGATGTCTAGTTTTTCAGCGAGATCACTTTCGATCAGGCGCTCACCTTCTTTAATCTTGCCCGAAAGAATCTCCTTGCTGAGGTAATCGAATGCCTCATTGGCAAGAGTTCTACGGCTTATCAATTCTTCCTGTTCGTTTGGCACAAGTCCCTTCCTCTAAAACTTCTCTGTTTTATATGGTCGACTGTATACAGTCGACCATAATCATATGTTTTTACCACAGCTATCTTATTTTGTCAATGCTTTTTTTAAAAATACTTATTTTCCGCTAGTATAGTCTGGATAAGGGAAAAAGCATGTATATATAAAAGAGCGGGAAGAAGTTGCCTACTTTATGAGGCGGTTATATGAGAGGCGCCTGACAACCTGCTCCGGAGGAAATATCAGCTTATTAGTGGAGGGGGATACCACTTTAATTACTCCCTCCGGCCTGGACAAGGGGCGAATAGACGCGGAGCAGATCGGCATTATATCCTTCTCCGGGGAGAACCTTACCCCTTCATTAAAACCCAGCATCGAAACTGAAATGCATATCCGGGTATATCAGAACCGCACGGATATCAAGGCAGTTGTTCATGCACACCCCGTTATATCCTCCAGCTTTGCCGCATCAGAAAAAGAGATAAACACTTCACTCATTGCCGAATCAAGAGCTGTAATTGGCAAACCGGTCAGGGCTTCCTACGCTTTCATGGGATCACCTGAACTTGCCACCATTGTTGCCCGGGCAGCTAACGAGGCCAATACGGTTCTTTTGACCAACCACGGTGTGCTCTCGGTTGGCCAAACATTACTGCAGGCCTTTGACAGGATAGAGGTTCTGGAAGCAGCCGCGACTATTACCCTGCTCGGCGGCAAACGGGAATTGACTGTCGCCCACCTTTCCGAACTTGAACCCCTGGAAGAGGACAGCCTGGTGATCAATGAGGAACTGGTCCAGCTTATTACCCAGGCGGTGTTGAATAATCTAAAAGCTTAGAGCCAAAAAAAGTTATTGACAAACAGAATTATTTAAAGTATAAACAAGAGTTATCGGTCGACTGTATACTGTCGACCAAATTAGTCAATAATTACTGGAGAAAGCACTATGGCTGTCAACCCCGCAGATTTTATAAACCGGCGCAGCGACCGGCGTGGGGGCCAGATATCTGGCAAACCGGAACTCGGAAAAGGTATCGCTAATCGGTGCCGGGCCTATCATCAGGCCCCAGATAATGGCCCTGCAATTCGTACTGCCGACGTTGAAGGAGGTGAGTATATTTGATCTATCCGGCGAACGGGCGGAGAAACTTGCCGGGAAATTACGCCCCAGGGAAAGGTTTGTATCAATGGGCTCTATCATACTAAAGCGAAATCCCGGCCGCGAAAACCCAAAAGAGCGTATTTTTTTCAATCCCGGGGGCATGGGAATTGAGGATGTGGCAGCAGCACACCGGGTCTATTTGAACGCCCTGAATAAGGGTATCGGTAAAGAGCTCGAATTATGGCACGATCCGCTATGGATATAATGTCATGCCGGATTTATAGCCGGCACATTCTAAAATCAACCAAAGACAAAAGCAACAAAAAAGGAGATAGGTCATGAGAAAGCCTTTAAAAATCGTTAAAATGCGTGAAGCCACCCGCTGTGTGCTGGCAGGAGAGGCGGACTATACAGCTTTTAATTCAATAAATGTGCCGATATTTCAAAACTCAGCCTTCGAATACAACGATATGGAGGAGTGGATAGATGTCTCCCTCTATCGAAAGCCCGGTGATATCTACTCACGCACCACCAACCCTACAGTGAGGGCATTTGAAGAGAAGTCCGCCATACTTGAGGGTGCTGAGGATGCAACTGCATGCAGCTCGGGCATGGCAGCGATCAACAATACCCTGATGTGTCTTCTCAGACCCGGTGATACGGCTGTGGCCATTAAAGATTCTTACGGAGCCACCTACCTGCACTTCGCTGAGATCCTGCCCGGCTTCGGCATTAAAACAAAAATCTGTGAAACAACGGACCATGAGGCAATTGAGCGCTCTATTAAAGAGGGCTGTAAACTGGTCTATCTTGAGAGCCCGACAAATCCCACTCTTAAAATCGTTGACATTAAGCGAATTGCAGCGGCAGCTAAAAAGGCCGGGGCCCTGACCGTGGTAGACAATACCTTTGCCACGCCGATAAATCAAAATCCATTGTCTCTGGGCGCAGACCTGGTTATCCACAGCGCCACCAAGTTCCTGGGCGGCCATAATGATGTGGTTGGCGGCGTAGTCTGCGGCAGTGCCGAGCTGATCTGGAAGATATTCCTCTGGAGGAATCTCTGCGGCGGTTGCCTCGATGCCAATTCCGCCTACCTGATGATGCGGGGAATGAAGACACTTCACCTGCGGATTAAACAGCAGAATGAATCTGCCATGCATATTGCTGAGTTTCTGCAGGAACATCCCAAAGTAACGGAGGTGCTCTATCCGGGGCTCACCGGTCATCCCGGCCACGATATCGCTTCCAGCCAGATGCGCGGTTTTGGGGGAATGCTCAGCTTTGCAATAAAGGGCGAGTTTGATGCTCTCCATCGCTTCCTGCCACTGCTTAAAATCATACATAAGGCCGCAAACCTGGGCCAGGTAAATAGTATTGCCGGTCCGCCGGCCACAACCAGCCACGTAGAATGTACACCGGAGGAAAGGGCTGCCGCCGGTATTCCTGAAACCCTTATCCGCCTGTCCGTTGGCGTTGAAGACACACAAGATCTTATAGATGAACTAAAGTCTGCCCTGGACCACTATGACCGCTAGCAATACGGCTGTAAAAGTCAGAGGCCTGTGGTGAAGTACAGGTTCGCCGAACGGGTGCGCCCACTCTGCCAGGAGGGAGCCTATGCTGTACTGGCACGGGCAAAAACTCTGGAAGCTGAAGGACGCGATATTATCCATCTGGAAATAGGACAGCCCGATTTTCCTACCCCCCCTTTCATAGCTCATGCCGGGGCCGAGGCTATCAACAAGGGCCGCACCAACTATACATCTCCGGCCGGAACCAGGGAATTGCGAGCGGCAATAGCAGAAAGCGCCGGCGCTCAGAGGGGAATAACTATCAGTCCCGACCAGGTAATAGTCGGTCCGGGCGCCAAGCCGGCTCTCTTCTATACGGTAATGGCCCTTGTAGAACCGGGTGATCAGGTAATTATTCCCGATCCGGGCTTCCCCTCGTATGAGGCAATTGTGCGCCTGGCCGGCGGTCTGCCGGTGCCGGTTAAGCTTGATAAAAACGGACTCTATAACTTCGATCCGGATGATCTTGAAGCCAGCATAAACAGCCGCACCAGGCTGGTAATTCTGAACTCTCCCTCTAACCCTACCGGCGGTGTTGCCCCGATTTCTTTATTGGAGAAAATCGCTGAGCTGGTAAAGAGCGTTGACGGCTGGATCATTTCGGATGAGATCTACAGTAAGCTGGTTTACGACGGAGATGCCCCCAGTATTGCTGTTATTCCCGGTATGACTGAACGTACCGTCATTGTAGACGGCTTTTCCAAAACCTATGCCATGACCGGCTGGCGGCTGGGCTACGGCATTATGCCTGCGGTCCTGGCTGAACGGATGGAGTTGCTCCTTACCCATTCAGTGGGCTGTACCGCAGAATTTACGCAGGCTGCCGGCATCTCAGCACTCCTTGGGGACCAGTCTGCAGTCGCTGCCATGCGAGACTCTTTTCGCAAGCGCCGCGACTTAACAGCTGCTGCATTGAACTCGATTCCCGGAGTTAAATGCGCCCTGCCCCCCGGAGCCTTCTACCTCTTTCCCGATGTCAGCAGTTTCCGCCTCAAATCGCGGAAGATTGCCGACTATCTGCTCTCTGAGGCCGGGGTGGCATTGCTCGCCGGCTCAGATTTCGGAAAGAGCGGTGAGGGCTTTCTGCGAATATCCTATGCCACCTCCCTGGAGCATCTGCAAGAGGCAATCGAACGGATGCGCGCAGCCCTTGCCAGGCTCTGATACTTTTTCCCAAAAATCTATACCATTCTTATTGGATGATTATTCTGGTATTATAAAAGAATAAATTGAAAATGGGGGATAAAATGGAAACTAATCAAAAAGTGCTTTTTGTAGATTCAGGAACAGGATTCTATAAACTTAAACGTTTTGCTATCGGCTCCTTTTTTGGTCCTGTAGACCTGGGCCTCCATCTTGCCGCCCGCCACAATAGTCTAAATATTGGCGCAGGCTTATTGGCGGGCTCTATTTTCCCGGGCTCAAATAGACTTGTTTTCACCGGCTTCTCGCCCTGCTGGGGCGGCTTTTACATATCCTCAATGGGAGGGGCAGGACTTGTCTTCGACAACCTGGGCATAAATATGCTCACCCTGATCGGCAGAGCATCATCCCCCTCAATTCTTTACCTGAACAGGGTTCACGGCGAAGAGATCGAGGTAAAGATACTTCCTGTAGATATTCATGATATCTGGAATAGGGGCAGAGGCGGCATCTACTCCTTGATAGACTATACCTTTGAACGCCTTGGCGAGAAATATGAAAATGACCCGAGAATTTTAGCCGTTGGCGCGGCGGCGGAAGCCACTGATTTCGGCGGGATTGTTTCTGTACCGATAAAAAACGGCAAGGTTACTTTTGTGGACACATGGGCGGGGCGCGGCGGTTTCGGCACAAAAATGCTGAAGGAGCACGGCATAGCTGCAATTATCTATGGCGGCACATTTATTGATGAAGACTTCCGCAATCGAAAAGTAGCCGATCAATGGTTTCAGGATAAATATGCAAAAAAACTCGCAGCAAAAGACTTTGAGGCTACAACAAAGTACCGTTTTGACCCCAAATTCGGCACAGGCGGTACTTTTGGCGTAAACTATGCCTCAGTCAAAGGCCGCCTTATTGCCTTTAACTACACAAGTTTGTACATGGATGAGGCTGAGCGTTTAAAGATACATGAAGATTTTATTATAAAACATTACCTTAAACAGTTTAACGAAGAAACAATAGCAGCCAAACAGCAGCGGAATTGCGGAGAACCCTGTTCCGCTGTGTGCAAGAAAATGAATAATGAGTTTAAGAAAGATTATGAGCCCTACCAGGCTATGGGACCCCTCTGTGGAATTTTCGATCAGCGCGCTGCTGAGAAACTCAATCATAAAGCGGATATGTATGGTTTTGACACAATCTCGGTGGGGGGTGTGCTCTCCTGGCTGATGGAATGTCTATCTAAGAATCTTCTGAAACCCGGCGAATTGGGAGTAAGCAAATTACCCGCGTTCTCTGCAGATGGATTCAGCATTGAATCGGACTCAATGAACAATGCTGAGCTGGGTGTAGAGCTTTTAGATTCGATAATTGAAAAGAGAGGATTGCTTGATCTGGATGAAGGCGCCAGAAAGCTCGCCCGCCGTTTAGCAAGGGAAAAGGGAAAGAGTGTTTTAGATTTATTCGTCTACAATGCTTATGCACGCAAAGGCTGGATGGTTCCTAATCAATACTGGACATCCGGGGTGCTCTCTCCTATGGCTATTATGGGCAAATATTACATGTACTATGGAAATGATTTCATGCCCCCCCGCGAGCTGGGCAAGTTGAATGCACAGCGTTTTTGTAAAGAATTGATATTAGACAATACCGGTATCTGCCGTTTCCACAGAAACTGGGCTGAGGAAATGATTCCGGAGATAATAGAATCTTTATATGGTTTAAAGGACAGGTTCCTTGAAAATACCTCAATAACGGCAAGCAGAATTAACAGTCGAAACTCATCAGTGTTTTGGGAATCAGAAAGGTGCATTGATTATATCTATAGTTTCTTAAAGCGAAAACATAGGGTTGAAGGTGACAACAGCACTGAATTAAAGAAGTGGATAGACTTGTTTAAAAAGGATAAACATGAAGCTGCTCTATCCTTCTGGTATGAAATACACAAGGGTATTCACGAATCCCTTCGTGAGTTTTAAACCTTGACACTCAAACTATTCATTATCTATTATATAATCTAAATTTATACAAATAATATAATCTTTAAGCAGGAGGAACCAAGTGAATTATTTTTTAACCGAAGATCAACAAATGATAAAGGATCTGGCAGCCAAGATAGCTAAAGAAAAAATAGAACCCGTTGCCGCTCAATATGATGAAAGCGAGGAATTTCCCCACGAAATTGTCGAGGTATTAGCTAAATCAGACCTCTTCCGCGTTTTTATTCCCGAAGAATATGATGGGCTGGGGGGCGGCGTATTTGAGATGAGCCTGGTAGTTGAAGAGCTATCCAAAGCCTGCGGCGGTATTTCACTGGCATATGCCGCATCAGCCCTGGGCACCATCCCGATTATGCTCTTCGGCTCTGAGGAACAGAAGAAGAAATACCTACCCAGGCTGGCAGCCGGAGAAATTTTGGCTGCCTTTGCCCTGACTGAACCCGATGCAGGCAGCGATGCAGCAGCGGTAAAAACCAGGGCCGTACTGGAAAAGGATCAATACATAATCAATGGCACCAAGCAGTGGATAACCAACGGCGGCGAGGCCTTTATCTACACGGTTATCGCAGTAACCGACCCCAACAGGGGTGTCCGCGGCACCTCCGCCATACTGGTGGAAAAGGGAACACCGGGCTTTGATTTTGGCAAAAAGGAAAATAAAATGGGTATCCGCGGTTCGACAACCCGTGAATTGATCTTTCAGGACGCCAGGGTTCCTAAAGAAAACATGGTAGGCAGGGACGGCGGCGGTTTTTTAGTGGCCATGAAGACCTTTGACCAATCCCGGCCGGGAGTAGCCGCCCAGGCTGTGGGCATTGCCACGGGCGCTCTGGACAAGGCCGTAGCCTATGCCCATGAAAGACACCAATTCGGCAAGCCCATATCATCTTTCCAGGCTATTCAATTCATGCTGGCGGATATGGCCACACAGGTGGAAGCTGCCCGCGCCCTTACCTACCAGGCGGCCAGGACAATAGATGCGGGCACCAAGAATGCATCCAAGATATCCGCCATGGCCAAGGTCTTTGCCTCTGATGTGGCTATGAAAGTGACTACCGATGCAGTTCAGGTTTTCGGCGGTTACGGTTACATGAAGGAATACCCGGTGGAAAAGATGATGCGCGATGCCAAGATAACCCAGATCTATGAAGGCACCAACCAGATCCAGCGTGAAGTTATCGGCCTGCAGCTGATCCGTGAATCGCTCCGAAAAAAGGATTAAAAACCTTGAATATTATTGTCTGCATTAAACAGGTGCCTGATACTACCAATATCAAGATAAACCCGGAGACCAATACCCTGATCAGGACCGGGGTCGAATCAATTATCAATCCCTTTGACATGTATGCCCTGGAAGAGGGCTTAAGATTGAAAGAGAAGCACGGCGGCACTGTTATAGTCCTTTCCATGGGACCGCCCCAGGTGGAGCAGGCCTTAAGGGAAGCCATCAGCCTGGGTATTGATGAAGCCTACCTGTTATCTGACAGGGCTTTTGCCGGCGCGGATACCCTGGCTACTGCTTACACCCTGGCCGCGGGCATAAAAAAACTGGGGGGGGCGGACATCATCCTTATGGGCCGCCAGGCTATTGACGGCGATACCGGGCAGGTTGGACCCGGTGTGGCGGAAAACCTGAAGCTGCCCCATATAACCGATATCAGAAAGATCGAAGAGATCGATGACCAGGGCAATATAACTGTAGAGAGGATGCTGGAAGATGGTTATCTGCGCCTGAGAACAAAACTGCCGGTTCTTTTAACCGTTGTCAAAGAGATCAATGAACCCAGGCTGCCCTCCCTCAAGGGCAAAATGGCGGCCAGGAAAAAAGAAATTACCACCTGGATAGAAGAGGACCTGCAGGTTGAGTCTGACCGCATTGGTCTTACCGGCTCGCCCACCCAGGTAATGAAGATATTCACCCCGCCCAAGCCCTCGGGCGGCAAGATATTCCAGGGAGAGATTAAAGAAATGGTAACCGAGCTTATAACCGAACTGAAAAATGCCGGGATTGCCCTGGGCGGCGGAAAGGGAGCAAATGGAAACAATTAGAGTAATACCGGATCTCTGCAACGGCTGCCGGATCTGTCTGAAGGCCTGTACCTACGACGCCATTGACATGATAGACAAGAAGGCGGTTATCAACGAAAAGTGCACCATCTGCGGCGCGTGTGTCGATGTCTGCAAGTTTGATGCAATTTTAATTACCAGAAGATTCTTCAAGGGTCAGGATA
>JAUVWI010000046.1 GCA_030604195.1 Spirochaetales bacterium
GTCTACCCTTTTTGAGAAAGTTTTTTTGTTAATGACTAATAAAGTTGCGGTAGTAGCTGTGAAGGTGAAATTGGACGGCCGCCGGGAGGTCAGACAAATGGTCAGCAGCCCAATTTACACCAATTTTATCATATCAAACGGGCTGTGGTGCGTCTACTCATTTGAAAGACGAAAAAAAATCTATTTGTTTGTAAGTATCTATTGTGTGTGGATTTATAATTTATGCGTCAGTACTGAATGATTTATTTCCTCGCCTTCATTGATATTGCCATTCTGCTGATCTTCCTTGAAGTAGGCACTTTTTGTCTCTTTTTAAAAAAAGTGAATGAGAAGGGTTGACAATATCAGTAATATACTGTATACAGTATTCATATTTCATAAAAGGAGGAACGATATGAGAAAAAGAGAAATCGTTTTTGTGCTGGTGTGTGCTTTGCTCCTCGGCTTCACAACCATGGCAGCAGCTATGGGAGCGGAAGAGTCAGCGTCGGCTGAGCGGACCATATCTTTTTACTCTGGCTCTCCGGGGGGAGGCTGGTATCCCATGGCAGTGGCTATCAGTGAAGCCTGGAACAAGGATATTTCGGGGCTTTCCTTTACACACGCTGATGCAGGGGGAGCGGGCAACCTGGTGGCCATCAATGCAGGGAAAGCCGATGTTGCTATCTCTACCACAGCTTCAATCGGTGATGCTGTAAAGGGGAATCCGCCCTTCGAGGTCAAGGTCACGAAAATGCAAGCTTTGGCGGCTTTCAATCCCGAGTACTACACGCTTTTTGTTTGGAAGAGCTCCGGGATCGAGAAACTCACCGATCTGAAAGGAAAACGCCTGGTTCCTTTACCCAGGGGATATACTACAGAGGTGTTGACCAGAAGTATTTTGGCAACCGTGGGCATGACTTATGATGATTTTGCCAAGGTCGACCATGTGCATCTCTCGGAAGCTGTAAATCTCATGAAGGATGGACATATCGATGCTATGGCCAACGCCTTTTCTTTCAAAGGAGATCCAAACATCACTGAGCTATCAATCTATAAGCCAATTAGGGCTCTAGATATTCCGGCGGATGTGCGGCAGAAGGTGCGGGCCAATAATCCAGGAATATCTGAGGCCATTCTGCCCAAAGGTAGTTATAATGGTATAGACGAAGATGTTCATGTTCTGGGATTTGCACTTGCTTTGGCTATAAACGCCGATCTTCCCGAAGATCTGGTATACCAAATGACCAAGGCCTTGGTGGAAAACTGGGATGATATTAAGCTTGTGTCGGAGAGTTTCGCCGCGGTCGAGGTGAAAGATATGGCTAATCCCGATGTCGGGGTTGAGTTCCATCCCGGTGCAGCAAAGTACTATAAAGAACAGGGATGGCTGAAATAGCTATCCAGGCAGTGTAATAGGGCAAGGTGGCAGCCTGCCTGCCGGCAACATTTTGATTTCCGGCACAGGCTGCTGCATTGTATTGCTAAAATCCTGTTGGCAGAGCGCATCTTTCCCAAATTGCCTGGCTCCGATTTTTTCCACAGGAGGGATTTTGTTCTATACGAAAGCTTGCTCTATAACGCACGCAACGATAGGGAAAAATACTTGACAGCGCTTTATGTACTGCATACGGTATTCAAATGAAAATAAAACTAGATAGACCGCCTTTGTTGGTAGACTTGATTATCGAGAAGCTGCAGGAGGTAATAATAAGTGGCGAACTACCTCCCGGCATGAGGCTGACTGAGGAAAAACTCTCCAGGGAACTCAACGCAAGCAGGACACCCATCAGGGAATCCTTAATCAAGCTGGAGCAGATGGGATTTGTAAGGCGCCGGGCCAATGGCGGCTGGGATGTGGTTTCGGTGGATTTTGATAAAATTCTCGATAGGTACGAAGTAAAGGTTATGATTGAAGTCTATTCTCTCCTATCTTCTACCAAAGCAGCAAGAACGCGTTTTTTGAAGAAGGTTGATCCAATACTGTCCCAACAGAAGCAGGCTGTGGAAGTTCGGGATTACGAGGGGTATAGAGATCTTGACCTGAAATTTCACCAGACCTTTCTATTAATGCATGAAAACGAATATCTGGAGAGAATGTATGGCGATACAATCAAACACATTCAGTGGGTCAGAAAGGTAGCCATAGCACTTTTTCTGGATGTGAAGGATTCTTTCAGGGACCATCTGAAAATCGTTACCGAAATCAGAAATGATAATGTTCATCAGGCTGCCGTGGAACATCTCGCTCACCTGGACAGATTGATAAAGAAAGTCAGGGATGAAATAAAAAAGAATAAAACTGGGCATAACGATGCCATATAGATGAAGGAGAGTTTAATGATTAGGAATGTCAGCAAAGAAATTCAGGAGGCGGTCCTCGATACATTTGACAGAGAGATCAAAGGCGAAATTGTACAGATGACGGTGGACCTGGTGAATATACAGAGCCCAACGGGAGAAGAGGCTGAAATTTCTGATTATGTGTATAAGAGATTTTCCGGGCTGGGGCTCGAAACTATCCGGCAGGAAGTGGAGAAAAATCGGAATAATGTGGTCGCTGTAATGCGGGGAGAGGGAGAAGGTAAAAACCTCTGTTTCAATGCTCATTTTGATACCAGCACTACCGGTAAGGAAGAAAATCTGCCGGCAGGCCATAAAGCCAAGGCACAAGTAATAAATAACTGGATTTACGGATTGGGTGTATCCAACATGAAGAACGCTTTCTCCAGTTACTATGGCGCGATCAAAATGATCCGGAAAGCTGGCATCAAATTGAAGGGCGATGTCATTATGGGTGGCGTTGTCGGGGAAATTGAAAAAGCCCCGGTAGATCAATACCAGGGGGAATTGTACCGCGGCGGAGGTTTGGGTTCGCAGCATATGATGAAGCATGGTGTGACCGCGGATTACTGCATTTGCGGAGAACCGACCGGGCTCCGTCTTCAACCCGGCAACACCGGCTACATATTTTGCAAGATTTCAACTTTCGGCATCGCGCAGCACACCTGGTCAAAACAAAACGGTACAGATGCCATTGAAAAAATGATGAAAGTCATCCGGGCGCTGCGGGAATGGGAGGTGGAGTTCGAAAAAAACCATCCTCACCCCTTTATGAAGACCCGGGTGGGCATAAGTGCGATCCAGGGCGGATATCCCTATAAGCCCTCTATCTGTCCTTCTCCGTACTGCTACCTTTACATCGATATTCGAACACTGCCTGATCAGAATATCAGGGCGGTTAAACAGGAGTTGAATGGGGTTCTTAAGAAACTGGCCGCTGCTGACTCCGAGTTTAAATACCGCCTTGATTTCTATCTGGTGCGTAATGGTTACGAAATACCATTCGAACATGAACTGGTTAAACTGGTCTCTGAAAAACATCAAATAGTACTGGGCAAAGACGTGACTTTCCCCGAACCCTACCGCTACGCGGTTTCAGCCGACACCTCAATCTTTTTTGAATATGGAATTCCCGGTCTTACATACGGAGCAGGAGGGATTACCAAAGATGGTCGGTACAGCATGTATGATGAAAACGGAGAATGTCTCGGGATCGACAATTTGATTACAGCCACTAAGGTTTATGCGCTTAGTATCCTGGATATATGTCAGATTGTTTAAGTTAGAAGAAAAATGGAAACTATTCGATCTGTCAGTAATTTGGCTGGCGGTCTGCTGATAGTTAATGAAAAATCAACTGTATATTGGAGGACTTAATGAAATTTGATTTGGTTTTAAAAAACGGCACGGTTGTCCGGCCATCCGGAAAGACTAGAGAAGACATCGGTGTGATCGATGGAAAAATTGCAGCACTTGGCAACCCCGGCCAGCTTTCCGGTGAAAAAGAATTAGATGCAAAAGGGAAGGTTATTCTACCCGGTGTTATCCATTCCCACGTACATATGCGTGAACCCGGACTCACTTATAAAGAAGATTATGAGAGCGGAACCAAAGCAGCGGCTGCCGGCGGTATCACCATGACCATAGATATGCCCAATGTGCAGCCCCCCACGACTACGGTGGAGCGATATCAGGAAAAAATGGCGATTGCTGCAGAAAAGGCCTATGTTGATTTCCAGCACTGGCCTGGCCCGTCAACCGCTCAGGCAGTGCGCGACTTCGCCAGGATGGGCGGTATTCCCGGGATTAAAGAGTTCATGGTAAGGGACCCGAAAGCCAAGTATCCACACATGCCCGAGCTGGCCATAGCAAATCATGGTGATCTGTTCAAGTTGATGAATGCAACCGCAGAAGCAGGCCTTCCTATGCTCGTCCATGGTGAGGACCCGGATTTGATGGCTGCTATCGCCGAGCCCTTCCTGGGTACAAATACCAAAGAGGCGCGTTTTGCCTCCTATAACTTTAATGATTGGTGGTTTTCTACCCGGGATATCGGTTCGATGGTCGCAATTCTTATCGCCAGGTTGACAAGGATGAAGCTTCACGTGCTTCACATGGGACAGGGGCGTTACATGCATCGCTATGTGCGGTGGGCCAAAAAAGAGGGTCAGGATATTACAGGAGAATTGGAAAGCACCTGGCTCGTTGAACGGCAAACCGACCCAGTCAGAAGGAAATGGCTGGAGCTTGGAAATTATCGACCGGAATGTGATTATGCCGAAGAGCTCTGGGAAGCGGTAAACGACGGTACTGTTGACTGCATGCTTTTGGAACATGCCCCACACCACAGAAAAGAAGTGTTGGCAGCGGAAAAAGATGTATGGAACGCACCGGGTGGACTGGCGGCAATTCAGGATATGGTACCCCTCCTGTTGACTCAGGTAAATAAAGGCAAGACCTCCCTGGAGCGTTTTGTGCTCCTTACTGCTGAAAACCCAGCTCGTCTGGCCGGGATCTATCCTCGCAAGGGAGCGATCAAAACAGGCTCGGATGCAGATTTTGTTATAGTGGATATGAAGGCTAAGAAAACGATCACTGAAAAAGAGGTAATCTCCAAAGTTGAATTCACCCCCTGGGATGGTTACACATGCAAAGGTATTCCAGTCCACACTATAGTCCGCGGTAAAGTCGTTATGGAAAACGATAAAATTGTGGGCGAAAAGGGCTGGGGAGAATACATCCCTTCAAGCAACGGAAAATAAGTAAATGTCGACTTTCTACCATGGGTCCGGCTTCAGGCGGGGCCCTTGGTGTTTGGTGCGGTTTTTTTACAGATTGCTTGTCAGCTTGATGGGTCTGAAGGAATTAATCCTGGCGGCGGTGAATGGAAGGTGCAGTCCATAGTGGAGGCAAAATGAGGAAAGTCATTCTTGTAGATCCGGATCAATGTGGGGCCTGTCACATATGTGAGATGGTATGCTCGCTTTTCAAGGAGGGGGAGTGCAATCCCGCAATCTCAAGGATCCAGATACTTCGCGGAGAAATGCTCGAGACACCCTTGATCTGTCAACAATGCGAGGTTCTTTTCTGTGCCTCTGTCTGTCCGACAGGTGCCATTAAAAGAGACGAGGACACGGGCAGGGTAGTTGTTGATGAAAAAACCTGCAATGGATGCAGAGCCTGTATTGCTGCATGTCCTTTCCAGGCTATAGGTTATCACAGCGTGAGAAAAAAACCTCTTATCTGTGATCACTGTAATGGCAACCCTCAATGCGTTGAATGGTGTCCAAGAGAGGCGCTGCAGTATTTAGAGATTACTTCATTGCATGAGAAAGAAAAAATTAAAGGTTCTGAAAAAATATTCTCAGTACTTTCTAAAATTAATAAATAAGAGGTGAAATATGTTTGGCTGGCAGGGCAAGATACTGAGAATAGACCTCTCTAGGAAAAATATAGAAACCCTTCCTTTGTCGGAGCGTGACCGCCTCCACTTCATAGGTGGAAGGGGCGTTAATGTTCGAATTCTTTTTGATGAGGTAAAACAAGGCACCGACGCGCTGGATCCGGCTAACTGTCTTATTTTTGGCAGTGGTCCCCTGACCGGGACACTGGCACCGGGGGCAGGAAGATTTAACGTCACAACAAAATCTCCAATTGGTTTTTTAGGTGATTCGAATTGCGGTGGTCACTGGGCTCCCCAGCTGAAATACGCCGGTTTCGATCATCTGGTCATCACGGGAAAGGCAGAAAAGCCTGTTTTTCTCTTCATTAACAATGGAAAGGCGGAGCTTATTGATGCGGAGGAGCTTTGGGGTATGGACACCTGGCAAACCCAGAGAAGAATAAGAAAAAGATTTAATGATCCTCGAGTAGAAGTGGCGTGTATAGGCCAGGCTGGTGAAAATCTTGTTCGTTTTGCAAGTGTGCGTACATCTTTGAAACGCTCGGCTGGCAGAACCGGTACGGGAGCCGTAATGGGGTCTAAGAACTTGAAAGCCATAGTTGTCCGAGGGACTCAGGGGGTAAAAATTGCCGATCCAAAAAAGTTAATGATGGCAGTTAAAAAATGTACTGAACCGCTGAAGTTGCTCTCTATGCATAGAGGTTTCCGGGCCGGAGAAAGTGCTGGTACCTACGGGTTCCTCTGGGATTTGCACCAGATCAACAGCAAGCTGGGAACGAAGCATCATCAAGCTGCCAACTGGGAAGATGCCGATAAGCTGGCCCCGGCCATCTTTCACCAGCGCTACCGCACAAAAATGCTCGGATGCTTCAGCTGTCCGGTGCAGTGCATGCCTCGTTTTCGAATTACGGAGGGGAATTTTGCCGGGCTTTACGGGGAAGGTCCTGAGTTCGAATCCGTTGCCTCTTTTGGCTCCATGTGCCTTAATACTGATCTTGAATCGGTCTTAAGCGCATCAGAGCTTGCCAATCAGTATGGTTTGGATTGCGGTTCCACCGGCCGGGTCATAGGATTGGCTATGGAACTTTTCGAGGAAAAGATAATAACAGAGAAAGATATCGGCTTTTCCCTGCAATGGGGAGACTCAGAAGCTATACTGAAAATGGTGGAACTTATCGCTCATCGAAAAGGCTTCGGTGATGTTCTGGCAGACGGAGAGCTGAGAGCTGCCCGGGCAATTGGCGGAGGAGCGGAAAAATATGCATTAACGATAAAGGGGTTGGAATTCCATGAATCCTTTCGTGGAAGCGGGGCTGGACACGCTCTGGCTCATTCAACCTCTACGCGGGGTTCGGATCACCTGCGCAGCAGCCATCATGCCGAGCATTCGTTGAGACCAGCGGATGCAGAAAGATTTTATGGCTACCAAGAAGCAGCGGACCGCACAGTCTATGATCACAAAGAAGAACAGGTAGTCTACAATGAGTACAATTCCGCGATGGCCGATATGCTGGAAGTATGCAAATTTTTCAGCCACTGGGCCACACCCTTTATGATCGGAGCAGACCTGTTTGCCGAGCTTTTTTCCGCGGTTACCGGGGTAGATATAAGTGGAAAGGGTTTACTAAGAGCCGCGGAGAGAGCTTACAACGTAGAAAGAGCTTTTATTGTCCGGGAAGGAGTGAGACGAAAAGATGATTATCCACCGGAAAGGGAGTTCATCGATCCTCTTCCTCCCGGACCCTGGCCGCGCATGCCCGGTTCTATATTGGACAGGCAGAAATATGATGCTCTCTTGACGGCTTACTATAAGGCTCATGGATGGAGTGAAAAGGATGGGATCCCAACGCGAAAGACTTTGGAAGCACTGGAGCTTGCAGATGTAGCCGATGTTTTGGATCAAAGCCTTAGTAAAAAACTATAGGAGAGGCGGTTAAAATTGAAGAAAGAAGCTTTTATAAAAAAAACAAGCAGCGTATTGAGTATTCGCAATACTGCTATTCTGCTGGGTGTGGGAATGTCTGGTTTTCATCTCTATACCGGAATATTCGGCAGTTTGGAGGCTTTGAAACAGGGAAGCATACACCTTGTTTTTGCCCTGGTCCTGGTATTTTTAATCTTTCCAGCTAAAAAAGAATCTGAAAAGAAGTACCTTGCCTGGTGTGACTGGGCACTTGTGCTTGCTTCCATAGCTTCACTTGGTTATATTCTGATCAATTTTGACTATATAGCATTCGATCGATTTCGTTTTGTCACCTCTGTTCTGCTAATCGAAAAAGTATTCGGAATTACCCTTATTATCCTGGTTCTGGAAGCAGCGAGAAGAACAATCGGCCTTTTCCTCGCCATCGTGGCCTCTCTTTTTATCGTTTATACATTTTTTGGGCCTTACCTGCCGGGTTTATTACGGCATCCGGGTGTTTCCCTGGAAAACTTCATTGACCTTCAATATTTAGGTGATGGCGGCTTATTCGGCACTCCATTAATGATTTCCGCTACCTATATTGTCCTGTTCATTATCTTCGGTGCTTTCATGCTTAAAACAGGATTTGGAGAATTCATTACCGATGTTGCCACCGGGCTGACCGGCAGGAGACGTGGAGGTCCTGCCAAGGTAGCTGTAATAAGCAGCGCGGGTTTTGGCACCATCAGCGGTGCGGGTAGTGCTAATGTTGCCGTTACCGGAACCTTTACCATTCCGCTCATGAAGAAAGTTGGCTTTGCGCCCCACTTTGCGGCAGGTGTCGAGGCGGCTGCCTCAACCGGTGGTGAAATTATGCCGCCTATTATGGGGGCGGCGGCGTTTCTGATGGCTAAATACACGGGCATTTCATATATTCAGATTATCAAGCATGCTGCTATTCCGGCTATCCTCTATTTCGCTGCTGTATATTTCCAGGTAGACCTGGAAGCAGCGAAAACAGGAATCAGGGGCTTGAGCAAGGATGAACTACCGCCCTGGAAGGATAAAGCTCTTTCCTATCTCCACCTTATACCTCCGATTGTCATGCTCTTGTTCCTGATGATCATCGGTCGTACGGCTTTCTTTGCAGTTACCGCTAGTATAATCGGAATAATACTTATGAGCTTCCTGCGAAAGAGTACGAGCTTAACCCTCAAGAGTTTCATTGCAGCACTGGCGGACGGCGCCAGGGGTGCTCTGGTGGTGGCCGTGGCTTGTGCACTTTCCGGATTGGTTGTCGGTTGTATATACCAAAGTGGTATCGGTGTGCGCTTCACCTCTCTGGTTGTGAGTTTGAGCGGCGGCCAGGTCGTCATTGCCCTAATCGCGGCTATGATTTCAGCGATTATCCTGGGTATGGGTATGCCGATCTCGCCGGCCTACATTTTAATGGTGGCGTTGATAATTCCCGCGATTGTAAAGCTGGGAGTTGCTCCACTAGCAGCCCATCTGTTTTGTATCTATTTTTGCCGGGCTTCTCTGGTTACTCCCCCGGTAGCGATTTCCGCCTATGTAGCAGCTGGGATAGCCAAGGCCCCTATGGCTAAAACCGGTTGGACTGCCTTCAGATTGGGCCTGGCCTCATTCATAGTGCCCTTTGCCTTCGTCTATTCTCAAACATTGCTCTTAATCGGTCATCCTTTCGATATTATCATATCGGTTATAACGGCATTGATTGGAGTATATGCTCTGGCTATTGGGTTAGAGGGGTATTGGAGCTTCCCTTTGAACATTTTGCAAAGGAGTGCAGCGATCACCGCAGCAGTCCTTACGATTTTTCCAGGATGGCAGACGGACCTTCTCGGGGTTGCCTGTTTGGCTATCCTTTATATCTGGCAGAGATTCTTAAGAAAACCTGTAAAATCGCCTTAAGGAGTATAGTATGAATCAGATTGATCTGGAACAGTATGAAGCTGATGTGGTAATTGTCGGAAGCGAAGGGGCCGGCTCTACTGCCGCGTTAGAGATTGCCAGGAGTAATCTCTCGGCAATCGTTATTACCAAAGGTAATGGTCTCGGTAGAAGCGGTGCTACAATAACCGGAGAGGCGGACCTTGCGGTAGACAGTAAAAGCCTGCATGAAAAATTCAAGTTCGAAGGATGCGATCCTGACGACAGCAAGGAAAAATTTTTTGAAGATATCGTCCTGGGGGGGAAGTATCTCAACCAGCAGGATATGGTTGAAGCGCATGTGGAAGATGCGCCGGAACGTTTGAAAGATCTTTTGGACTGGGGATTAAAGCCGCTGTTTGTAGCTAAGATGTCCGGTCATAGTTATCCGCGGGGCGTTATTGTTTCCGCCCCGGAGATGATCCGTATATACCGGAAAAAGCTGCAAGAAACTGGTGTCAAATTCCTCTCAAATATAATGGTTCAAGAAATCCTCCATCGGGATGGGCAGTGTGGCGGCGTGTTCGGTCTGAACATGGCCACCGGTAGATTTGTCGTGGTAAAAGCCAAAGCGACGCTTTTAGCCACCGGGGGAGGTATGCGGATATATCCTATCACCACTGCTCCCGAAGAGCTGACCGGCGATGGTACTGCCATGGCCTACCGGGCTGGGGTTGAGCTAATGGATATGGAGTTTCCCATGTTCCTGCCGGGCTGTTTCCCCTGGCCTATGGCGGTGAAGGGAGTGAATACTCCTTTCAAACTTTCCTCCGCGGGCATGGTTCACGGCCACCTTTTAAACAAACACGGGGAACGCTTCATGGCAAAATGGGATCCTGTTAAGATGGAAAGGAGTACCCGTGATATCCTGGCCGTGGGAATCTGGACTGAAATCATAGAGAACCGCGGCGGGCCGCATGGGGGAGTGTTTGTTTCCCTGAAGCATATGCCCGACAATCTGGTAAAATATATTCTTGACTGGTTACCACCAAAATACCTGAAAAAGTATGGTGGTTTTGATATGAAAAAGTTCCTGCCCGATCTCAGTAAAAACGCAGTAGAATCTGTCCCGGCTTGCCATTTCTTTAATGGTGGTATAAAGATCGACCGGAATTGCCAAACGAATCTAAAAGGGTTGTATGCGGCAGGGGAAGTGGCGGCAGGAATCCATGGCAGCAATCGGCTTTCGGGAAACGCCTTTACTGATATGATCGTATGGGGGCATCGAGCTGCCATAAGTATTGCCGCCTCTATTGAAAATGGACTTACCCATACAGATGTCAACGCGAACCAACTCGACGCTTACATTGAGGTAGCTCTTAAGGGCTTTGGTAGAAGCAGCGGTGAAAATGCGCAGGAGCTGAGGGACCGGCTTATGCAGACTGCCTGGGATAAGGTCGGAATAGTAAGAAACAGGGAATTGCTCCAAGAAGCGAATGATACTATAAAGGATTTAGGAGCTTCCTACCGAAAGATCTCTTTATCATTTCAGGAGCGATTATATAATCGGGAATGGCTGCGTTATTTGGAGCTGAGAAATATGATTGACAATATGGAATGTATGGTTGAAGCAGCGATTTCCAGAGAGGAATCTAGAGGCGCTCATTACAGAAAGGATTTTCCGCAAACCGACAACAAGAAGTGGGCTTTAAATCAGATCATTACCAGGAAACACGGGCAGACAGAGATTAGAAAAGAAATTCCTAAAATCACTCGGATAAAACCTCCGTTAAAAGTAGAACAATACGGCAAGTAATGAAAGGAGCGTATAGGTTATGATAAAAGAGAAAAAGACAATCCAGGTAAAAATCAAACGTTCTGTTCAAGAAATAGATGAATTTCATTACGATACATACGAAGTGCCTTTTGAGGAAATGATGAGTGTCTTTAATGTCGTTGAGCACATAAGCAACTATATTGACCCCAGCCTTGCCTTCTATTCTTCCTGTCGAATCGGGAAGTGCATGGGCTGTACGGTTATGGTCAACGGTAAACGTCAGCTCGCCTGCACCACTATTGTTGAAGGCGATATTGTGCTTGAACCTGACAGGAAGTATAAAGTCATCCGTGATCTGGTTGTGGATATGGGTAACTATTAAGCGACATTGGGGAAGGGTGCCGATTGAATCAGTGAATGTTTTATTAACCGCCTCTTGCAGACAGCTTTCTTTGGAAGGCAGCAATGTTCTCCTGAGAAATTGATAGGGACAAGACTATAGGAGAGAGCAGACAATGCAGGAAATGCACAGATATTTGAGCAGTAAACAAGTAAAAATGCTCGATCTCCTCAAGCGCCTGGTTAATATTGATAGCGGATCGTACTGTAAAAATGGGATTGACCGCTGCGGAGAAATAGTGGGAGCCGAGCTTCAAAGGGTTGGTTTCCGGGTAGATGTGATAAGGGAAACCGAATGTGGGAATCATGTACGGGCTGTACGAAAAGGGAAAGGGAATAAGCAGGTGCTTATATTGGCGCACCTCGATACCGTGTGGCCGGCAGGTACGGTTGAGAAGCGTCCCTTTGCTGTGGAGGATGGGTTTGCCCATGGGCCGGGTGTGGGAGATATGAAGGGCGGCATTGTACAGATGATTTATGCCCTGGATGCAATATCTCATTTCGGTTTGGAAGCTCCCCCCATAGTCATATTCTGTACGGGAGATGAGGAATTGGGAAGCATAAGAGGGCGTCCCTATATCGAAGAAGAGGCATGCAGCTCTGCCTGGTCGCTCGTCATGGAATCCACAGTTCCTCCGACAACCATTGTGACCCGGCGCTGGGGAGTAGGAGCATTCGATCTAGCAATTACCGGCAGGGGTGCTCATGTGCTGGACTCTAGCGCATCGGGAGTGAACGCATGCAAAGAATTGGCCCTAAAGATACTGGCTCTAGAGGGTTTAAGCGATTACGCAGAAGGAGTTAAGGTTTCTGTAAACCTGGTGCGTGGAGGAACGGCACGGCAGGTGACGGCAGCGGAAGCATGGGCTAACATCGATGTGCGTGTGCGGGATCTGGATAAGATGGATAGCGTGGAGTCAAAAATTCGTGAAGTCGCCGGCAATCCGTCTCTGCCCCTCATATGTCTTCAGCTTCGAGGAAAGATGACCCGGCCACCGATGGAACCTAACCCTAACACAGCTTCCCTGCTTCGCCTTGCTGTTGAGATCAGTCATGATATCGGGATCGAGGTTATAGCAGGGGAGAAAGCCGGTGGCTCGGATGGAAGTTTCGCTTCTGCCCTTGGGGTTGCCACCCTCGATGGGTTGGGCCCTCTCTGCTACGATGTCTGCAGTGAAACAGAGAGAGTCGACCTAAGCAGCCTGGTTCCCCGGACTCTGTTACTTGCCAAAATCATAATCGGGCTTTCAGGATATCCATCTGTTGTAGAACTTATGCACTAAATTATATTATTGATGAAACACCCCTTTTAAAGAAGGTCCAGTGAGATATATGGAGAGAACTTAATATGGATAAAGTAAAAGGGCGCCTTACACTGCTGGTAGACAACATAGTCTCAGGAAAGGCGGAAAGCCTTGGCGAGGATGGATTTTCTGTCTTTGTTGAGACAGATTACGGTAATTTTCTGTTCGACACTGGCAGAGGCACAACAATTGTTCATAATTCTATAGTACATAAAAAAAACCTGGGATTGTTAAATAAAATTATCCTCAGTCATGGGCATGCGGATCATTCCGGCGGGCTTGAGCAAGTGCTTCGTTTTCATGATAAAATTAAGGTGCTGGGTCACCCCGATATCTTTTTAAATCGATTCCGAGGAGTAGAAGGCGGCAATCAAAAATATGGCGGTATCCCCTATAATATGAGTTATTTGGAAAAATTGGGCGCGTCTTTTGTTTTTAACAGAGAATTTGTTGATATCGACCAGGGGCTTTATCTCACGGGTGAAATTCCACGAGAAACAGATTTCGAATACGGCGACATGGCTAATCGCTGGGGAATACGCGATGGGAAAATAATTCAGGATATAATTCTAGATGACCAATCTTTGATTATTGGCACTGAACAGGGAATCTTGATTCTACTGGGTTGTGCTCATTCAGGTATCATTAATATTATTAATCACTCAATGAAGATGACTGGATCAGACCGTATTTGGGGCATTATCGGAGGTACTCACCTTGGTTTTTCTGGTGAGGTGCAGTTGGAAAAGACAATTCAAGCTCTGAAATATTATCAAATTGAGCACTTTATTCCTGCGCATTGTACGGGAATCGATGCTGTTTCCAGGTTGGTTAATGTGTTTAAGGAGGTAGTTAGATTCTCATATGCAGGGATGACTTTCGAATTCTAGGCGGTGAAGGTAATCTTTCAGCGCTGCCTCTGGCATATCCCCCATCAGTTCAACTGGAAACTGGGATAAAAGGAGAATGTGGAAGAAAAGCAGGTGCATGTAACCCATCCAATCGATAGTGGAACTTTTTCACACCCAACCTGATAACGATCGGTCTGCAAATCATGTTGGTGGTATTATTTTTGTAGGTAGGTCCACTATTTTTGTGACTCTACCATTTTTTTACTTAAAATTCTATTTTTTTGTTGCTGATTGGAAAAAGTATTTGTATCTTCTTTAGTAAAGGCATAATCGCTGTATTCAGCTAATTTTAAAAGACTTTTAAATCTAAGGAAGGAAGAGAAATGGCAAAACAATTAAAGTTTGATGAGTCAGCCCGACGCGCGCTGCTCAAGGGTGTCGACAAAATGTCCAACGCTGTCAAAATGACCCTGGGACCCAAGGGGCGGAATGTGGTGCTTGACAAAAAGTTCGGTGCTCCTACGGTGACCAATGACGGAGTTACAATTGCGAAAGAAATCGAACTGGAAGAGCCCTTTGAGAATATGGGCGCCCAGCTTCTAAAAGAAGTGGCCACCAAGACAAATGATGTAGCCGGTGACGGCACAACCACTGCCACGGTACTGGCTTATTCAATAATAAAAGAGGGTTTGAAGAGTGTGGCTGCCGGGATCAATCCCCTGGAAATCAAGAGAGGCATAACCAGGGCAGTAGAGGTTGAAGTTGAAGACCTCAAGAAATTTTCCAAGGACATCAAGGATAAGGAAGAGATTGCCAATGTGGCTGCTATCTCAGCCAATAATGACATGGAAATCGGGAGTCTGATTGCCGATTCTATGGAGAAGGTCGGCAAGGACGGGGTTATCACTGTTGAAGAGTCAAAGTCAATGGAGACCCATTTAGAGGTTGTTGAAGGTATGCAGTTTGACCGCGGCTATCTTTCACCCTACTTTGTTACCAACCGTGATACCATGGTAACTGAAATGGAAAATGCTTATATCCTGATCTATGATAAGAAAATCTCAAACATGAAGGATTTGCTTCCCATTCTGGAAAAGATAGCCCAGTCAGGCAGACCACTGGTCATGATATCTGAAGATGTAGAGGGCGAGGCACTGGCCACCCTGGTAGTGAACAATCTGCGCGGCACTTTGAAGGTCTGTGCGGTTAAGGCGCCCGGTTTTGGCGACCGTCGCAAGGCTATGCTCGAAGATATCGCTATCCTGACCGGCGGCCAGGTTGTCTCTGAGGAACTTGGGTTAAAGCTCGAGAATACCGAGATCAACCAGCTTGGGCAGGCAAAGTCTGTAAAGATCGATAAAGAAAACACTACTATCATCGAAGGCGCAGGCAAGCCGAAAGATATTAAGGACCGGATTGGTCAGATCAAGGTACAGATCGATGATACTACCTCAGACTATGATAAGGAGAAACTCCAGGAGCGCCTGGCCAAGCTGGCCGGCGGTGTAGCGGTTATTAATGTAGGCGCTGCCACTGAAGTTGAGCTGAAAGAAAAGAAACACAGGGTTGAAGATGCTCTCTCAGCAACCCGCGCTGCTATTGAAGAGGGAATTATTCCCGGTGGCGGCGTGACCCTGATCCAGGGGGTAAAAGCCCTGGATAAGGCCGATGTATCGGATCTTACCAACGATGAGAAGGTCGGCTTCAGGATTGTAAAGAGAGCCCTGGAAGAACCTATCCGTCAGATCGCCGAGAATACCGGGCTCGACGGCGCCATTGTTGCGGACAAGGCCAAGAATGAAAAACGCGGTATCGGCTTTGATGCTGCAAAAATGGTCTGGACTGATATGCTAAAAGCAGGGATCATCGATCCTGTCAAGGTAACCCGTTCCGCCCTGCAGAATGCCGCTTCTATTGCCGGATTGCTGCTTACCACTGAGGTTGCTATTACCGATCTTCCGGAAAAAGAGGCTCCCATGATGCCTGGCGGCGGCGGCGCCCCGGGAATGGGCGGAATGCCTCCATATTAAAAAAAACCGGCATTATATAAAAATACTATGGGGAACCCGCGGCCAGCCTTTTTTAAGGTTGGCGGGTTCCCCTTTTTTGTTGCCCCGGATATTAGGAGCCATGCAGTTCAGAAAGGGCTTGAGGATATTCCAGGGCTATCTTTAAAAAATCGATTACCGGATCCAGGTCTATTAAACCTTTAAGCATGTTAAAGGTAAGGAGGGGATCGCCGGCTGAAAGGCTGTATAACCGGCGCAGCAGGGGGAAATGAGGCATCAGCTGCCTGTTGGCTTTAAGCCATTCCCGGTACCAGTAATCTATGGTTTGCGGGCCATGCTTCAACAGCTGAAGCAGGAGGCAGGTACTCAATGCTGACTCTGTTTCAAAGGGGCAGCCGTGTACCCGGCTTTCAGGGATGGAATTGCCTTGCGCCCATTTCTTTTTAAGCTTGCTTCTGCCCTGGTAGCAGCCTAGAAGATAAAGAGCAGCCCGGGGCGGCAGCTGAATATCCTGGTGATTGATGAAAAGAGTTTGGTTGTTGCCCAGACGGGCTAAATCAGCAGAACCATGACCGGAAATAAGCAGCCAGTTTAATACCCTTCGGCGTCTTAAATCCTGCTTTCCTCCTGTCCAGGTAAAATGGCAGAAACCTTTAGTACGTTCCAATCTGCCGGCCACCTCTCTGATACCCCTGAACTGCGGCTCTTCAGGATTGTGACAGGAGATCAAGAGATATCTGGTTGCATAGGCTATTTTCAACTGTTGACCACCTGGTTTGAGCCTGATTTCAGGTTACTTGAAAATACTGAAGAAAAGAGAGATAATTCTTCAGTATCAGAGTCGCTATTTTAATTGAAATGATATAATATCTTCGGGCGCCAATCAAGGAGCAATATAAGTTGATAAAGAGAGAGGATTTTATTTTTACTATTGGTTATTCAGGGAGCAGCGCTATTGTGGACAGCTCACTGAAAAAGAAATTCGGTTCATTAGCCGGCGAAGAACTGGCAAAAAAGGGATTATTTAAAGCCGCACTCTGTTCAGCAGTTTTTGATAACCGGGAATCAGAGCTGGACAGGGTGCTTGCGATCTATAACAGTAAAGCTGAAGAGGCGATAAAATCCACTGGAGAGCTCAAGCGCAAATTCGGGGTCTTTGAAGTACCGGCGGGAATAACCAGGGTAATTCGAATTTAGCTTGACTCTAGCTGCTTTTTTGTGGTAGTTTAGCACAAATTTTCATTAAAAAGGAAACACAACTATGATAAGCTTTTTTAGCCAATTGCCTTTATTACAGGCTGCCGCCAATCCTGGTGGGCAAATGATGACCATGCTCATAACCTTTGGGCTGATTATCTTCATTTTTTACTTTCTGGTAATAAGGCCCCAGAACAAGAAGCAGAAAGAAGCCAAAAGAATGATCGAAGCCCTGAAAAAGGGAGATAAGGTGGTTACCATCGGGGGAATTCGTGGACAGGTTACCTCGGTCAAGGAACAGACAGTAACAATAAAAATTGATACCGATACCAAGATTGAAGTTAATAAAAGCGCTGTAAGTTCCGTGCTGGAAAAGAAGGAAAGCCCGGCCAAATCAAAGGAATAAGCCTTTAAATAAATCCCGGAAAAGATGGCTAAGCCTAAAACCGGTGTACTTTAAGCTTAATGCGAAGTATTAATGCGAAGTATTAATGCAAAACATTAATGCAAAGCATTAATCCCTAAGTTGCAGCAATTAAACCCAAAGTGGAGAAGTTCATATGTCGAAGCGATTCAGGTTTTTATTAATACTCGTACTCCTGGCTGTTGCCTTTTCTTTTCTTTATCCGACGATTAAGTGGTATGTTTTAATCCCGGTTAAAGACAAAGAGCTGGCTGCCGGATCACGAAACCAGATTAAATTGTATTCAGAGCGTGAGGCAGGAGAAGCCCTGAAAGAACTGCTGGCTTTTGATAGCAAGGAAAACTTGCCGGAGGAGTACCTCTTTCTTACGAAATCAGCAAAAGAGCGTTTTAAGATAGAAAAGAAGCCGGTGCCCAAGGTCTGGAGTGTTGAGGATGTTTTAAAGAGTTTCGCCGGGCGGGCTGAGGTTTTAGTGGAACTGGAAGATCACTACCGGGAAGAGATTCTCTCACTTAAGGAATTACGGAGCCATACAATACAACTTGGACTCGATCTAAAGGGAGGCATGCGCGCCCTGATCCAGGCGGATCTGAAAACCCTGGAAGAGAACCAGGAGAAACCCTTAAGTGCAGAAGAAAAAGAAGATGCAATTCGCCGCGCTTTAGAGATACTTAACAACCGGATTGACCAGTTCGGAGTAACCGAACCTCAGATCAGGCGAAGCGGTGAAGAAATGATAACAGTGGAGCTTCCGGGCGAGGCTGACCCCGAAAGGATGAGAAAGTTTATTCAGGGTAAAGGGCTTTTAAATTTTCATATTGTGAATGAAGAAGCATTAGCCATTTTCAAGGATTACCAGCGGGCAAATCCGGGCGCTTATATAGATGAAAGCGGCAATATTTTGCAGCCGGACATTCTGCCTAAAGGAACGATACTGAGAGGGGTTTATGAAAAAGATGCCTATGGCATAGATATGCTTAAGGGTTTTACAGTTGTTAATAAGGAAGCGGGCCTTTCCGGTAACTATATCCGTGATGCCCGGGTAAATGCGGATCAAATAACGGGTAAGCCGATTGTACATTTTTTCCTGACCGGAGAGGGTGGCGACATTTTTTATAAGCTTACCAGTGATAATGTGAATAAAACCATGGCTGTGGTACTGGATGACAAAATAAAGGCTCAGGCCCGGATTGCCGAGCCCATAAGAGACGCAGTCAGGGTTACCGGTTTTGCCAGTGAAGAGGCGGAGGGCCTGGCTTTAGTGCTGCGCACCGGGGCGCTGCCCGTGCCTTTAGATATTATCAACCAGGTGGCCATCGGCGCTTCCCTGGGTGAAGATGCCATACAGCAGGGCATCAAAGCTATTACCTATGGTTTTATCCTGGTAATTATATTTATGTTCCTATATTACAAAGGCTCCGGCCTCATAGCTGACCTGGCATTGTTGCTGAACCTCTATTTCCTTGTGTCTATTCTCTCGGTTTTCAACTTCACCCTGACCCTGCCGAGTATAGCCGGTGTGGTGCTTACCGTGGGTATGGCCGTTGATGCCAATGTCATTATCTTTGAGCGAATAAAAGAAGAGTATCGCCTGGGCAAATCGGCTAAAGCGGCAATCAAAGCCGGTTATGCCAAAGCCTTCTGGACGATCCTCGATGCCAATATCACAACCTTTATAGCTGCCCTGGCTCTTTCCCAATTGGGCAAGGGGCCGGTGGCCGGCTTTGCCGTTACCCTTGCTGTGGGAATCGTATCCTCCATGTTCACGGCGCTCTTTGTTTCCCGGTTGATTTTTGATTTTGGCACTGATGTACTGGGAACAAAAAAGCTCAGTATCAGCTGGAGGAGGATGGGCAGATGAAAAGAGTAATAAACTTTACTAAAATGCGTTTTTTAATGATCTCTCTTTCCCTGCTTTTCATTATTGCCGGAGGAGTGGGCTTCTATATGAAAGGCGGTTTTAATCTGGGTATAGATTTTACAGCGGGTTTAAGCCAGCAGATACGCATAAATCCTATTGGTGCGGATGCGCCCATTGAAAAAGTTCGCCGGGCCATGTCCGGGATTGAGGGACTTAATCTTCAGGTTATCGGAGACCCGGACAGCCAGGAATTTATTGTAAAGGTTCAGGCGCCCCAGGATGACAGGGATTTCCAGGAAGAGATGGAAAAAAGGATTTTTGATTCCCTGGCTGAGGAATTCGGCCGGGTAAATATTGAAATTCGCCAGACCGATTTTGTCGGCCCCAGGTATTCTGAAGATCTGATTGGCCAGGCTCTTTCCATAACCTTGGTGGCATTAGTGCTGATACTGCTATACACCGCGTTCCGTTTTCACTTTATCTTTGCCATGGCGGCAGTAATCTGTCTGCTTCATGATGTAGCCATTATGCTGGGTGTATTGGCGGTGTTTCAACTGGAGGTTACCACAACCACTGCAGCCGCTATTCTGACAATTATCGGTTATTCGTTGAATGATACTATAGTTATTTTCGACCGGGTCAGAGAGAACCGTAGCTTGATGAGGGACGCTGATCTGGTAACTATTATCAATACCAGTATAACCCAGTCACTGGGCAGAACCATTCTGACCTCTTTGACTACTCTTATCGCCGTGGTTTCTGTTTACATCTTCGGCACGGGAGAGATCAGAAGCTTTGCGCTGAATCTTATTATAGGTGTTGTAGTGGGAACCTATTCCACTATCTTCATTGCTTCCTCTATTGTACTTGGCTGGCAGCGGGCTATAGAGCGAAGGAGAAGGGCAATAGAGCTGAAGAAGTTCGGCCGGCTGCCGGCAGCAGAGCGGCCTGCCGCTCCTAAAAAAATAGAAGAAAAAGTGCCGGCAATTGAAACGCAGGCGCTGGTGGAGCCGGGTAGTGAAAGAGCCGCAATAGCTGTTACCCGCAGCCAGCCTGTGCGGAAAAAGAGAAAAAAGAAAAAGAGCTGAAAAATGGAGGAATCCGTGCAAATTGATATAAAATCCCTGAATGCTGTTGCTACCGCCGTAAGAGTATTAACTATGGATGCGGTTCAGAAAGCAAAATCAGGCCATCCGGGCCTGCCTATGGGCTGCGCTGATCTTGGAAGCTTGATATATGGAGAGATCCTGAGCCACTATCCTGCTGATCCGGCGTGGATCAACAGGGATCGTTTTGTCCTTTCCGCCGGACATGGCTGCATGCTGCTCTACTCGCTGCTGCATCTTTCAGGTTATGATCTTTCTTTAGAGGAATTAAAGAACTTCAGGCAGTGCGGTTCTTTAACTCCCGGCCATCCGGAGTATGGTCTTACCCCCGGGGTTGAGACTACAACCGGACCCCTGGGACAGGGAATCAGCAACAGTGTCGGGCTGGCAATGGCGGAACGTATGCTGGCCGCGCGTTTCAATACTGAAAATCAAGCGATAATTGATCATTACACCTATGTTTTATGCGGCGATGGCGACCTGATGGAGGGTGTTAGTGCGGAAGCGGCTTCTCTGGCCGGGCACCATGGCCTGGGAAAATTAATTGTCTTTTATGATTCCAACAGTATTACTATTGAAGGGTCTACAGGCCTTGCCTTCACCGAGGATGTATTAAAAAGATTCGCTGCCTATGGATGGCAGACTCTTTCGGGTGATGCTTATGACCTTGAGGGGATCATGAAGCTGGTTAAAGAAGCTCAGAATGAGGAGAACCGGCCTACAATAATCAAGTTAAAATCGGTAATCGGCAAAGGTTCTCCCAATATGGCGGGCTCTCACAAAGTCCATGGAGCGCCGCTGGGTGAAGATGAGATTAAAGCGGCAAAGGTAGAATTGGGCGTTCCTGAGGACAGCGCTTTCTATATACCACGGGAAGCTTGCGAATACTTTGCAGCCAGAAGGGAAGAGTGGCGGCAAAGGTACAGCGATTGGGAGGATATGTTCAAGCTCTGGCGGCGGGAAAATACCCGGCTTGCTTCAGAGTGGGATCTCTTTTTTCAGCCGGTTGCTGCTGATAATCTTGAATTTCCCCTGTATAATGAGGGAGATAAAGTAGCCACCCGCAAGGCAGGCGGTGAGGTTTTAAATGCCATGGCCCGCCAGATTCCAAATCTTATTGGTGGTTCCGCTGATCTGGCCCCTTCAAATGTTACTGATCTGAAAGGAATGGGAAGCTTTCAAAAGGAAAATCCGAAGGGAAGGAATCTTCACTTTGGTGTTCGTGAGCATGGTATGGGCGCAATTGCAAATGGACTGGCCCTGCATGGCGGCATTAAACCCTTCTGCGCAACCTTTCTGGTTTTTTCGGATTATATGCGTCCGGCCATCAGATTGGCAGCTATGATGAAATTACCGGTAATCTACATTTTCACCCATGATTCAGTTTTTGTGGGAGAAGATGGCCCCACCCATCAGCCGGTTGAACATATCACTGCTCTGCGTGCAATCCCCAACCTGGTGGTGTTGCGTCCGGGAGATGGCCAGGAAACCGCGGCAGCCTGGAAGCTGGCGCTGGCCAGAACCGAGGGTCCAACCGTTTTGGCGCTCACCCGTCAGGGTCTGGAGGTATATGCCAAGGATGATGCACAGTGGGTCGATCATGTTAAGCGCGGCGCCTATATTGTTAAAGATTGCGAGGGCAGTCCGGAAACAGTGCTGGTGGCCACCGGTTCGGAAGTTTCCCTGGCTTTAGGTATTGCCGGAGAACTGGGCTCCGGAGTTAGGGTGGTTTCCATGATATCCAGGGAGCTTTTCCTGCAGCAGCCGCAGGATTTCAAAGAGAAGCTAATTCCCGGCTCTGCCCGTCGTGTGGTTATCGAGGCCGGTATATCCATGGGCTGGGAGGGAATTGCCGGCTCCAATGGTATTATTCAGTCTATTGACCGCTTCGGCGAATCCGGCCCTGCAGGTCAATTGGCCGATAAACTGGGACTTACTGTAAAGGAAATTGTTGCCAGAATAAAAGCTTAAGCCCCAGCTTAAGCCCTAATTGCAGGATCTGAGCACGGCTGCAGGCAGAGCGTGCAGGGACAGTGTCTTATCAACGCCGCCTATTTTGATAGCCTCTTTTGGCATACCGAAGACAATACAGGATTCTTCATCCTGGGCAAAATTTATGGCTCCGGCCTCTTTCATCTCTTTCATGCCGCGCGCTCCGTCATCTCCCATGCCGGTCATGATAACGCCGACAATATTTTTGCCTCCATATCGCGCTGCTGAGCGAAAGAGAACATCCACAGAAGGGCGGTGCCTGCTCACCAACGGTCCATCTTTAACCTCCACGTAATAGCGGGCGCCGCTGCGCTTGAGCAGTGTATGGCGGTTTCCGGGGGCAATCAGGGCCCTGCCCCTGATAACGGTATCGTCGTTCTCAGCTTCCTTAACGGTCACTTTGCAGAGAGTGTTCAGGCGGTCGGCAAAGGCACGGGTAAAGTTCTCAGGCATGTGCTGAACAATTACTATGCCCGGAGCATCCAGGGGCAGGGCTTCCAGGAAAGCACGCAAGGCCTCGGTGCCGCCGGTCGATGCCCCTACCACCACAACCTTTTCTGTAGTCTGGATCATGGCGCTGGGCAATGGCCTGGCAAGTACTGCATCCGCTGTAAGCTTGGGAGTAATATTCATCTGTGTCGGTATTTGCCTGATCTTTTTTAGATTACTCAAATGGGCGGCCTTTACCGCATCGCAGATCTGGACCTTGGATTCCTCCAAGAAATTCTTGGTTCCCAGCTTTGGCTTAGTTATAATTTCAATAGCGCCATATTCCAGGGCTTTAAGCGCTGTTTCCGAACCCTTGTCTGTTAAGCTGGAACAGACAACAACGGGAATAGGGTGTTGGCTCATGATTTTCTGCAAGAAAGTTAGGCCGTCCATTCGCGGCATCTCTATATCGAGGGTAATAACATCGGGAACTGTCTTTTTCATTATATCAAAGGCGACAAGGGGATCACGGGCAGTAGCCATCACTTCAATTTTAGAGTCAGAGGAAAGCACCTGGCTTAAGGTCTGCCTGACCACTGCTGAATCATCGACAATTAATACTTTGATCTTTTTCTGCATCCTTTTATCCCTCTATCTGGAAGTTGTTTCATAGCCTGCGGTAAATCGTAGGCACAATCTGTTTTACAGGCAGATTCATGTTGAAAAGGGTTTCTGAGTGACCTATAAAGAGGTAGCCTCCTGAACGAAGGTGTTTGCACAATCTATGGATAATACCGTTTTGAGTCTGTTTGTCAAAATAAATTATTACATTGCGCAAAAAAATAATATCCATAACGTTTGAGATACTGTAATGTTCATCCATAAAGTTTAAACGCTTAAAAGTTACCAGCCCCCGTAGACGGGGAGAAATACGCACCAATTCTTTGACAGGGTCTTTGCTTTTCAGCAGGTATTTTTTCTTCATGGCTAAAGGCACCGGCGCTACTTTCTCTTCGTCATAAATCCCGCTTTTTCCCATTTCCAAAACCCGGGTTGAAAGATCAGTGGCCAGTATTGAAAAGTCATAAGCCCCCACCTTTTGTTTGTACTCACTCAAGACCATGGTAAGGGTGTATGGCTCCTCTCCGCTTGAGCAGCCGGCGCTCCAGACCCTTAAAGGTTTTCTAATGCCCGACTGAAAGCTTTCTGATAATTCCGGAAGAACATTCTGCACCAGGTATTCAAAGTGACCGGGCTCCCGGAAAAAGTCAGTTTTATTAGTGGTCACCAGATCCATCATATGGATAAGCTCGCTGTGCCCCTGTTTTGAGTCTAAAGTGTGGTCAATATATTCTTTGAAATTAGCCATTTCCAGGGCCCGAAGCCGCTTTTGCAGCCGAGATTCCAGCATGACCTTTTTTACAGGCGGAAGTTTTATTCCATATTGCAGGTGTATGTATTGGCTTAAGCGGGAAAAATCTCTCTCTGTCATACGCGGCGTAGCATTCGCTATTGCTGCACGATTGCCTTTTCTTCAATCTCCGCCCTTTTAGCAAGTTTAAGGACATCAAGAATCAGGGCTACGGTTCCGTCTCCCAATATGGTAGCGCCTGAGACACCCTCGATATTCCGGTACGCTTTGCCAAGGCTCTTGATTACGGTCTGCAATTGACCGATAACCTTATCCACCAGGAAACCGACTTTTTGGCCATCAGCGGCTACTACGACTATCTGTTGGATTTCCGGTATCTCCCCGCCGACATTGAATATCTGACGTAGATTTATATAAGGCAGCAGGGAACCGCGCACTTCAGCCAGATGGCGTCCGTGAGATGAGGCAACATCTTCACGATTAAGCTCAACACACTCTTCAATTGAAGAAAGGGGTATGATAAAAAAGTCGTCTCCCAGTTCCACCAGGAGCCCCTCGATAATGGCCAGGGTAAGGGGAATTTTGAGGGTTATGGTAGTGCCCTTATCTTTAATACTGGTGATCTCAATACTCCCGTTCAGGGCATCGATGGTGCGTTTAACCACATCCATTCCCACACCGCGTCCTGAAAGACCGGTTACCTTTTCAGCTGTGGAGAATCCTGGGGCAAATAATAAACTGTAGACCTCTTTATCAGATAACTCGTTCTCCCGGGCTGCCAGTCCCGTTTCTACCGCCTTTGCCAGTATTTTTTCTCTATTTAAGCCGCCGCCATTGTCAATAATCTCAATTAATACATATGCTCCTGAATGAGCGGCCCGGAGGTGAATGGTGCCGGTGGGGTCTTTCCCCCGTTTCTTTCTCTCAGCAGGCATTTCAATTCCGTGGTCCATGCAGTTGCGGATAAGATGGATCATGGGGTCGTTAAGACGCTCTATAACGGTTTTATCTAATTCGGTGTCCGCTCCCTCGGTGGTAAGGGTTACCTCTTTACCAAGTTTACCGGAGAGATCCCTGATCAGGCGGCGGAATTTATTAAAGGTGGTGCCGATCGGCAGCATGCGCATACTCATAGCGGTGTCCCGAAGCTCTGCCGTAAGACGTTCAACCTCTTCAGAGATGGCCAGGAGTACCGGATTTTTTGCTTGAGAGGTTGTCTGGCTGAGCCTGGCCTGCACCGTTACCATTTCGCCTACCAGATCCACAAGCGAGTCCAGTTTATCGGAAGCAACCCTGATACTGGCAGTCCGTTCAGCACTTTGACGTTTTTCTTGGGTTTCCTTAATATGGAGCTGTTCTACTAAAGCCGATTCCACCTTTTCGGTGCTGACCAGTCCGGAATCGACCAGTATCTCGCCGATCGGTTTTTTTTCTTCAAGTATCCGATCCAGTTTCTCCGGGGCAAGATCACCCCTTTCAACTAATATTTCGCCCAGTTTTTTGGGTTCATTATCTATGTCCGGCTTCTCTTCCTCTTCGATTATCTCAATGTTGAGCTCGCTGTCATCTTCAACGAAGATAAAAACGTCCTTTATACTGTTTATTCCTTTATTGGTAGTGAGCAGAATATCCCAGCCCGTATAACACTTTTCAGGATCCAAGCTTTTAAGCTCAGGGATGGGATTGGTGTGAGCTAAAATATGGCATTCGCCAAGCCGGCGCAGTTCATCGAGCAGCAATATCGGGTTTGTGCCGTGAAGAAAAATATCGGGTGATGGACTAAAGCGAATTCGATAGTTTTTTTCCATCTCCGGAGAGGGATGATCTGCTTTTGCTTTTAGCGGCGCGGTGTGTGACGCTTCTGCCGCGTCTTGCGGTGTTTCCGTGGAACTCCCGGCAGTAAGTTTTTTAAGCAGGGTAATTATCTCAATGTTTTTTAAGCCGGTGGTTTCCTCATTCTCTTCAGGAGAATCGAGCATTGCAAAAATTTGATCTCTGGCTAAAAGGGTAAGATCAATAAGCTCTCTGGAAGCTGAAAGCTCTCCTTCACGTACCTGGTCGAATGCTGTTTCCACCTCGTGGGTAAATTCGGCAATCTTTTCAAAACCGAACATGGCGCCGGAGCCTTTGATAGTATGCAGGGCGCGGAATACCCGGCCGATCAGTTCCTGATCGGTGGAATTTGTTTCCAGCTCCAGAAGAGCGGTTTCCAATTCAGCAAGCAGTTCGTGAGCCTCCTCACGAAACGCGGCTTTCATTGTCTCGGCATAGTTTTCTTTCATCTGTTTATCCATTCACTTAACCAGAAGCATTCATCTGCTTTTTCCGAAGTGGTTTTTTTATCCCGGAAAAAGCCGGACTCTAATAAAGCGCTGGCAAAACACTGCGGGATCTTTTTATTCAGCGTAAGTTTCTTTTTTGCTGCTTCAGCTGTTTTAGCCGCCGCGCAGAGCAATTGCAGCCCGGCCAGGTCAATACCCTCAATCTTTTCCAGATTTATTTCCAGGCTCTTGCCCTCCTTCAAGGCGCTCAATAAGGAGTTTTTGATGCTTTTGGCATGGCTGATACCAATTTGGCCTGCCAGATGAAGGCGAAAACTGTTTTTATCAATTGATACAAGTTTATACTCAGACATAATGCCTCCGTAGATGTATTATAGTATTGGTTTTTTTCCAGGCTTTTTCAAGCCTAAAATCCAAGGTCACTGGATAATCAGCAGTCGTTGCCGGTGACCATATGGAAGCTCTATGTTCTGCGGCGTTGTACAAGGATAATAGCCGCCAGTATAAAAAATGCCAGTACCATACTTGCCAGGATCAACACCATCGTTACCCAGGGGCCTACCGGCTCAAATAGCTGCCCGATGAGCCAGGGCAGGAGCATAGCGCCGGAAGAGGCTCCCACCAGAAAAACACCGGTAACTTTTCCGGTCAGTTTCATGGTGTGGCTGGCCAGAGTAATGGTGCTGGGAAAGATTGAAGCCAGGAAAAAGCCAAAACCAATACTGCCTGTCCAGGTTGCGGCCGCTGAATCCGACCAAATCAGCAGGCTGGAGATGGAAAGCAAGCTGCCGCCCAGGCTTAATAGAAGAATTATTCGGGGCTTTAGCTTTACAGCCAGCAGGGTAAAGACCAGGCGTCCAACAGTAAGACCTCCCCAGTAGGCTGATGTGAGATAGGCGGCGGATATGCGGTTTGCCAGCCCTTTAACCAGGGAATAGGTGTATATCCAGCCGCCGAAAGCAGCTTCCGCCGCTATACAGAGAAAAAGAAATGCTGTAATAAGCGCCGGAAAGAGATACCCGCCATTAATGGTTGAGTTATGTGCATCTGAAGGGCGGGATTCAGGACTGGGAAGGCGAAACAGCCACAAACAGTTTGGCAGCACTAAAAGAGTAAGAAGCCAGAAACCCCAGGTAATGGCCCCGGTTTTCCGTACTGCCAGGGCTATAATCAGGGGAACTAGAAAGGCGCCAACCCCGTAACAGAGGTGCAGGGCGTTCATCAGCGACGGCAGCCTGTGCCGGGAGTGCTTCTGCTCATGAGCCCACACCATCATGACATTACCGCCCACATCCACAGCGCCTCGTGCAAAACCAACCGCCAGTATTACGGCCAGGAGCAGATAGAGCGAGGCTGCTAAAGGGATGAATATCAGGCCAAGGGCAATAAGGAGCAGCATACCCGCCATTACGATATTGCCTGGCTTGCTGTCGTAAAGGTGCCCGCCTACAAAGGAACCCAGAATAGAGCCGATTCGATTGCTGATAAAAAGAATACTGATCCGGGAAAGAAGGCTGCCCGTGTTTTCCGCCAGATAGGGAAGGGCCGGCCCTAACGAGGCGCTGGCCATTCCCAGTGTAATAAAAGCCAGGAAGTAGCTTGACGTGAGTTGGTTTCGTTTATGATCAGTAATGGCAGCAGTCATGGCCTCTCTTCATTAAGCAAAGTCTTCAGGCAAGCCTGCTCTCTTTGCGGCTTTCCTGTTTCGGGCAATTAGAATATCATATAGTGATGACCGGGAATAATGCCAGCCCCTTTTCTCTGCTTATTAAACCTGCTTCTGCCGATTGCAACCTGCGCTGTGCGTACTGCTTTTATTTGGAACGCAGCTCACTCTATAGCCAGACCAAACGCCACCGCATGAGCCGCGATGTGCTCGAGCGCATAATATCTTCATATATGGCAACGGAACAGCCCCAATATTCTTTTGGCTGGCAGGGTGGTGAACCCATTCTTATGGGTATTGGTTTTTTCGAAAAGGTGGTGTCGCTGCAGAAAAAATATGGTAAAGCGGGCGCAGTTGTGGGCAATGGGGTGCAGACCAATGCAACGCTTATAGATGACAGCCTGGCCTCCTTTTTTGGCAGATATAACTTTCTGCTTGGTGTCAGTCTGGATGGACCTGAGAATCTCCACAATACCTACCGGGTATCAGCCAGGGGGCGTGGTACACATGAAAGGGTGGTCAAGTCAATTCAGACACTAAGAAAGCATAATGTTGAATTCAATATCCTTACTGCCGTGAACTCGGCAAATGTAAAGAAGGCGGCAGAAATATACCATTATCTGCTTGATAATAATCTTTTTTTCCATCAATACATACCTATTGTGGAATTCGGAGATAATGGCCAAGCTTTGCCCTTTTCCATCCGGGGTGGTGAATGGGGTGAGTTTCTCTGCGCCATTTTTGATGAATGGATTAAATCTGATGTCAGGCGGGTTTCCATCCGCCTTTTTGATGCGGTGCTGAACCTGCTGGCCCAGGGCGTCAGAGCAGTATGCACCATGGGCAGCAACTGCTGCCAGTACTTTGTGGTGGAATATAACGGCGACATCTACCCCTGTGATTTTTTTGTGGACTCAAATAAACTGCTCGGCAACATCCGCAGCAGTAATTGGCAGCAGTTACTGGAATCACCAGTCTACCGCAACTTCGGGGCACAGAAATCAAGGCTAAATTCGCACTGTATAGAGTGCCCATACCTGCAGCTCTGCGCCGGAGACTGTCTTAAGCATAGATTTTACGGCCCCCCGGGTGAGAGGCAGCCGGAAAATATAAGCTGGTTATGTGAGGGGTGGAAGATGTTCTATGAACATACCCTGCCCACATTCCGCCGCATGGCAAGGGAAGTGAGGAGATGATTTTTATTGACAAAACCAGATAGATTGTTGTTCCAACGGTAACGATATATGAGGTTTTTAAGGTACTTCTTCGAGAATTCAATGCCGTCATCTGGACTCAGGATTCAGATTTTAAAAATATAAGCGATGTGAAATATTTCTCTAAGAAATAAGGGAATGGCCAGTACTGACGCATAAATTATAAATCCACACACAATAGATACTTACAAACAAATAGATTTTTTTTCGTCTTTTAAATGAGTAGACGCACCACAGCCCGTTTGATATGATAAAATTGGTGTAAA
>JAUVWI010000121.1 GCA_030604195.1 Spirochaetales bacterium
AATTTACACCAATTTTATCATATCAAACGGGCTGTGGTGCGTCTACTCATTTAAAAGACGAAAAAAAATCTATTTGTTTGTAAGTATCTATTGTGTGTGGATTTATAATTTATGCGTCAGTACTGCACTTACCGCCGGAAGGTTTATGGCCCTTTTAATGGCTGCCGGCAGATGTTAGAATTGGTAGAGATCATCCATTTTAACGGCAGGAGAAAGGGGGATTCTATCATGCCAGGAGGGATTATCGCCCTGTTAACGGATTTCGGCGGGCGGGATGGGTATGCGGGAATTATGAAAGGGATGGTGCTGTCCTGTGATCCTGAGCTTAAAGTTGTTGATCTAACCCATGAAATTGAACCCTTCGCCATTACCTCAGCAGCATACATACTCTATTCGGCCTGGGATTTTTTCCCGCAAGGCACAGTGTTTTGCGCAGTGGTTGATCCAGGGGTGGGCTCTTCAAGAGGAATTATTCTGGCTTCAGTGAAGGAGCGGACAGTGATAGCGCCGGACAATGGAGTGATCAGCCTGCTCTACCGGATGTATCCCGGTTTTGAGGTATTTTCCTTGAAGAGCAATCACTCGGCCCTGCCTGAGGGAGCTTCGGCTACCTTTCATGGTAGAGATATCTTTGCTCCGGCAGCGGCCCTCCTGGCTTCAGGAAAGGGAGAGGAGTTGAAAGGGGAGGCTGTAAAACCGGTAATTTCAGAGAGTTTCGACATTCATGATGACAGCGGTAGGCAGGTACTGCATAGCAGGATCATTCATATTGACCGCTTTGGCAACTGTATCTCCGCCATTCATTCAAGCGACCTGAAGGGCGGCCATTCATTTGTAAAGTTGAAAATCGGCAGCCGGGTGGTTGCCAAAATGGTGCGAACCTATGCCGGAGCAGAGGGTAGTATTCCTGTTTGCTTGTTCGGCAGCAGTGGCTTTCTGGAGGTGGCTGTACGCCAGGGTTCGGCTGCTCAACTTTTGGGAATCTCTATTGGCTATGAGATCTCTCTCTATTACCGCTAAGCCGCTTCAGCATCAGGCAGGAAGACACCCTTGCCTGCTATAGCCCTGGCCTGCCGGATAATCAGGTTAACCGGTTGGAAGAGGCTATTCTGAATGGGGAGAAAAGCCCTGATTTTGCCTGAAACCGGAACCATCTGCCGCTGACCCTTCTGCCTCTATCATGGAGGGTCTGCCGGATAAAATCAGCAAAATCATTGCTCTGCATAGTATTGGATTCAAAACCGTTGATATAGAGATTTTCCAGGGAGTAAGAGGAAAAAAGGGATTTAGCCAGGGCCTGGAAACTTCCGCGAAGAGTGCTCTCCAGTGGAGGCAGGATCCCGGTTGAGTCGTGGGGAGAGTAGTTTATCAAAGCCAGGACACCGCCTCTGCCTCTTTTAAAGATATCCAGAATCTCCTTCAGCAAAAAGAGATTTCCCTTTATCCAGAGATCAACCCCCTGCTCAATTTCTGCGGTGGTGACTTCATGGAGCAGTTTTGCCGGTAGGGATGGCGTCTGCAGGAGCAGGGCCTCGTCGAGATTGTCGAAGTCATTGATTATGTTAAGCAGCAGGCTTTTTGCCGAAAGAGGGGAGCTGCGCTGCCAGCGCCTGAGGGTAAAAGAGCTGCTGTTCAAGGCTTTGAAGTCACTCTCTTTATCGGGAGCAGCAACTGTGCCGATAACCCGGTCACCCTGTTCCAGGAAGGTCTTGCTGAGGTCGAAGCCTAAAGGGGTATCTATATCGGTAATTAAAACAGTTCTACTCATTTAAAAAGCATATTAAACTGTAAAACCGCTGTGGTCAACTTAATGATAGAGCTGTCTTTTTCTAAAGGGGTTGGCTTTCAGTCGGAGGTAATTCTGATATATACTGCACGCTTGGTAGTAATTTTCCGGACCTTGAAAGGTGGTGGAAAGATCGGCCCGGTATAATTCTAAAAGCAGAGGGAAGAGAGGTGAATCCATAAGCTTTTCTGTGCGAAAAAGGGGAAGCTGATTAAGCGCGCCCGGCAGCATGTGATACTTAACCAGAAAAGCAACATCGCGTATTATGTCAGCGCTGAAACCAAGGCGGGACATAAAGCGTGATGCAATAATGGCTCCCAGGTCTGCATGGCCGTCAAAGGGCTTCTCAACCGGCCCGGAAGTCTCTGCCTTGCCAATGTCGTGCAGGAGCAGGGCTATGGAGAGGGTCAGATCATTCTGTTTACGGTATTGAAAGGTCTGCATGGTGTGTTCCCAGCCATCTCCCTCCGGATGATAATCTTTCATATGGCTGACACTATCCATTTTAAAGAGTTCAGGCCAGAAGAATTCGATAAAACCGCTTTTAAAGAGCAGGTTTAAGCCCTTATGCGGGTAACTACCGGTAACAATTGAGCATAGAAGATCCCGCTGAAAAGCTATGGAAGCCCCTGCAGGGGGATTTGTCAGGTGTAAGTCGCTGTTTTCAATATCAATGGTGCAGTGGTAGTGGTAGTGGTAGTGGGAAACCAGTCGCGCAGCCTCGGCTAAAAAAACTAAAGGAGCAGCCTGGCCGAATTTGGGAATAAGTTCTCTGCGTCTCAGATCATGATAAACATTGCCGGGATCGAGAAAGCACTCCCGTTCTTGAGAATATAGCAGTCCCAGTACGGTAAAGGGAAAAACAGGAGGAGGATCGTCATTATCACAGCACTGAAAGATATAGCGTTTTGAACCGCTGGTAAGGGCGGCATCCTGAAAGGGTATTCCCGGGTACTCAAGCTTTTCAAATGCTTTGGCCAGTGATATTAGTGAATCATTGATCAGGAGATAGAGCGTATCCGCCTGTTTCAAACGGAAGAATTGATCCAGGGCTGAGTAGCTCTGGAAGTAGAAGTTGATTTTTCTTTCCTGCAGTACAGATAGTGGATTTTTCATCTGTTTTATAGTATAAAAAAGAAGCCGTACGGGCAAGCCCGCGGCAGCCCGATAAAAAAGGATGGTTGTTGTATGAGTTGTGAATATCCGCTGCCCCCGGAAAATATTCTCAACAGTCTCAGGCGTGGCCTGGTAATACCGGCCCACCCCCTGGCGCTGACTGAGCGAAAAGAGCTTGATGAGCCTCATCAGCGGGCTTTAACCCGCTACTATCTCGATGCCGGAGCCGGCGGCCTGGCTGTGGGGGTGCACACTACTGAGTTCAAGATTCACGAGGCAAAGATCGGTCTTTACCGTCCGGTGCTTGAACTGGTAATAGAGACGGCGCGCAATTGGTCTGCCGGCTCTCCGGTTATGATAGCCGGTATATGCGGCGCTACTGATCAGGCAGTTAAGGAAGCCTCCATAGCCGGGGAATTGGGTTACCATATCGGCCTGATCAGCCTGGGAGCCCTGAAAGACTGGCAGGAAGATCAGTTGATTGAACATGCCCGCAAGGTGGCGGAGGTTATACCCCTTATGGGTTTTTACCTGCAGCCGGCTGCCGGCGGACGAATACTGCCCGAGAGTTTTTGGCGTAAGCTGGCTGAAATACCGAACCTGGTGGCTATAAAGATGGCCCCTTTCAATCGCTATCATACACTCGAAGTGGTGAGGGCGGTAGCTTTATCCGGACGCCTGAAGGACATTGCCCTCTACACGGGAAATGACGACACAATTATAACTGACCTTTTAACCACCTACGACCTGCATTTCCAGGGCAGGCAGGTAAAGGCTGATATAGTAGGCGGTCTGTTGGGCCACTGGGCTTACTGGACCAAATGCGCTGTTGAGCAATTGAATGAGGTTCACCGGGTAAAGATTCAGGCAGAGATTCCCGCCGGACTGCTAACCCTGGCTGCCCAGGTTACCGAGGCCAATGAGGCGGTTTTTGATCCCGCCAATAATTACCGGGGTTGCATTTCCGGTATTCTCTATGCGTTAAGCTTAAGCGGGCTGATTGAAGAGGTGCGCACCCTGGGTGAGGAGGAAGAGCTCTCTCGTGGACAGGCCGGCAAGATAGAGCGTATTATCCGCGATTATCCCCATTTGATAGACCATGATTTTATTGGAGCCAATCTTGAGAAATGGCTCTTACCTTGAAGGAGGTTGGCATGATTATTTCCGGTATTGCAGATGAAGGAGCTGATGGACTGAAGCGGCAGATCGAGCTGCAGAAAATGCTGGGCTGGCAGAACATTGAATTGAGGCTGATCGATAAAACCAATATTTCGGAGATTGACGACAATTCATTCCAGAGGGTCTTTGCCCTGTTGCAGGAGGAAGATATGGGGGTTATCTGCTTTTCTTCCCCCATAGCCAACTGGGCGCGGCCGGTAACCTCGGATTTCAGCAGGGATGTTGCTGATCTCAAGCGCTCAGCAGTAAGAATGAGGCGGCTGGGAACTGAATATATTCGCATAATGTCCTATCCCAATGACGGGCTTGAGGAAAGGGAATGGCGGAAAGAGGTTTTCAAGAGGTTAAGGGAACTGACCCGCATAGCGGCAGGTGAGAACATAACCCTGGTACATGAAAACTGTTCCGGCTGGGGTGGCAGATCACCGGAGAACTTGAAAATTCTACTGGAAGAGATGGACTCCCCTAATTTCCAGATTGTATTTGATACGGGCAACCCGGTGGCTGAAGGACACCCACGGGAGGAAAGCTGGAGTTTCTATGAAGCGGCCAGACCCTTTATCAAACATATTCATATAAAAGATTGTAAGCTCAGTGAAGATGGAGAGGTTATCTATACCTATCCGGCCGATGGCTGGAGCATGGTCAGGGAGATAATTGCAGATGCGCTGGCCGGCGGTTATAAAGGGGCTTTTTCCATCGAGCCACACATGGCGGTGCAGATCCATCTGGGAAGCGATCTGGCGGCAGGGGTAAATCCTGAAGAGGTATACCTTGAATACGGCAGAAAGACCAACAGGCTGCTGGAAGAGCTTTAGCCCCGGGGAGAATGCCATGAAAGAGGAATTCAGTGTCAGGCAAATAACCTGTGGCCCGAAGTATCATTTTAAAAGTTACTATGATATGCAGCCATGGGACAGGACCGGCCGATATTTTTTATGTATGGAAAGCGATTTTCAGGATCGTTCTCCCAGAGCCGGCGATTCCCTTACTATCGGGATGGTTGATCTTTCCAATAATGAATTTATCCCCCTGACTGAAACTAAAGCCTGGAATTTTCAACAGGGATGCATGCTGCACTGGATAGAAGATGAACAGGGAAAAACCATAATCTACAATGATCGTATTGATAATAATTTTCATGCCATCCTCTTCAACATAGAAACAAAAGAGAAGAAAATACTTCCCCTGCCTGTTCAGGCTTTGTCACCTGACAAGAAAACCGCTGCTTGCCTGAATTTTGCCCGCTGGGGAGTATGGCGGCCTGGTTATGGGTATGCCGGTGTTGCTGATCCTTTTGCAGGACAAAATAAACCGGAAAATGATGCTGTTTATCTTATGGATATCACCTCCGGCGTCTATAAGGCAGCTGTCAACCTTGCCCAGATTGCACAGCTTACTTCTGACCTTGACAGGCGAAAAGACGCGCCCATGTGGTTTAATCACCTTATGTTTAACACTGACGGCACACGCCTGGTTGGATTGGTGCGCTGGTGGTGCCCGGAAGCAGTTGACGATGTTAAAAAGACAACCATAAACGTTGATGGTGCTGTAGCTGAACGCAGACATTGCATGTGGATGCTCAATATCGGGGAAAAGCATCCTGAAATTATTGTAAATGACGGGCTGGTTTCTCATGCCGAATGGCGCGACCCTGATAATATTCTGGCCTGGGCCGGTTCCAACCTTGATGAGCCCCATGGATACAGGGTCTTTAATGTTGTGGATAAGACGAATGAAGTTATCGGCAAAGATTTGCTGACTGAAGATGGTCATATGAGCTATCACAAAAACAAAAACCTGTTGTTGACCGATACCTATCCGGATGCGGATTATATACGCACCTTGAAAATTCATAATATAAGCGCTAATTCAGATATGGTTATCGGGCAGATTTCTTGCCCCGCCGGACCTGCAGGGATAATTCCGTTGTGATTTACATCCCTGCTGGAACAGGGATTATACCCGGGTTGCTATCGATTCCATTCACAATAAAGGCCAACGGCAGGTATATATAGTTGATGTAGGAAAGTTGTCTCAGGTAGAATAGTATTATGGGTAAAGAAATTTTAAACACAGCCATCATTGGCGCCGGCAAAGCCGGGCGAAACCTGGCAGATGCAATCTCCGTCTGTCCGGGGGCGCGCATAGTACGGATAATGAGCGCCACAAGTGAAAGTAGCGCACGCATGGCTGCAGACTATGGAGTAATCCGGTTTGGCACCAATTACCAGGAAGTCCTGGCTGACCGGAATGTGAAGGCGGTAATTATTGCCTCGCCGGACAAATTCCACTGTGAACAGGCAGTCCTGGCGGCAAAAGCAGGCAAGCATATATTGTGTGAAAAACCTATGTGTAACTCAACCGAGGAAGCACAGCAAATGATTCAGGCCGCCGAAAGCACCGGGGTGACCCTGATGATTGGATTTTGCGAACGTTTTACCCAACCCTGCCTTGAGGCCAAGGAACGTATTGTAAAGGGAGAAATCGGAGAACCGGTGATGATTCTGGCGCGCCGTTGTCACCCTAAATATATAGTCCGCGGCCGCAGCTGGCTGAATGATAATGAAACCGGCGGTGTACTCAATTATGCCGGAACACATAATATTGACCTTATCTGCTGGCCAGTACTGACGCATAAATTATAAATCCACACACAATAGATACTTACAAACAAATAGATTTTTTTTCGTCTTTTAAATGAGTAGACGCACCACAGCCCGTTTGATATGATAAAATTGGTGTAAA
>JAUVWI010000120.1 GCA_030604195.1 Spirochaetales bacterium
AACAATATCATTAGCAATACGGAAATAGCCGTTCAGTTTGGTTAATTCAATCACCCTTTTTACAGAACCCCTTACATTTACTATGACTAAAATCATATTTCTCTTTTTGATCTCGGCATGTACGTAAATCAAAGCGCCAATTCCGCTGCTGTCAATATATTCCACCTTCTCCAGGTTGATAACGTAGCAGCGAATATTTTTTTGGACCATTTTTTTTACAACATCTTTCAGTCTGTGCGCGTTGTATAGATCCATTTCTCCGATAATATCGATAATATAGATTGATGAATGTCTCCTTAGTTTTATTTCCATTAATCCCAGCCGTTCTCCTTTTCTTAATCAACCTTCATTAACAGCAAGGACTGATCGTCATGCTGCTTTGCATTGCCAACAAAATGCTGAAGGTCGGACTCTATTTTTTCAACTAATTCATTCGCAGGAAGAATGGAATTATTCTCCAGTACCCGCCTTAGCAAAGCAAGGGAGTATTGCTCTCCTGCCTCATTCATTGCCTCAATAATCCCATCTGTATACAAAATAACCACATCTCCCTTTTCCAATTTAAATCGTTTCTGATAGTATCTCGAGCCCTTTTCGATACCAACAGGTAAACCCCTGGTGTCAATTTGCAATATTTTATTAATTTTGCGCCTGAACACCAGCAGCGGCGGATGAGCCGCATTAGAATAGACAACCTCTCGAGTCTGCTGATCGAAGGTTAAAAAACCAAGGGTAGCGAAGTGATCAATGTCTATTCTGCCTGTTATACCCTTGTTCAACCAGGCAATAATTGTTGCCGCCTCTCTTTTTGGAGAAACAATCAAGTGCAGGATTGAGCGAATCATAACCATAACCATTGCGGCCGGCACTCCTTTACCGGCCACATCACAGACCACCATTGCCACTTTATCTTTATCCAGCGGGATAATATCAAGATAGTCGCCGCTAACACCCCTTGCCGGCCGGCTGAATGAAGCTACAGAAGTGGTTGGAAACTCCGGCAATGTGCCGGGCAGGAGCTTTTGCTGTATATCTGCGGCAATGCTCACTTCCCGCTCCATTTCCTGCTTGTCCAGCACCTCCATATAGGTGTGGATATTGTCAATTGTAATTGAGGCATAATCGGCAAAGGTTCTCAGGTGGAAAAAATCTCTTTCCTCAAAGAATTGCTTCTCAGCTCTTTTCAGTATTGAAAGCACCCCCAAAACACGATTGCCCACGACCAGCGGCATAACCAGGGCTGAACTTATAAACAAAATATCATCTGAAGCATTATACTTCAGCCGTTCATCCTGCGAAACATCACGGATCATAATCGGCTGGCCTGTTCTTACCGCCTCACTTAAAATGGTCTCACCGATCTTTATCGGAGTCTCGATAAAGTGCTTCTTCAAGGCAGCCGCACTGACTCGTACGATACCCGGCACAGGGTAGAGGGGCGGGTATATGCCGTAGATCGCATTTACCTTTAAAATGTCCTCAAACTCATCCACCATAAGAATAGCCCCGGCATCAGCCCCGATATTTTTCACTGCAGAGGATACAATGATCTCCATAACCCTGGGCAGGTCAATTTTTCTGGTAATAGCATTCCCTAAGTTCTTCATGAAGTCGAAGAGAGCCTCCAGGTTATTAGAGAGGAAAGTAACATTCTCTTTATCCAGTTCCTGAAAAATCAGGCTGTATTTAAAGAGTACATAACCATGTATGAAGTAGGAGAGCGGAATAATCACTTCTTGAATATTTGGACTGCTGTAACCATAGAGTAGAATAACCAGATGTATCAGAAAAAACGCAGCAATAATTATAAAACGGCTGCGTAAAATTACAGCTGCATTTTCAGTGTTATACTCTGAAACAAGACCCAGGAAAATTGCCAGATAGATAGCATCTATAATAATCAGTATACTTATATAGAACTGGCTGAGCGGAATAAAAGTAACAAATAAAGCAGCGACACCGGCAGCAAAAATGATCCCATTCAAAAACAGGTAGAATATATCGAGCCTGTGTTTATGGGTGTAGGTTCGCAGCCAGAGCAAATATATGGTGATTACAATAATATCGGAGAGCGCCATTATATAATCATGCGGAAAAAACAGGTACAGCAGATCCCTTACAGCCAGAACCGGTATAACCAGACCCAAAATGTAGAGCGATTTTATTCTTCCACGTTTAAGTACTGAGAAGTAGAACATCAGCAGAAAAAGGATTGTAAATAATTTCGGCCAGAGTATTGACAGTATCACTCTTTTCTCTCTCTGATTTCCAATTCCCTTATGACTACAGCCAAATTATCTATCATCCGGTTGAAAGAACCGGCCAGAACGCCTATTTCATCCTTCCGTTTAATGGGGATCTTCTCCACTTCCACCAACCCCCGGCTTGCCTTATCAACAATAATGGTCAGCTCTTCAATAGGCCTGGTGATCTGGTTGCTGAGTACAAGCCCTACTCCCAATGCAATTATAATAATTATTGCTAAAGCAATTATCACCAGTTTGCCGCTTTCCTGAACAGGCCGCACTATTTCACTGCGCGGCACTATAATGCCTACACTTGCACCTATAGTTTCAATAGGCGCGAAGGCCAGATACTCCTGCTCCCCCCGGAGGTTTTCGTAAAGCTCCACCGCTGCATTTCCGGTTATCATCTTACCGATAATCCGGTTGAAGGCAGAGTTTTCCGTCTGCTGTAGATTGTCAGTTTTATAGGTCTTATCCCACTCGGTATTCTGCAGCTCCATTCCCGGTCTTACCAGAACATTCCCATTACCATCAATCATAAAGGGCGTATTAATATAGCCTATATCCATACTCAGAATATCATCCTGCAGGGTTTCCAATAGGACATCGAAGCCCACCACACCCCAGAGATTGCCGCTGGTTCTTGAGACAGGTGCGGCTGCCGTTACAGTCAGTTTTTTAGTATTTGCATCTACGTAAAGATCAGTCCAGATTGTTTTGCTCTTCTCTTTCGCCTGAACATACCAGGGGCGTGTTCGTACATCAAAGGCCTCCAAATCCTCAATAATGGCGACAACATCTTCATTATCAAAAACAGTTATTCCCGTTTCCGTGCCCATATAACCAAGGGTGAGGTAGGGATTGTTGGAAACAATCGCCTCCAGTGTCTGGCCGACCCTCTGCAGCCGGAATATCTCGTTATGCAGGGTCTTTTGAATTTCCTTACTACCATAGCCCTTACCGGTCCAGGGTAAAAGCATTCTCCGCTGCAGGTCGACTGTCGGCGTATCCTGCTTGTTCATCATTTGGGCGTAGACAGCCGTAGCTTCAACCTCCTGGTGGATTCTCTGAAAAATATGATTGTAGCCAAGGGTTTTTTCCAAAACCAGCCTCTGCAGATTAGATTCCGCCTGTTCTGCCAGAGATTGCTGATTCTGCCAGAGGGCAATGGTGCCGACGATTACAAGTGATATTAAAGGCAACAGCACCAGTGTTACAGTAATTTTGGTCTTTATGGATACACTTTTAGCAGCCATGTCGATCCTCAAAAATAAGAAGTGTACCGTTAATCCCATAGCAGTCTTCGACTGCAATGGACTTAAAATTTATTGCTATAATAGCAAAATTTTGAGCTATCATAGCATTACGGCCGGTAAAGAGAATAAACTGCAGGCTCAGTGAAGTCAATAGAATGAAAGTGATAGTAGCAACTGGTAATTATCCTTTAGGGCTCTTCTTACTCGCTCTCATGGCAATCCCGGCAAGAACTTCTGCAAGATTATTCAATGCTGAATCGTCAGGGAACTGTATGGTCAGCTTCATGGAGCCATCCTCGTTTTTTTCCATGCAATCCGAGAGAACATTCTTAAAGGTTTGAGCTGTTTCTCCACCAACCAATGCCTTCGAGGAGGGGCTTCCCTCTGCCAGTGAAGCGGAACCTACCAGCTCTCCGATCATTGCAAAAGCGGCGCTTAAAAGCTGTCCACCCGCGGCCGCTATGTTCTCCTTTCGCTTCCGGAGTTCTGTTTCCCGCTCCACCTTTTCCCTCTGGCTCTGGTCAATTGCTGCCTCCGGTTTCTCTCCAAGCAGAATTTCCAGCCGCCTTTTAAGCTCATCTATGCCACCTGTAAAGGATACTTCGCTTACTTTAGAGTTAATATCCAGGGCTGCTATAGCCAGCTCATGTTTTGCCGAAAGAGTGTTCAGCATGTTTTCCTCAATGGTCCCCTCTGTTACCAGTAGATATACCTGGATAGGCCTCTTCTGCCCCATACGATGGGCGCGGGCAATTCTCTGTTCAAGCACAGCGGGATTCCAGGGAAGATCCACATTTATAACGGTATTGGCAGCCTGCAGATTAAGGCCGGTTGCCCCGGCATTTGTGGCAATAAAAAACTTACAGTCAGGATCACGCTGGAATTTGTTCACCAGAGCCTGGCGCTTTTTCTGGGGCACGGAGCCGTCAAGCCTGACATAGCCCAGTTCCCGCTTCTCAATAAGCGGCTCTATCAGGTCGAGCATTGTTGTCCATTCTGAAAAGAAAATGATTTTTCTGTCTTCCTCAAGCATCAGCCTTTCAAGCAGGGAATCAATTTCCTCAAGTTTGGTGGAATATCCCGGCGGCTCTTTATCAACCAGAAAGGTGCTGTCCGCCGCCATCCTGGCAATAAGAAGGGCTTTTTGAAGTCTAAGAATATCCATTTCGGTAAGATATTTCTTCGATAAGATGGTCGAAATTATTTTTTTCTGTGCTTCGTCAATCTCAGCCTGCTCCTCTGTGGGCGGAATCCTTAATATTTCAGTTGTTCGGGGGGGAAGCTCCTTCATAACCATGCCGCGTGTTCTTCTTAGCAGAAGGGGCTTGAGCCTGTTCCTTAGATCATCCAGATTTTTATAGCCGAGCAGCCTCCCCTTTTCATTCACAACCCGGTGCCTGTGAAAAAAAAGGAAAGCCGGTCCAAGCCTGCGCAAATCAATAAACTGGACTACTGAATACAATTCAGAGAGCCTGTTCTCCAGGGGAGTTCCTGAGAGGACTAAGGCGTAGGGTGATATAAGCCGCTTTATAACCCTGGTAGTCTTTGCCTCCCAGTTCTTTATGCGCTGACCCTCGTCGAGTATAATAAAGTCCCACTTCACCTCTTCAATGGATTTTATATCTCTTAAGACCTGCTCATAATTGCAGATGGTAAAGAATGAATTGCCGCTGTATTGCTTGCTCCTCTCCTCTGCTTTTCCTAAAACAAGCTGGCACTCCCGCGTGGATACCCGCATTATCTCAAGACGCCACTGGGATTTTACAGAAGCCGGACAGATAACCAGGACTTTCGAAATACCTACTTCCCTGGCCAGAATTTCCGCAGCGCCTATTCCCTGAATTGTTTTTCCAAGACCCATATCGTCAGCTAATACCGCTCTTCCAGTGCCCACGGCAAAAGCAATTCCGTCCAGCTGGTAGGGAAGCAGCTCAATATTGAGGAGGCCCTTTCTTAATGGGTGATGTTTGGGGTCCTTCCTTATTTCATCCGTTAGTTTTTGAACCCGCTGCTGAACAAGCAGGTTGTTTATGTAGTCCTCGGCATCGGGATAGATATTTATATTATGTCCTAGCTGTTCAACCCTCCTTATTCGTTCAAGCAGATCGTGAATATCATGTATGGGCCTGTCCTTTAAGGATATCAGGATATTGGCGGCTTCCCTGTCAAGTCCGCCATTGTCGGGAAGCAAAAGGCGCAGCTCCGCTTCTTTTCCATAGCGAATATGCAGGCTGATACCCTTTCTTATGTAGGGTGTATCCTTTACCTTCTTAGGGAATCTTTTCTTCACGTTTTCCAAAGCATAGATAATATGCTTGCAGGTGCCCAGGGTGTTCACCTTAAAATCCGGGCAGGAGCAGTATGATTGACCCCTTTCCCATCCGCGCAGAGCCACCCTGTATGTTCTGCCCGAAGAATAGCTTGTTACCGTATAGTCCGACCACAGTTCTTCTCTGTTAGCCGGCTTGAGCATCATTTTTTCACTCTTTGCCTTTTCCCTCTTCTCTGATAGAGCCTGCTCAATAAGCTCTTCTTCACTTAAGTTCTCTATAGGAATAGTCTCCGGGGGCGGCGCAGCCAATCCCAGGGTAAGTTTTTCTTCAAGGATTAAAGAGAGAGCAGCGCCCTGATGTTCGCAATAAGAAGAACAGGCGCTGCAGCTTAAATGGAGCCTCTGATTGTTTGCCGGGTTGAGCCGGATTAATACTACGGCCTCGCCCAGGTCAAGCTCAAATTTATCATTATCAAGCTTTGCCTGCTCTTCAATATCTTCTATTTCCCACTTGCCGCCTTTTCTGATGAGTTTGGCCCCTTCAGGGCCCAAAAGTTTACATGCCTTATTGAATGTAAGGTGCGATAGCTTGTCCTTTAGGTTCATTTTATGTCTCTTTCTCTATACAGGGTTTATATGCGCAGTGTATCCATTGATATTATAAAACGCTTCAGTATCTACTGCTCTACAATCTCCACCCTTCTGTTCTTTGCCGCCCCTTCATCGGTATTGTTTGTTGATACAGGACAGAGCGCCCCTACACCATAGGATCTCAGCTGATCCTTATGAACTCCATATTTTGAAACGAGCTCATCCATAACAGCCTTTGCTCTTTCTTCCGAGAGCTTCATACCTGAATCAAAATCTCCCACCCCGGCAGCATGGCCGACAATAAAAAAATGTTTATCAGAATTGGCTTTTAAGAAATTAGCAACAGTGGCTAAAGCTTCCGCGGATTCCGGCAGTATTTTTGCTTTATCTGCGTTAAAATGAATATCATAGATGGCAATATGACCCGTTGCAGATATATCTTCTGTAATACTATCAGCAGAAACCAGACCAGTCGCTACAGCCTCAACTTCGATTATATCCTGGGTAATAAGTGTATAGTTCTCGTCCACTATGGCATAGATAATAGCATAAATATCTTTACCCTTTTCACGACCTCTTGCTGCAATAAAACAATGGTTATTATTCCAGGTGGGAAAATCTATACCCATGCCGAATTTCCCATTGTTCAATCCGTTATAATAACCACCTCCTACGTAATATGTATCGTTCCAGGTATGGGGGCGGTCACTAACGCCGAGTTCTTCATCAGCAATAGCAATTAAAACTTCAAATCCGGCTTTTTTAAATGCTGACCTGTAATTA
>JAUVWI010000065.1 GCA_030604195.1 Spirochaetales bacterium
TAAGCAAAAAAAAGGTTCCTGATGCATGAATATTCGCTCCAGACATAGTTGCGGGACAGCCTGTTGTTACATCCGTTTTAGTTCCCTGCTATATAAAGAGTCTGATGAGCTAAGTCAATAGGCTATTTATAAATTATCATCAGTTCCGGCTTTTGTCAAATTATTTTATTGACAAACTGAAAATAAATAAATAAACTGAGTATATTCAGTGAACGTATTCAGTTTAGGTACCACCTTCTCTGTACGGGAGTTATATATGGATGAAAAGAAATTACGGTTGATGGAAATAGTGGGGAAAGCAGGTATTATTGATAATCCTGAAATAGAAGAATCATTTTCACTGGATCACAATCTAATTCCGCCTATGAAACCCCGCTTCATGGTCAAACCGAGAGATACGGATGAGGTGCAGAAAATCGTTCTCTGGGCGAACCAGACGCAGACACCGCTGGTGCCGGTGAGTTCGGGAGGGCCGCATTTCCGGGGCGATACGGTTCCTGCCCTCCCCGGGTCGGTTATCGTTAACTTGAGTGGGATGAAGCGAATACTGAAAATCGACCGGAGGAACAGGCTGGCCATCATTGAACCGGGAGTAACGTACGGCCGGCTTCTGCCCGAGCTTCAAAAAGAAGGCATGAGAATTGCCATGCCCATTCTACCCCGGGGTAATAAATCAGTAATAGCAAGTCTCCTGGAAAGAGAACCAGTAATGTCTCCGAAGTACCAGTGGAATTTGCTTGAACCGCTGCGGAGCCTGGAGATCGTGTGGGGTAATGGTGATAGGCTGTGGAGCGGAAGCGGCGCTTTTCGATGCGAAAAAGAAGAGGACTGGCAGAAGGGGTTGGTACCCGTGCTGGGAGCCGGGCCGGGACAATTGGATTTCTACAAGTTCGTTTCGGCGGCACAGGGCAGCATGGGTATGGTTACATGGGCATCTGTAAAGTGCGAAGTTTTTCCGGATTTCCGGAAACTTTTCTTTATTCCGGCAGGGAAACTCGATGATGTAATTGATTTTACCTACAAACTCCTTAAGTTCAGATTTGGCGATGAGCTCTTCATAATGAATAGCGCCTGCCTGGCATACATGCTTTCACAGAAAGTTGATGAGGTTGAATCATTGAAAGATACCCTCCCCGCATGGACAGTAGCCATTGGTATTGCAGGCGGACACATTTTTCCCAGAGAAAAGGTTGAAGCTCAGGAAAATGATATCCGGGACATCGCCCAACAATTTGGGTTGGAAATGGTACCGGCGATCCAGGGCTGCCGTGGTGGTGAATTGCAGGAGCTTTTACTAAAACCTTGCAAAGAGCCGTACTGGAAACTGAGATACAAAGGGGGATCGCAGGAAATATTTTTCCTGACCACGCTTGATAGAACGCCTGGCTGCATTTCAACGATGTATTCAGAGGCCAATATGCACGATTATCCGGCCCCTGACATTGGTGTCTATATCCAGCCGGTGCATCAGGGAGTCGGCTGCCATTGTGAATTCATTCTCCCTGTCAATAGGATGAATAGCACGGAAATGGTGAGGAGTCAGGAGTTGTTCCGTGAGGCCAGCCTCCGGCTGTTCGGGCAGGGAGCGTATTTCTCGCGGCCGTACGGGATATGGGCGGATATGGTCTACAACGCAGATGCAAGGACTATGATAGTAACGAGGAAAATCAAGGAAATATTCGACCCCAATAACGTGATGAATCCCGGAAAACTCTGCTTTTAACAGTAAGGAGAATATTAAATGGCACTGGAAGATTTCGCAGCGGAAATGGATAGATGCAGTCAGTGTTCGTACTGCAAGTGGATCCCATTTGACCAAATGAAGAGCTGGAGGTTTGCCAAGAATTGCCCCAGCGTTTCGTACCATAATTTCAACAGCTACTCTGCGCGCGGCAGATACGCGGTTGCCCGGTCCCTGATCAACGACCAAAGCGTGTATTCCGATATGGTTCGGGACATAGTCTACAAATGCATGACCTGCGGGGCATGCGATGTAAGCTGCAAGATCTGCCGCTACAACCTTGAGCCCCTGGAAATGGTGCGCGAGCTCAAGTTCAGATTGGTGGAGGAAGGCCATGGTCTTGATGAGCACAAGGCGCTGGTAGAGAGTCTGGACAAAGAACATAATACCATGCTGCAACCAAAAACCGGACGGGGCGAATGGGCAGATGATCTGGATGTCCCGCGTTTATTTTCAGAAAAGTGCGAGATTCTTTATCATGCAGGCTGCAGGTTTAGTTATGACAGGGACCTGCAGAAGTCTGCCAGGGCCGCGGTACTGGTTTTGAAGCACGCGGGTGTTGACGTGGGTATTATGGGTGAGCGGGAGATGTGTTGCGGCGGCAGGATATATTCAATGGGCTACAGAAATGAGTTTGTCCGTTTGGCCAGGGCAAATATTAAAGCATGGGCCAAAGCCGGCGTAAAGACGGTGGTAACTTCATGTGCAGACTGCTACCATGCCTTCAAACGGCTTTACCCGGAATTGGGTTCTCAGGTCGAAGTGTTGCATACTGTAGAATTCATCGATCTCCTGATCAAGGAAGGAAAACTCACTTTCCGATCTGAAATTCCAATGTCCGTTACCTATCACGACCCCTGCCACCTGGGAAGGCAGGGAGAACCCTATATACCGTGGAAGGGTGTTGAGAAAAAGATCAAGAATCAAATAATTGTGTATGAACCTAAAAAACCGAGGTATAACGGCGCCTGGGGAGTGTATGATCAGCCGAGGGAGATCCTCAAGGCCATCCCCGGTGTGGAGCTGGTGGAAATGGAGAGGATACGGGAATACAGCTGGTGCTGCGGGGCCGGGGGAGGAGTTCGTGAAGCCTATCCGGATTTCTCCATGTGGACCGCCACCGAAAGAATAGCGGAAGCCAGGGCAACAGGCGCCGAAGCACTGATAAGCGCCTGCCCATGGTGCGAGAGGAATTTCATGGACGCCATTAGTGCGTTGGGAGATACAATGAAAGTCCATGACATTGTCGAGCTTGTGCAGAAAGCGATATAGCAGCGGAGGAGGATGGAGCGAATGGCACTGGAAAAGAACGTGTATATGGAGCTGGAGCAAATTGTAGGCGCAGAAAATATAACCGATGATCCGGCGGTACTTGATTCCTACAGATACTCGCTGGCCCATACTGCAATTCATCTCGGCCCCTTTTTCAACACATATACCCCGAGAGGAGCGGCAGTTCTTTTGCCGGGGAGTGTTGAGCAAGTCGAGGCAATAGTAAAATTGTGCAACAAATACAAAGTGAAGTTTAAAGCTTCAAGCACCTTCTGGTCCGCGCAGGGGTACCCATCAGAAGACAATACGATTCAGCTGGACATGAGACGGATGGACCGCATTCTTGAGATAGACGAAAAAAACATGTTTGCCGTAATTGAGCCGGGGGTTATAGGGGCCACGCTTCAAGCCGAAGCCATGAAGGTGGGTTTGAATACCCATATACCTGGCTCTGGCTGCAGCTGCTCCACGTTGGCCAGTGCCACCTCGTACTTCGGGTCCGGGCCAGGCAACCTGTACGGCGGTTGGCATTATGATAACCTGCTTGGAGTAGAATGGGTTATGCCCACCGGTGATATATTGAGAACAGGATCTTTGGGTTCGGGCTGCGGTTGGTTCTGCGGTGAAGGACCAGGTCCAAGCATGAAAGGCGTAGCCAGGGGATTTCTTGGTTCCAAAGGGGCTATGGGTGTGTATACTAAATGCGCGATAAAACTTTTTGCCTGGCCCGGGCCGGAGAAACTTCCTGTAGAAGGAATAGTTCCAGCCTACAAGACATCACTCCCGGACAATTTCAAGGCATATACCGTGGCTTTCCCGTCGTGGAAGGCATGGGCTGATGCGGCCTATATGATATGGGACACCGGCTTAGGATATCTCGCTCACCGGCAGTACAGCATGTTCGGCAGGGAACTGAAGTACGCCATGATCAAAATACTTACCGATCCCACAAAGACATTAGGAGACCTTGAGAAGATCCTCGAAGATCCGGAAGTGCAGAGAGTTACAGAGGAATCCAAACGGGATTTCCAGATCATTCTGGTGGGCATGACCACACGTGATATTGAGTGGCAGGAGAGGGCTTTTGATGAAATACTGGCCAGGACGGGAGGCTGGAAAGTGGAGGCCATGAATGAGCCTGAGATACACGATTGGGTGCTTCTCTACCTTATCAGGCTGGGACATAAAAACCTGAACCTTGTTTTCGGCGGGGGATATGACGGATGTTTCGGTTTGCTCGGCACTGCGGACTACGGGACATCCCACGTCGAAGAGGTAGCCGAGTTCAAGAAAGAATGGGAGAAGCGCGGTGCTGTGGTGGAAGCCGGGGGAGACTGCATGATGGGACCTATAGGCGGTCAGGGAGGAGGGGGCACGTGCCTCTGGGAGAACTTCACCTGCTTTGATTCGCATGACAGGGAATCAACAGAGGGAACCCTCGAATTTTTTGATGCTGCCACTAAGCTGGGGCTGGCAAGAGGTTGGGGTGTGGGCATGGAGAAGTGGAACTCAGTAGCACGAGGGGCCGACGGCAGGACAACTCCCAAAGAAGAGCGTGACAGAATGCATTTGGCCGCACCGCAGCCATCCGTTTTTCGTTACCAGCATAAGATCAGGGAAGCCTTTAATCCAAACGACCTTGGCGATGCATACTACGAAACATTGGAGGATTCATTTTTTAAGGGTTGAAACGAGAATCGTCATATATTTTTCCATTGCGGCTTCAAGGTCGTAGCGGCCTTCATGCAAACTCCAATCAAACACTACTCCCCGGGCCAGGGTGAATAAGAGTCTTGCGAGTTCTTCCGGATCAGCATTCGACCGGATTTCCTTTTTTTCCTGGCCTTTTCGGATTAGATCCTGCAGTATTGTTATCATGGGTCTATCTTTCTTAATGAAGAATTTTATTTTCGGATTGAAGAGCTGCTGTGTGGTCTCCACACCGGTTGCTACGTTGAATTTCGCGTAATGGTTAAAATACTCGACTATCCTTGAGGGGATCTTTCTCTTCTTCAGACTGGAAATTACCTGGGTGGAGAAATACTCGTCGGCTTTTCTAAAGATTTCTGCAAGAATGTCGTTCTTTGATTTGAAGTAATGATAGAAGGCGCCCACAGAAACGCCCGCTTTTTTGCTTATGTCAGTGATTGTGATTTTCTCAAATCCTTTCCTGTCCATAAGATTAATTGCGGCGTTATATATCCTGTTCTTGGTTTCTATTGCCTTTTCTTGCCGTTTGGTTAAGGGTTTTTTTGCCATATTTAATCCAGTTAAACATTATTACTATCTACAGTACGAAACAAGAACCTCATAAATATAACTGACCGTACTCATTCGGTCAACCGGCCACTCCAGAGATCGCTATTAACCTGAAATCCCACTCCCTGGAATTATTTCTATTGACAAGCCAAAAAGAATCTGGTAAACTGAATATGTTCAGTGAACGCATTCTAATAGGAGGTAATGATCATGTCAGGGAAATTGTTGAAATTGTTAACTGATTTAAAGGAACAGGAAGCCTTGGATTTCGTTAAGAATGCTCTGGAAAAGGGAGTTGATCCTATGGACCTTTTAAGGGAGGCCAGGGCAGGTATGTCTGTCATCGGCCAGAAATTTTCAAGTAAAGAGTATTTTATTCCGGATCTTGTTTACTCGGCCGAAATTCTAAAGGGGATTGTCAAAATACTGGAACCCCATCTCAAGAAGGAAGAAGAGACGGAACGTCTGGGAAAGGTCATTATTGGAACGGTGGCCGGGGATATCCATGACATCGGCAAGGATCTCGTGGTCTTTATGCTCGAAGTCAGTGGTTTTGAGGTTGTGGATCTGGGCATTAATGTGCCGGTGCAAAAAATCGTAGACACGATTAAGGAGACCCGCAGCAAGGTGGTTGGGCTTAGCGGGTTTCTGACTCTGGCTTTTCAATCCATGAAGGATACTGTAGAGGCAATCAGAGAAGCCGGACTTCGTGACGTTAATATTATGATCGGAGGCGGCCAGATTGACGAACAAGTAAGGGGTTTTACTGGTGCGGACGCCTATGGAAAAGACGCCATGGAGGCTGTTAAACTGGCCAAAGGCTGGATAGGAGGGTAATGCATATGGAAAAAAAATGGGAAGAGATGACAGCAGATGAAAAGCAAGAGGCGCAGTTTCAGAAGTTGCTTGCGCCCAAGGACCCTGAGGGGAATGATCTTAAGTTCCAAAGCCCGGAAGCGGAGAAGTTGTACAAGGAGAGAATAACCAGGATAAAAAATGTCATTCAATTGAAGAAAATTCCGGATAGAGTACCGGTCTGTCCACTCCCTAGCATGTTCCCTTTTAATTATGCAGGGATGACTGTTCAAGAGGCCATGTATGACTACGACAAATGCGTCGCGGGCTTTAAAAAATACATCCTGGACTTTCAACCGGATATGCATATAGGCGCTGCAGGGCCTGGCCCGGGAAAGTTCTTTGAGATCCTTGACTACAAGTTATATGCCTGGGCGGGCCATGGGGTAAAGCCTGAACACTCCTACCAGTGCCTTGAAGGAGAATACATGAAGGCGGATGAATATGATCTCTTGACAACCGACCCATCCTTTTTCTTCAGTAATGTCTACCTGCCGCGCGTATTCGGAGCATTGGAGCCCTGGAGCATGCTCCCTCTACTTCCCGGTATAGTTGAAATGTATGGGGTTGCCTTTAATTTCATACCCTTTGGTTTGCCCCCTGTTCAAAGCGCTTATAAGGCACTTTTTGAGGCCGGGGCTGAAGCTCTGAAATGGGCGATGGCAATGGGTGGCGTAGATGGTGAGTTGAAAACATTAGGATTTCCTAATATCCTCGGTGGCTTTACCAAGGCGCCGTTTGACCTAATTGGCGACACCCTCAGAGGCAGCAAAGGGATCATGACGGATATGTACCGGCGGCCCGATAAGCTTCTTAAAGCTATGGAGGCAATAACGCCTATCATGATTAATATGGGGTTAGGGGCGGCAAAACAGACCGGTAATCCTCTTATATTCATACCTCTCCATAAAGGTGCCGATGGGTTCATGTCAGATGAGCAGTATAAGAAATTCTACTGGCCTACTTTAAAACAGGTCATTATGGGCTTAATAGAGGGTGGATGCATACCATTTCCTGCTGCTGAGGGGGGTTATAACACACGCCTGAAAGTTATCAGAGACCTGCCTAAAGGTAAGACTTTATGGATGTTCGATCAGACAGATATGGTCAAAGCCAAGGACATAGTGGGTGACACGCTCTGCATCTTCGGCAATGTTCCCTCCGCTATGTTGAACTTAGGCACACCCCAGCAAGTGAAGGATTACTGCAAGAAACTCATAGATACAGTTGGCAAAGGCGGTGGTTTTATGATGGGTAGTGGTGCGTTTTTCGATGAGGCAAAGCCGGAAAATGTACACGCTATGATTGACTTCACCAAGGAATACGGCGTTTATAAGTAGATTCTAAGGTTTTGAGTTGGTCAGCCTCTGCAGCGGCACTGGAAAATGTAAAGGCTGCAATATAAGGATCATGGAAAGAAATGTATGCTTATAATCGGTGAGCGGATCAATACGAGCCGTAAACTTGTAAACGAGGCCGTGGTCAACAGAGACGCTACATACATTGAGACTGATGTTACGTTCCAGATAGAATCCGGGGCCGATCTAATCGATGTTAACGCAGGATCCCGCCTGAATTCCGAGGTGGATGATCTATTCTGGCTGATTGAGGTCATCCAAAATGCCCTGCCACAGGTCAGGCTCTGTATCGACAGCTCGAATCCAGACAGCCTGAAGGCTGTTCTGGATCAGGTTGAAAATCCGCCCATGCTCAACTCGATAACAGGCGAAAGGTTCCGTTTCGAGGCAATGGCATCGGTAATCCAGATCAGGGAGTGCGATATCGTGGCCCTCTGTGTTGATGATCAGGTTGGAAGGAGTCAACGTAATCTGCGGTCTGTCCAACATCTCATTCGGGATGCCCAAGCGCTCCCTGGTGAACAGGACATTTCTGTCTCTGGCCATGAAAGCCGGACTCAACGCAGCCATTGTGGATACTCTGGATAAACAGCTCATGGGAACACTCAGGGCCACGGCTGTCCTGCTGGGTCAAGACCCATGGTGTCAAGCATATAACAGAGCCTTTCGCGGGGGCAAGTTGGAAACATGAACCCTATCCCCTTCCAGTACTTTTGCCCCAAAGGCCGTGCCGCAGAAAGTTACAGCTGCGGGACAGCGCCGGACTTTCACCGGTCTTTCCCCGTGCATCCCTTTGCAATCTTGCTGCACCGAGCATAAAACCCATGGGCGGAAAAGTCAAGATACCCGGTAGGAGCAGCGGACATGGAATAATGTGTGTGGAACGGAATTGGACTAACTGTCAACTGGCATTTTTCACCGGAATAATATTTACTCCATAAGCTCTATTCCGGCTTGCCTGAGTGCTTCAAGAATCTTTTCTTCATATTCCTGTTCTGTTATTTCTCCATGAAGGGCGTTTATCTCAAGTTTCAATACTTCATATTTGCTTTGCAGATAGTTCATAATGCCCATAAGGGAGGAAACTTTACCTTTTGGTAAAATAAAATTAAAAGAAAGCTCTAAATATTTTTTCTTGGCTAATCCGGGTATCTCAGGAATTTCTGGTTGAGAGTCAGGGGAAGGAGCTTCGTCACCTTTCTCCGGCTCTCTGTATTTCTCCGTTTGTTCGCCTTGTTCTTTTTCCTCTTTCTGTTCAGCGCATAATTTTTCACAGATAAGCATCTCTTTATCCGTTAAACTTACCGTTGCCTTATCTTTGAAATAATGGCACTTTATTTTTTCATCGCTTAATTCACCGAGACCAAAAAGCCCGTTACTGACACCTTCTACTATTCCCAATTCTAAAACCGATTTATCTAAAAGCCTTGGCTCTCCTGCGGTTGTCAAAGAGGATCTATATATATTAGCTGTTGAAACATATTCTTTTGCTGCCAGATATTTTTCTCGTACAACAAGGGGGGCAATTTTTTCAAGGATTTCTCCTTCAGAGCGCAATTTGCTGTATATCTCCTGATCGATGGCCTTTATTTCTCCATAGGTGGGTATTCCCATGTCAATCTCTTTAACATCTTCTCTATCGGGAATCGCTACTATTCTGTACAATCTTCTGATTGATTCCTTTAACTCACCGGAATATTTTTTAAGCTCTTTTTTGACTTCTTTTTGTTGGTCCTCTGAAAGGTTCAGTTTCTTATCCTGCTCAATACCTTCAAAGGCAAGTTTGTGCTTTACAGAATTAATAAATCCGCTTCTTTCTGATTCAAGCGGATAAAGAAATAAAACAGTATTCTTGTTAGTGCGGGGTGTAGTGTCACCTTTTAGTTTTAAAATAGCTTTTATTATTTTTATATTGTTTTCCTTGAGTATAACAAGTTTGAGTTCTTCGGAATCTATAATATTTACCGGATCGTTCTCCCATATAAAGACTTTTAGTCTATCTCCCTTAATACCTTGTTTCAGCAGGCTCTTTTCCTGTTCATCGATTTCAGGTTTCTCTATATTTTCCATTTGATTCAAGAGAATACGATTCAGATTGGGCTGATTGCTGAAGAATAGCTTTTCATGTAAAGACTGGAGATAAAACAGCTTTCCCTTCAACTGTTCCACTGCTTCTGCCACGACACTGGAAGGATTCTGCATAGTAGTTGCCGACCGTTTTATCTCCCCAAGGTTGATTCCGTGCTCGCTTCCGCCGGAAAATGAATAGAGGAAAATAGCTGTTGCGGAACGAACACCTAAATTTAGACCCTGATAGGCTTTACCAAGAGATTTATTTACTTTACTTGAACCCGACTGCCTGTCTGAAATATCAGAAGCAATTACACTGTTAAACTCAGAGCCGATGTGTTTTAAGAGTTCCTGTCTTATCTCCTGATTTGAAAGATCAAAATCGGAGATACTGATATAGGATGCTCCACTTGATTTTAAAGTATGCACCAAAAGAGAGAGGATGCGCAAAACACCGCGTGTCCGTTGGAAGGTAGTAAAACTGCCCCAGCGTTGATAAAGGATATCGATTATTTCCGGCATAAAGGGGAAAGAGGCTATAAATCGGTTTCGATAGTCACCTATGCTTACTCCCTGGGGAAGTATACTTTCCCGCTCTCCGTACTCCAAAAAATCTTCAACAATTTCCTTTACCCCTTTTTCATCGATACTGGTAAAAAGCCTTTTCCGGATAATGCTTGTGATCTCGCTGTCCTCAATTGGTGTATAGATCTTTTCCACACGCCCGGATACTTTCTGGAGCTGCTGATACTGTTTCTCTGCAGATTCATCGTAATGCTCAACGATACTTGAAGGTAGTGTTACAACAAGGCAGACTTTTTCTAAAGAGCTAACCGTTTCAGTCAGCTCCTGCATAAAAGCAATAGTTTGAGCTGCTAAAGTGCTTTCCCCCACGATTTTTCCGGCTGCTTTGGTCGTATACTCCAAAAGCTCATCCATTAATATCAACACAGGCAGGTGAGAAGAGAGCAGCTCTCTTATTTTATCCTTTCCGGGAGCGGTAAGACCTGCCATTGATTCAATTTGACCGGTAAGCTCCTTTTCCAGAAGACCCCAAATTGTTGTATCAGCGCTCAGCGCAGTACCCACAATGACAACAGCTTTAGCATTCCACTGTGAGGCTTTGTGGTACATGGCGATCAAAGAATGGGTCTTGCCGCCGCCGAAGGGTGTTTGGATCTGAATAACAGAGTCTCCGCCCTCTCCTTGAAGGCGTTTATGGGTAATGTTTAAAAGGTTTTTAAGACCCTGGGTCAGGTAGGTTTTTCTAAAAAAAAGATCCGGGTTTCTATATTCATCAGGCCCCCTATTGCGGCTTACTTCCCAGAGATCTGCTGCAAACACATCCATGGTGAGCTTGCCGTCAAGAATGTCTTTATGCGGTACTGCTATGGTATGGAATGGTTTCATTTTCTAAACTTCTCCCTCTATTTCCTTCAATATTTCTTCGAGGTTACTTTTTATTGCCGGTAAATCCTCTTTTACAACTTTCCAGACGATTTCGTAATCTACACCGAAGTAAAAATGGATTAGTTTATCCCTCATTCCCGCCATATCTTTCCAGGGAATTTCTTTATGCTTGATCCTTATATCTTTTGGAATTTGCTTAGAAGCCTCTCCGATTATTTCAATATTGTGTATGACCGCAGCTGATGTCTTTTTATCTTTTTTAAAGTCAGAGAGATCTGAATCTTCAACGAACTCATCAATTAGCTTGATAGATTCAAGAATATCTTTTAGGTAAAGAGAATATTCCCGATTCATATAATAGTTGCCCCTTCAAGAATAGACTTCTTAAGCTCTTCCCTCAGCGCTTCTTTTCTTACCAGGTCAACCTTTCTCCGTAAGATTCTCTGTAAATACATTTCAAGGTTTATGAATTTCAACAGGCTGGGAACTTCATCAAATTCAACTAAGATATCAACGTCGCTGCCTCTTTTCTGTTCACCCCTCAGATATGAACCGAATATGCCGATCTCTTTGACCCTGTACTTTTTTTCCAATATATCTCTATGTTCACTTATGATGATCTTTATATCATTTAATGTTTTACCGGCTTTATAATGTTTATTGTTCAAACAATTCCCCCTGGCCCTTTTTTATATCTTCTTTCAACCTTTCTCGTCCTGCAAGGAAGCCGTCCAGCAGTTTCTTCTCTTTGCTTTCAATCAAAAGGGTTTCAGATACAGCCTGGGCAACACGGTAGAATGCTTCGCTCTTTCCGTACCCGGATTCCTTCAAGATTTTAACCATTTCATCCCTTTTGCTCTTCTCCCAATACAGGAGAACTGCATGAAGAGTATCTACAAGCTCTGTGTAATCTTTTATCTGTTCCTGCTTTCTGTCCTGGGGACCGAGTAACAGGATATACTCCTTATTTTTCTTTATGAATCCATTTCTATTCCATTCATGCGCCAAATCTATGCTGCAGCTCTGCGCAAGCTTTCGGGCTTCATCAAAAGGAACCATCGCAGCCCCGTAGTTCCAGCGGTATAGGACATAGAAGCGGGTCATATTGGATATTTCCCCGGAAAAGCCGTTGTGAAGGATCTTCCTGACCGCATAATCTGTAGAAATCGTCCTGACATCTTCCAGTAGTTTGTCTGCGCGGACTATATTTCCTTCGAAATCAATTACCTTTTCGTATCTACCGAAAACTTCGATAGACGAACCTATTGCGGCAATAAAGAAATCTGCGCCGCTAACTCCCTCCTCCCAGAGATGTTCCAATTTTTTATTAAGGTGTTGTTTCAAGGCATCTCTTACCTGGTTGTAAAAACCTGTGGCCTGCCTCTCCATTTTGCGGCATATAATGTATATAGAAGATGCAAGAGCCGCCGTTTCTTTCGCGTTTAGCCGTGCTCTCATTTCAGTATTAATTGGCCAGGCGCCGGTCATAATCAAGCCGGAATCGAGAAGAGAGTTGATCAATGTCTCCCAGCCGGAAATGGATTTATGGGCATAGACTATTACCGCGATAGCATCGGGCTTCAGGACACGGTATATCTCTTTGAATGAATCTTTAAGCATATCCTCAAAAAAACGCTTCCCCCCTTCAAATCCTCCGGGTCTGTTGGAATATGCTACGATCTCATTTTTTTTAGGGGTTAGCAGAGTTGCAAATAGCTCTGGATAAATATGGCCGACCGTTCTTTTCAACCAGACGTAGAAAAAGTCGGAGAGATAGGAGTAAGGCACATTGTCATAATAGGGCGGGTCGGTTAATACCGCATCGAAATAGTTATCGGAATAAGGGAGAGATGTGGCTGATGATTGGGTGATTGTTGAAGCTGTGGGAGTAACTATTTCGGAAAGGTGAACGATTATTCTTTCTATCCAATCCTGCATATTATTCCATCCGACATCTGTAAAAGCATTTAATTCGATGTAATCCCAAACCATTGGTAATGCCTGTCTGCCAAAAACATGTTCTATTTTTTCACCGACTACATTATAAATTACTAGGTTTGAATTTTTATCAGCGAGCCTATTAATAATGACTGCCAAATAACTCACCACCGCCTTTGCGTATTCCGCTTCATAACCTTCTCGAAGCATCCTTTCATGAGCCTGCCTTACCTTCTCCGCAAAGGTAATAAGCGCCAGCTTCTGCCGGGAATTGAACAGATCGCCCCAATTACTAAAGTTATATAACGGTAATTGACTGCCAACTGCTCTATGACTTTCTTTTGGCGGCAGTTCCTCATCCGGTACGGGGTCCATTCCCCACTCATTCATCAGTCTTTCCCGCTTCAACTTAAGGGCTTCCTCTGCCCCCTTAAATACCGCAATATCACTTTCGCAGGCTATCCGGTATCTCTTGCCCCTCTGCCCGGGTTTGTAGAGCACTACGGCTACCATTCGTTGCCCGGACTTTCCTTCCTGAAACAGCTTGCGGGTAATTTTAGCACCGATAACAGAACCGCATACCGGGCAGGTGGCAACCGCCCTGGCAACTGTGCCCTCCTCAGGCTTAAAATTATCAGCCATTTTTTCATAGCCGTCGCCTACAATTCTGAAGAGCACTGCGCCATTCTCTACATAGGGAAAGAGAGCGACCTTCTTCTTTTCCTTTTTGGCAAGCCAGAACTGCCTCATCAAGGGTATCTCCGCATTGCAGGCGGGATTCTGGCAGGGTATAGTCCTTGCCCAGATATAACCCACAGGGATACTTCCATCCTGTTCTTCAGGATAGAGATCCCCGATCTCCTCTTTTGCTTCTTCGAGGATAATTTGGCCCCACTTTTTGACATCCTCTAAGAGTTTATTCTGCACTCTCACTTTTTCTTTATGCTTTTTACCCATATAATCCGTTTCCCGCTCAATATCCCCCGGCTTTCCATATTTTTGGGGATATTCCAGGGTGCATTTCTGGATTAAAACTGCTACAGGGTTAAGATCATTCGAATAGGTCTCACATCCAAGGCGCAGCGCTTCCAGGGGTATGGAACCTCCACCCCCGAAAGGGTCAAGAACTCTGGGGGGGTTGCCGTTATTTGCCTTAAGGATATCTTCCCTTGCCTTCAGGATCATGAAGTGATCAAGAGAGTTTTCCCATTTGGAGAAATTAATGATAAACTCCCTCTGTTTGTTCCAATCCTCTGCTGTTTCGGGAGCAGGTACCAATGCTGCATAGGCTGTTGACCGGGATGATGCCAGAGGTCTTCTTGCCCACCATATATGGAGGGTTGAGATGTGGCCATGGCGAATATTTTTTTCTTTTGCCGATATCTGGCTTACCTCTTTTACCGGAAAAGACTCTTCAATGGAACGTTTCACTTAAGCACATCTCCTTTGTTCTTGATTTCATCAAAGGGAATAATATAGCGCACAACCTCTTTCCTTTCATCCGCAGTTAAAGTGTTATAGGGGTCTTCAGTTATATAGAGCTCCGGAACTGTTCGGGCATTCATTACCGAATAGAGAAAGTATTCGTCTTTAAAGCGTTTTGCTTTGAACCATTCATTCGGTGTTAGAGAAACGATTCCCTCCTTTGCTCTCGCTTTTACTTCAATATAGCGAATACCGCCCTTTCCATCCTTTGATCTTATGTCAAAGCCAAGGTTCTGTAGACTTACATCTTCAGGAATTCTTCCCTGCTCAACTTCATATTTACGCGCAGTTTCCATACCTATCCGTTCCACCTCAGGATCTTCATGCATTGCAGCCTTGCTGTGTTCATCAGCCCTTACTCTTATAATAGCTCTGAATTTCGGCATACTCATGGTAAGATTTTTTTCCCGCTCAATCAAATCCTTAAGCCTTTCCAAAGAGTTCTCATATTCCTTTTTTCTTTCCTCTTTGTTCCTTATAACGAGGTCAACATTTTCTCCCCTATCTTTTCGCTCATATAGGGCAATCAGGTCTCCGTCAAGACTTAATATCATATGCTCCAGAGATCGCACACCATATTTTTTCTTAATCTCCGCCTGACGGCTTCTTTCCCGGCCAAGCTCATTTTTGTATTTCTCCAGAATCTTTATTGCAACAGAGGTTGTTTTTTTCTTTACGGATTCGATATCATTGCCCGTGCCAATTTGACCGGTTTCAGTATAGTTACTTTCTGCAAGATCCCAGAGTATGGATGGGGATACATCTTCCACCTTTCCATTTTCTACATAAAAGCTTAACAATCGCTTCCCCGCTGTGCTGCCCATCCCGTCTAATATTTCACCTTCGTAAAAGAGTATATACCCGTTAAGCCTGCCGTCCGGATCAAGAAAAACAGCTCCTTTCTGCATAGATTCTGAAAAGCTGTTCTCAACCCAGGACATAAGCGCTTCAAAAAGGGGATGGCCGAAAGAGACAAATTCAAGATCCTGATTTTTGAAAGCCACCTCTTTATCAAAAGTAATTTTTGGATATTTTTTTAAAAGCTCACCACCGCCTCTTATGGGATTGCGGTTCAATTGATCTCTTATTTTGTAGGGAACGGAATCCACGGCCAGGAAGCCCTCTTTAGTCTCCCGGATTTTACCCCCCGCCTTAAGAAAACCTTTCTTGAAAAAACTTTCCGTATATTCCGGGATAAGACGGTGTTCTCTGGCCTTCTGCTCCATCTCTTTAATGCGGGTATAATCGATATAATGTGTCGCCAGGCTTTCACCCAGATTCTCTTTTATTCCGGCAATGTAATCATGATCTACAGTAATATCCATTTCCTCAAGTATTTCATCAATACTACGGGCATGGGCTGCAGCCTCTGTGAGCAGTTGGGAAAGATTTGCGCCGGCAAAAATCTCGCTCACTATGTCAAAGACCTTATCCGTTCCCAGCGCTTCTTTTATATCATCGAGCTTTCTGAAGAGGCGCTCCAAAACCATGCCTTCTCGTGTGTCGCTGGCCACCAGGTTAAAGATAAATACCTCTTTGTCCTGACCATACCTGTGAATACGGCCCATTCGCTGTTCAAGCCTGTTTGGATTCCAGGGAATATCATAATTGATCATTAGATGACAGAACTGGAGGTTGATACCTTCCCCGGCAGCTTCGGTTGCAATAAGCACATCGGTTTCATTCTTAAAAATGGATTCAGCGTTTACCCGGTTCTCCAATTTCATTCCGCCATGGATTGTATTTACTCTGTATCCCCATTCGTTTATCTTTTTTTCCAGGTATTCAAGAGTATCTCTTGATTCGGTAAATATGAGTATCTTTCTATCCCTTGTATCCGGGTTTTCCCGGCACAAGTTAACCATGGTATCTTTTAATTCCTTGAGCTTTATCTCCTGCTCACTGCTCATAATTGCTTTTGCCTGGTGGATAAGCTTCCCAATTGTAGCTATTTCAGACTTAAGCTCTGCGCGGTTCTCCGATACACTTAAGGTTTCCCATATTTCCTCTTCCCGCCAGCGCTCTTCCTCGCTCATATCCTCAACATCTTCATCTGTCCAATAGCTTTCGGCTCTTTTATCTCTCTGATCAGCTCCTTCCAGCAGATCTTCAAGCCGTTTTTTCCGCCTTTCAAGAGACCTGCGCAGGGCATAGGTGCTCGATGCCAGTCTTCTCTGTAAAATTACCAGGGCAAAAGCAATATTCCTTTTCTTATCCCGGGTAAGCGCCAGGTTGTATTGGGTTTCAACATATCTGGACAGATCATTGTATAAGTCTTTTTCATTTGGGGATTGTGTTCCCAGGTCAAAGTATAAGGTTTTGACATGTCGGGGCAGGAACAAAGGCTTGCCTTCAAAATCCTTCAAATCTTCTTTTATTCGCCTGATAAACAGGGGGTTATCTTTGTTTTGAATAGATTCCTGCACCATCTCATTAGTAGCAAAAAATCCCGGCTCAAGCAGATCCAAGAAGAGCCTGTAATTCTCTGGATCACCTCTATGGGGTGTTGCCGTTAAAAAGAGTAGATTATCAGAAACCCGTGAGAGTACTTCCCCGAGCTTATAGCGTCCCGTTTTAGTTGTTTTATCTCCATATTTATAGGCGCTCATCTTGTGCGCTTCATCAACGATGGTCAAATCAAAATGGGATGCGGCCAGGGAAGGAAGTATTTCTTCTCTCTTGGCGAAATCTATAGATGCAATAACCTGGTTCTCTCTCTGCCAGACATTCTCGCCATACAGAGAATCAAGCAGGCCTCGTTCTATAACTATAAATTTATCATCGAAACGGTCGGATAATTCCCGTCTCCATTGATCTTTTAGATGCCCGGGAGCTATAATAAGCACTCTTTTAATGAGATGGCGCAGTTTCAGTTCTTTTATAATAAGGCCGGCCATAATTGTTTTTCCTGCGCCGGGATCATCGGCAATAAGGAACCTTATTCTGGGAAGCTTGAGAACATAACCATAGACAGCTTCGATTTGATGAGGCAGGGGATCGATTTTTGAGATATTCATTGCGAGCAGGGGATCATATAGAGAAGCAAACCGGTAGCGGACAGCCTCCAGGGAAAGAAAGACCTTCCACGAATCTTCTGAAAAGTAGGATTGTATTTCCTCTATTCCATAATCTAAAAACTCGCTTGTTGGGATTAACTGGTCGATGTGTTTTCCGGATACTGTTGTAGCGCCAATAATGTGAATATAACTACCGGATTCTTCTGCATATTTTATCTCCACCGGTTCCGGCCAATTTGGGCCTTTTATAATGCTTCCTGCTTTAATTATTGCCATCCTGGATCCTTATATATTAGGAAAACATTTAAGAGATTTATCACAGCGCAGATTACATCCGTGACCGGAGGGAATCCCTGTGTAGATTATATCTGCAACCGAAGTTCTTAAGACAGAAGTCCAATTTAATATATTCGGGCGTCCACAGGACTTCCTGCGGTCGCTGACTTGATTATTTCTCGCGCTGAAAGCGTGGGTGAAGGCGCAAGATTTCAAAGGTAATAGCATATTTCCGATTATATACAATTTCTTGAAATAATGATAACAAATTATTTATCTTCTTCATTGTTCCCTTTTACTATGCAAAAAAATAATCCTTCAGTAATTTTTCCTTCAAGGTGTAGTATAGGCGGCACAACGTCGGAATCTAGTGTGGGTGCAAATAAAAACAGGAAGGCCTAAAAAAGGATCAGGTCCGGAATTCTTTCGAAATGCTTCCTGTTGAGCGTAAAAAGAGGATAGTTTTTGCAGATGCTGCAGGAAGCAATAAAAATATCCTCATTGGGAATTAACTCTTCCCTTTGTTTTAAGGCGTTGTAAAGCACGGCGGCTTTTCTCATTATTCCAGTATTCAAGTCTATAATTTCACAGAGTTGTACGAAGGCTTGCCGCTGTTCTATATGCTTATCATCACGCACACCGGCGAAAAGCTCGAAAACTGTAATAGCCAATAGAACTGCTTTTGCTTCATGTAATATAAGCTCTGTTCTGTGAGCAGTATCGCCGCCTGCAAAGAAGTCGAAAATAACGCCGGCGTCAAGCTGTATTAAATCCTCCAATTTTTTCTTCCTTCAGCGATGCGCATAAGGTCCCTCTGTGCCCAGGCCGGCTGGAGCCGAAAATTATGCGGCGCACTTTGCTGCAAATAATCTTCAGATAAATCTATAAAAATATTGGCAATATCCATGCTAAACTCAGGATAGATTATTAATTTAAAAGGGGTTGAGAATATTTTTAATACAGCTGTCATCCAAGAGGTTTTAGGCATAGAGTGCGGTATTGGGAACCATAACGATAAAATATTTATCGTTCCTCTCTCCCCGGCGGATAAGTAAGGAGAAGTAAGATGAAAAGATATATTCACGTTTACACCGGAAACGGCAAGGGAAAGACAACCGCAGCTTTAGGGCTGGCTTTAAGAGCGGCCGGCGCGGATTTAAAGGTATTTATCGGCCAGTTCCTTAAAAGAGGTAATTACAGCGAAATTAAGGCAATCACACGCTTTTCAGAGCTAATAACCGCTGAACAGTTCGGCGGCAAACGTTTTATACGCGGTGAAATTACAGAGAAGGATAAAAAACTTGCCGCACAGGGCTTGAAGCGAATAAAGGAAATTGTCTTAAGCGGCAACTATGATCTGGTTATTCTGGATGAGATCAATGTGGCCATGAACCTTAAATTATTATCATGCAGGGAAGTTCTTGAGGTAATCGAAAGTAAGCCAGCCAATGTGGAGATGGTCCTTACAGGAAGATCCGCTCCCGATCAAATCATCGAGAAAGCGGACCTGGTTACGGAAATGAAGTTAATTAAGCACTATTTTTCCAAAGGCATAAAGGCAAGAAAAGGTATAGAACGTTGAGCTGCCCCGGCAACACCAATCCCCGGCTGATAATCGCCGGCACACACAGCGGTGTGGGCAATAGCCGGGGAAGACCTCAAGGGTGGATTTTATTAGCGAATTTAGCATCTCTTTAGCCTTGACCCGGATGTATTAGATGTATTAAGCTAATGTATACATCGGAGGTGAGACCATGGTTCGAACACAGATATACTTGACCCAACAGGAAAAAGACGGCTTAAATGCACTGGCCCGGGCAAGCGGGAAAAAGCAGAGCGAGCTGATAAGGGAAGCGGTTGATCATCTGATTGCCCGGTTCAGCAAGACCAGACAGCAGGCAGTACTTGACTGCGCCGCCGGAATCTGGAAGGGAAGAAAGGATCTTCCTGATTTCGCCGCTGTGCGAAGAGAATGGGACAGGAGTCGGCGCTTATGAAAGCGCCGATCCTGCTGGATACGGATATATTAGTTGATTTCCTCCGCGGCTACAGCAAGGCCGTAGTCTATATAAAAAAACATTACGCGCAAATCATACTTTCCACCATTGTCGTTGGTGAGTTATATGCAGGGGTAAGGGACAATGAGGAACTTGAAAAGCTGGACAACCTTATTTCACTCTTCCGACTGATACCGGTAACAGCGGAAGTGGCCAGGTCCGGAGGCTTGTATAAGCGTGATTACCATAAGTCACACGGTGTCGGCTTAGCCGACGCTATAATCTCAGCAACTGCCGAGTCGCAGAAAGCAGAACTCAAGACTTTAAACATCAAGCATTATCCTATGCTCAAGGGCCTGAAACCGCCCTACATCAAAAAGTCGAAACACCAACAGCAATAAAAGTTATCTGATCCTTAAAAGGAGTATGTGAACCTTGCGCACTTTTAGCGGGAATGAGAAAGAAAATATTCAACCAGGTGACAGTGGCAATAGCCGGGGAAGACCCAGTCCGGGGAGCTTAAGCATTGTAGGCATAGGACCCGGCAGTAAGGATCTATTAAGCATAAGAGCAATTCAGGCGACCCGGGAATATACGGTATGGCAGGCTTAGCGCTTAAGCTCTTGAAAAAAGAGGAACTGGAAAAAATCAGGTTACAGATAATACCAGGAATAACTTCCGCCACCGCCTGTGCAGCTCTTTTAGGCGCTCCTATTATGCACGATTTTGCCGTTATTTCCTGAAGCGATCTATTAACCGACAGCCATCTTATAGAAAAAAGAATCGAATGTGCTGCCAGGGGTGATTTCGTTATTGTCTTTTATAACCCCAAGAGTAAAAAGAGGTTCTATTTATTGGGGAAAGCTCAGGAAATATTGCTTAAGTACAAAGCGGCTGATACTGTTGTGGGTATTGTGAAAAATGCAGAGCGAGAGAATGAAAAAACAATTATTACAACCCTTATCAATATGTTAAATGCGGAAAGTATCGACATGAATACTACTATTATTGTAGGCAATTCGCAGACAATTACTGACGGACATTTTATGATTACCCCGCGCGGCTACAGTATTCCCGAGGATTGCGGACGGGTTATCTCACAGTTATCTTCCCAAATTAATAAATGAAATTCCTCCTAATGCCTCAATATTCTTTATTTATTATCAAGCGGGCTTTTTACATCTATCCCCGGCTTCTTCATCACGTGGGTATAAATCATTGTAGTAGAAACATTTGAATGTCCAAGTAACTCCTGAACTGTACGGATATCAACCCCTGCTTCTAAAAGATTAGTTGCAAAACAATGTCTGTTATGCCGATATCGGCATAAACGGCATTATGCCGAATGCCGAATTATGCCGAATTGATTTACTAAGTCCTTTTGCTTCAAGGATTTAAGTCATTTGAATTCGGCATAATCCTATTGTTTCTCCTTCTGATATTGTCAAAATATTAGTAAGGAGGAACCCATGACACATCAAATCTATTATCGCAAAAAAACAGAACAAGATCTGAGAAAGGAGCCATTAGGAACATTTATTGATGAACTTGAAACAGCGCTTCTGGAAAAAGGGTACCCGAAGAGGTACTTGCGCTCGCGGTTTACTGTAATAGGTGAACTCAATCATTGGTTGATTCAGAAAAAAATCAAGCTATGCAATCTAAATCAACCCCAAATA
>JAUVWI010000008.1 GCA_030604195.1 Spirochaetales bacterium
CTCGGCGCTCGGTATCGCTGGGGAATCGAAGAAGATATTCTGGTTGAGAAACGCTGTGGATACAATTACGAGCACTGTTTCTCCTACAGCTGGAATGCCATGAAGGGTTATCACTATCTTATGCGAATTGGTCATCTGTTGAACGTGCTTGTGGCCTTTTCTGCCAAGCTCGTCAAAATTGTCAAAGAGAAAGGGCTCCAAGGTTTCATCCGATTTATTCGGCAGACCTTGAGCGGCCGGTGGTTGGACGGCCCGGAGGTGCAGTGGCGTCTACGCCAACCATTCCAGCTACGGCTGTTGTAATTTTTTTCATCCAGGTTAAAAAATGGGATCTCTTATGGGATCAGTACGCCCGGCCGTCGGCGAAATCCATTCTTCCACGTCCAGCAGACCTGGATAAAACCAATTGAGTAATTATTCCAGCCCGCACTGCAGCAAAAACCTATCCCAGCACTCCATAATTCTCCCTCCCGGCCCTATTAAAAGTAATGATGCGTCAGTACTGGCCGGACACCGTCCTCCTTGACAACCAGGAGGTCAACCCCCTCCTCGTCAGGGCCGATCAACTCGACGGTTACCGACTTGATGTCCTCGTTCAAGAGTCTGAGAAGCTGTTTGGCAACCCAGCGCCCTTCGTACCGGTTGCCAAGTTTGTCCGCCATCGGGCCAGGCTCAAAGCCTATTTAGCGTTTTCTCCTTCCGAATCTGCTCGTAGACCTCCCTGAGGAGGTGATGGCTTACAGCCTCCCGGAACTGGTCCTCGTTCATGAATTTCGCGGTAATTTCCTCATTTTGCTCCATGCGGTCGATGAAGAGGCACTCCAGAGCCTTGCGGAAGACATAGCCGAAGTTCTCCATTGTGTTGGCAAGCGCCGCTTGACGGAGGCTGCTATCGGCCATCGCATCTTCTCGTATCGCCTCGAAGAAAAGTTGATCGCCTGGTTTGAAATCTGTGCCGAACCGCTTGTTAAGGATATCGATCAGCCTGGACAGCTCAATTTCATCTCCCCGGGCGATGCCGGTGCCCACCGAGATTGGCCCGGATACCTCATAACGCGCGCCCGGTTCCATGATAATTGATCCCTCTCCTATCTTCTGCAAGCGGTAGTATTTGAGTACTACGTCGTCGTCGAAGTTGTAGATCGACCCCCGACCACCCCTTGGCAGTTTCGTAAGCAGGAATCGGATGTAAGAGTACAGCTTTTCCAAATCAGAATCCTGAAACGGGATCACCTGCGCCATAAATGAATAGAGATTCCGGAAGGCCACCAGCGTCTTGCGGAACTCATCTTGGACATCTTCTTCGAGTTCGTTGTATCGACCCACGGCCGGATCGATGCAGGCATTCATCCGTGCATGGTCGGCAGGTGTCTGATTGGGCTTTGGTTTGTAGAAGACTTTGCAAAACTCATGGACCTCGGCCTTGTAGTAGACCTGATGGAAATCCAGCTTGGCTTGAATTTCGTAGAGTTGCTGCGGTTCGGCGCGCTCGCCAATGAGTGTTTGCTCGTAGAACGGCTGAAAAGCCTTGAGAATCTCCTCGGGTTCATTCACAAAGTCGAGAACAAACGTGTCTTCCTTGCCCGGGTGCGTACGGTTGAGGCGGGAGAGGGTCTGGACCGCCTGGATACCCGCCAACCGCTTGTCCACATACATGGTGTGAAGCAGCGGCTGATCGAACCCGGTCTGATACTTTTCAGCCACAAGGAGCACCTGGTACTCTTCGGTTCCGAAGCGTTTGGGAAGCTCCTTCTCACGGATGCCCTTGTTCATGCCGACTTCGGTATACTCTACAGCCGGTGCGTCCGGGTCGATTACGGTACCGGAGAAGGCGACCAGGGTTTTAATGCCTGTGTATCCCTTGTCGGCAATGTACTTGTCGAATGCCTGCTTGTATTTTACCGCGTGGAGGCGGCTGGAGGTAACGACCATCGCCTTGGCCTTACCACCCATCTTATGCATGGTGAAGCAGCGGAAGTGTTCAAGCATCACCTCGGTTTTCTGTGCAATGTTGTATGGGTGCAGGCTCATGAACCGCGCCAGAGCTCGGGCCGCCTTACGCTTGTCCACCCTGGGGTCGTCCTCGATGGACTTGATCAGCCGGTAGTATGTCTTGTACGTGGTGTAGTTCTGGAGCACATCGAGGATGAAACCCTCTTCGATGGCCTGTCGCATGCTGTAGAGATGAAATGGCCGAGGCTTACCATCCTCGTCCGGGGTACCGAAAACCTCCAGGGTCTTATACTTGGGTGTCGCAGTGAAGGCAAAGAAGCTGATGTTTGGCTGATGACCGCGTTTGGCCATGGTCTTGAGGATTTCCTCCTCGTAATCGGTTAGCCCTTCTTCCTCGGCCTTTGCCCTGGCCTCTTCCTTGATTGCTTCGCCAGCGAGCACGCCCTTGAGCTCGGTTGCCGTTTCGCCGCCTTGAGAACTGTGAGCCTCATCGACAATGACCGCATACCGGCGCATGGGCAGGTCACCCATTTTCTCGGTTACAAAAGGGAACTTCTGAAGAGTAGTGATAACAATGGGCACGCCCGAGCCGAGGGCCTCGGCAAGCTGGGTCGAGTTGATATCAATTTTCTGCACCACGCCATGCTTATGCTCAAACTGATAGATCGTGTTCTGGAGTTGCTGGTCGAGGACCACGCGGTCAGTGACCACGATAACCGATTCGAAAACCTTCTCATCTTTCTCGTCGTATAGCCTGGCCAGCCGGTGCGCCAGCCAGGCGATGGAGTTCGACTTGCCGCTCCCGGCTGAATGTTGGACGAGGTAGTTGTTTCCTGTGCCGCGCTCGCGCGCGTCAGCCACAAGCTTCCGCACGCAATCAAGCTGGTGATAACGCGGAAATATCATGGTCTCGCGCTTTACCTTCTTGCCCCCGAGTTTCTTCTCCTCGATTTGAAGGTGAATGAACCGCGCCAGTATATCGAGGAAACTGTGCCGTTCCAGGACCTCCTCCCACAGATAGGCTGTTTTGTAGCCGCCTGGGTTTTCCGAATTGCCTGCACCGCTTCCGCAGCCCCTGTTGAATGGCAGGAAATGGGTACTCCGGCCCGAGAGGTATGTGGTCATGTAGACCTCGTCCGTGTCCACGGCAAAATAGACCAGCGTGCGCTTCTTGAATTGGAAGACGAGCTCCGCCGGGTTACGATCGTTTTTGTACTGCGTGACCGCATTTCGCCAGGTCTGTGCGGTCATAGGATTCTTGAGCTCGACTGTAGCGACTGGGATACCGTTCAGCGCCAGCGTTACGTCCAGCGTGTTGCCGTGTTTAGCCGAGTAGCGAAGCTGGCGTGTAACGGTAAGGTGGTTGTCCGCGTAAAGTTTCTGCGTGTCAGGGTTCATACCGCTTGCAGGGGCGAAGTAGGCTGCCCGGAAGAGCTTGCCAAAACACTTGAAGCCGTGCCGGAGGACAGAGAGACACCCCTCATGCTCAGAGTTGAGCGCCCGGCACAGGTCGTCCAACAACGTCTCCTCAGCTTTGTCTTTCTGGATGCCCGCGAGGTACTCCCACTCCTTGGGCTGAGTTTCCCGGATGAATGCGAGCAAGTCCTGCGGGAATAGTCCTCGCTCCGGGTCGAAAGTGTCCCGATCGCCTTTCTCGTACCCGCCTGCCGCGGTCAGGTGGTGTTCAATGGCGGTCTCGAATGCTTTTTCGGTATATTGACCCGGCATTAATTGTCTCCCGCCTGCGGCAACCAGCTGTTCTCCTCCAGTCGTTTCCATGCGATGTGAATGTGTTCGGCACGGAACATCCGTCGCTTCCGTTCGTTCCACTGGTGTATCTTCTTGACTGCCTCATCGGCGTTCCGTGCAGGCTCTGCGTCATGGCACGTGACCCAATGGACCGATGAAAGCAGTTCCATTCCGTAAGGCGTCTCAAATCCCGCGATCAATTCCGCCACCTGTGCCAAACGGCCCAGGCTTTCTTTGTGCATTTCCAGGAACGTATTGGCTTTCTTGACTGCTCCAGGCAGGAGTTCGATCTCTACATCTTGCTTCTGTGTGTCGCCATAGCCTCGGATGAAGTGACCCTCCAGAATCTCAAGCACCTTATTGAGATTGTATGCATAGGGTCCGTAAACATGCGCCTGATAATTCAGTCGCAAAGGTTCGCCCGCTTCCTGAAGGAAATACGCCAGTTTCTGAATTTCCAACAGTGTCAGTCGGTAAGCCAACTCTGCATATTGGCGCATGATCCTGATGAATAAGGCCCGGGCTACGGTCATACGTGTACGTTGCGTTCGCACCGACATGGCCTTGGCGTCTGGAGCTCCGGCAGGCTCGAATAAAAAGACCCTGACCTCTGGCAGTTCGGCGAACGTCTTCTCGATCATCGACCGGACTGTTCCCCAGTCCAGTCCACCGAGACCGCATCCAAGTGGAGGAACCGCCACGGATGAAATCTCCAGCTTCTGGACCTTTTCCACCAGGGCTTGCAAACCGACTTCGATGTCCTCCAACCGAGACTTGTCGCGCCAATGACGTTTGGTAGGAAAATTAATGATATACTTCGGGTTGAACATGGAGCATGTCTCAAAAACTAACATTCTTCCGGGACGGACATCCTTTGCCCTACAGGCACGCTCATAACTATTAAAGTTTTCAGGAAAGGCCTTCTTGAATTGCAAGGCGATGCCTTTACCCATGTTACCAACACAATTTACCGTATTGACCAGGGCTTCAGCTTTCGCCTCAAGCAAATTGCCTCGGGTTATCTCTATCATGGTCGACCTCCCTATTAGTAATACCAATCCGGTTTAATGCGCACGTCTCGTCGCTTATCCGCCGAAAAGCGGTTCATAATGTTTTCAACCCTCGTTTTCATTCGTGTGTTTACAACCGCAATCGATTCGATCAGCGACCAATCGCAGAATTCATGAATCATAAATTCTGCCTGTTTCCGCCGTTGTCGGTCCATTTCGTCCACGTTGTCGGCCCAGTAACGCTGGTAGACCATGTCCCAATCGACCTGATCCAACTCAGACAAATCATCATACCAGTCAGTATACGCGGCAATACCGTGTCCGTTCGAGAAAACAAAATTTGTTCCACTACGTTCCACAGTTTGAGCGGTCGAGACCAAATAGATCAGCGGTTCCTGCCCTTCGTCATAGCCCTCCACACGTCCCGTCTTGAGTTGGAACATCATCGGAGAAAGATAGCCAAAATAGAAAGAAACATAGTCGTGGATTACACCGTTCAGCCCGCATGGAATGCGTCTGATCCGGCGCACATTCTGTATATCCAGATTATGAATCGTCTTATATTTCAATCCGTCGTCAGGCGTATGTTTTGGCGCATGCAAGCCGCCACACAGCAAGCACACGTAGAGATTGTCCACGTGAATGAAGCGATAGATCGGCGTGGGATTCGGTACCGGCATCAGGCGCCATCCTTGCGCACATCGATCTTGCCCGTCACTGCAGCCGAGATGATGGCTGTTCGGTACTCACGGAGCAAGTCGATGGATCTTTTGATCTTCTTAATAAGAGCGTCAATCCTTGCCGTTTCCCGGTCGAGAAACGAAGCGATGTTGCGCTGCTCATGTGACGGTGGAAGAATAAATTTGCAATCACCGAGTTCCTCTGCGTTGAGGTGCGGTTGAGCAGCGCGCATCTTGGCCAAATAGATTTGACCCTGAAGAACATACTTGCTAAGTAAAGCATAACCAATGAACTCTGGAATCGCCTTCTTAATGGTCAGCACAAGATCATAACCTGCGATAGAGCCGGCCCATTGTTCGGGTATGATCGCTGAATCACCGGTATAAGCGCCACTCCGGACAACTATGATATCCCTCAGTTTAAGTTGAGGTGCTCGCGACCAAGGTATATCATCTGGATCGACACGCTGAATAGCTTCGGCGTTGATCTTTCCACGGTAGATGTCTGTAGCCCGGATTAAAGGCAATCCATCGTCCTTCTCTGCAGGTGGTTCTCCAAGGCCATACCGGATTTTCCCAAGGCGCTTCAGTCTGACTACTTCCCAATCCTCCGGAATCTCGCCCAGCCACTCGACGCCAGAGTCCTTCATCTTGACGTTGGGATTTAAACCCTTGGTTACGGCATGGCTGATGACAGCGGCGCGCTTTTCCTGAAGGAGTTCTATTTGCCGTTGCTTCTTCTCGATCAGCGTATCGATTCGCTTCGTCTCGCGATCCAGGAAGACCGCAATGGTGCGCTGCTCATCCTTGGGTGGAACGGGAAACAGACCATTGTCAATACAATACTTGCCCAGACCGTATCGCGTAATCCCCGTAGCGGCGACTCTGAACTGATCATTGATTCCTCGGGCGCAGAAGGAACGAAACAGGTACTTCCCGTCGACGCGACCTGGGTTGGGCCGAATCTGCGCAAGGTGGTATCCGCAGAGAATATCCCCCTGGGTTCCTTCAACGTATGCGGCAACCGCTATATCATCCCACGCTTCCGAATCCTTTGTTATCAGCACGTCACCATGGTGCAGTCCAAACTTGCGGATTTCCGCTGGGGTTGCCGTAGCTTCCATCAGAGAGAGATCAGCTGTGATGATATCCTTGTAGTACACATCGACATAGTTGCAGAGCCGTATTGGTTCCTCGCCATCGACCGTGTTCTTGTCGACGTTGCTGAACTGCGCGGATGAAATGTACTTCAGTTTCCGAACCTCCCAATGCTCGGGTACGTCACCCAACCACTTGACATCCGAAGGCTTGTATTCAGGATATGCTCGCCTGCTCATTTGCCGCACTTCCTCCCGATAGTCCCCATGATTGCCTCCGGTGCCTTCAGGTGGAATTCGACCTGGTAGAACCGAAGCTCGACGTTCTGGACGGTGCTCAACGCGTAGCGAAGGGCGTCGTCCGCCTCGCGGCAGATGATCATCCCATGCACCTGCTCGTCATCTTCGGCGAGATGCCGCTTGACCCAACCGATGTAACGAAGGAGCTGACCGACGGTCTGGTCACTGGTTTGATTGCGTTTCAGCTCTATGACTAACCAGCGCGGTTCCTTGCGGTGCTTCGCCAAGAGGTCGATACGGCCCACATCGCATGGATACTCGTACCCGGCCTCATCGTCGCCAGGTTCCTGGTAGAGCCCCCATTCCCTGCCGAGTTCAATCTGATTCCAGTTGTCGCGCAGGAATTCATGAAGATGCCGTTCCAGGCCGAAGCGCTGTTCGGCAACTGGCGAAACGCCGCCGCTCGGCGGCAGGTCGCCCGATTCTTTCTGGTCCAAGTACCACCATAGTGCATCCAGCGTCCAGAAATCAATCTGGAGCGTGTCCCGAAGCTGAAGCAGCGTCTGGTTGACCTTGATGTACCGCTTGCCGAACGATTCACCCCGGTTGAAATACGGCCAGATTCCGAGCCGCTTCATGTTCGCTTCGGAGCGGTTGTTCCACACGCCGTACCGGTCGGGTTGTGTGACTATAAGGACCGCACTGGCCACATTCTTGCCCATGCCCGAAACCATCTCGGTGCTCTTGTCCAGCCGATCCGCTACGGATTGAGTTTCATCAACAAGCATTGCCAGCGCGTCGCGGAGTTTGTTCATGTCGGCGCACATGCGAGGCCCTTGCCGGTGGAGGCCGCTCCAGTGATGATTGTTCTCCAGAAGCAGGAAACTGCGGAACTCGTCGGCCGTGATCTCCGCCATATGATCGGGCGAAAAGACCGGTTGGAACCGGGCTATCACGGCATCCCGTGGCTCTACGATCTCCTTAAAGATGTGCGTGTTATTGAGGCTGGCAACAGCCTCCCGGAGTTTACCAATCACATCTGTAGGAACGGTTTCAGCCATTTGCGTACCTCACTTGGTAACCTCGGACAGCATGTCCGCGATATCTTTTTCGATCTGCTTAAGGTCGGCCTCTATCTCCTCCAGCGGCCTTGGTGGTGTGTACTGGTAGAAGTGGCGGTTGAAGTTGATCTCGTAACCGATTTTGGTTTTGCTGTGGTCAATCCAGGCATCCGGTACGTTAGGAAGGACCTCGCGCTTCATGTACTCGTCCACGTCCTCGTTAAGCGGTACGTTTTCGTAATCGCGCAACTCCGGATCGGGCTCCGGGTTTCCCTTGGCGTCTGTGCAGATGTCCGCCGTCTCGTCCCGCTCGGCTAGGGCCATGAGAATGGCTTTGAAGAACGAGGCAGGGAGCATAATCCTTGCTTGATTGAAAGCATTCTTCATCATCCCCTCGAATTCGTCACGGTTTTTTATAACGCCTTTTGGTGCAAGATTATACAATTCGGAGATGATCGCCTTCTGGAGTTTTATCCCCTCGGAAATCTCGGTCTGGGCGGCCTTGGAGTTTTTACGCTTCTTGCTGGCGGTCAGCTTGGTGAAGGTCCTGGTTTTTTCGAGGCGTGAGATTCGCTCCTTGTCTACGGCGAAATTGAGCCGCAAAGGGCGTTCTACTGTGATGCGCCGATAACCGAAATTCTCGTTGTCGAATAGACGCACGCACTCGCCGTCGACCAGGTTACCATAGAGTCGGGTGATCTCGTCGCGCTGGTCGTCGCATACCTCGTTGCGCTTGTTGCCTAGACTTTTACGCATCTTCTTGAAGAAGATCGTCCCGTCCACAAGCTGAATCTTTCCCTTGCGACACGGCTCCTTCCGGTTGGTGACGATCCAAAGATAGGTCGAGATGCCGGTATTGTAGAAAAGTTGATCCGGCAGGGCCACGATTGCTTCAAGCCAGTCGTTCTCGATTATCCAGCGGCGGATTTCGCTCTCGCCAGAGCCGGCCGCGCCTGTAAAAAGAGGCGAGCCGTTGAAAACAATGGCCAGGCGTGTGCCGCCTTCCTTGGGATCCTTCATCTTACTGATCATGTGCTGGAGGAAGAGGAGGGAGCCATCGTTGATGCGTGGCAACCCCGCTCCAAAACGCCCGCCAAACCCCTGTTCCTCATGCTCGCGTTTGATGAAGTCGGCCTCGGGTTTCCACTCCACTCCGAAGGGTGGATTAGCCAGCATGTAGTCGAACTTGTGGTGCGGGAACCGGTCGTCGGTGAAGCTGTCACCGTAGGCAATGTGCTCTATATCCTGCCCCTTGATCATCATATCGGACCCACAGATTGCATAGGCCTGCGAATTGTAATCCTGACCGAAGAATTCCAGGCTGGCGTCGGGGTTTAGTTCGCGTACATACTCCTCGGAAACGGACAACATACCGCCAGTTCCGCAGGCCGGGTCGTATAAAGTCTTGACGATGCCCTTGGTGGTCAGTATTTCGCTGTCGGCAATGAAGATAAGGTTTACCATCAGGCGGATGACTTCGCGCGGGGTGAAGTGATCGCCTGCCTCTTCGTTCGACGCCTCGTTGAACCGCCGGATGAGCTCTTCGAAGATGTAACCCATCTCAATGTTCGACATGACGTCCGGGTGCATGTCAATCTCGCAGAATCTGGAGACCACAAGATACAGGCGGTCGGCCTTATCGAGCTTGACAATGTGTTCCTCGAAGCCAAAGTGCTCGATGATTTCCCTAGCACGACGTGAAAAACCCTTGATGTAGTTGATCAGGTTCGCGGCGATGTTATCTGGGTCTCCCTTGAGCTTCTCCAAGGTGTAGCGGCTGGTGTTGTATAAAGGCACCCCTGTTACGCGGCAAAGAATCGGTTCAACGTTTTTGACTTTACCGCCTTGGAGCTTCTTCAATCGTTCAAGCACCTTCTCTTTTGTGGGCTCCAGCACACAGTCAAGCCGTCGCAGAACGGTGAGTGGGAGCATGACGTCCTTGTACTGGTTCGGGCGGTATGGCCCGCGTAGAAGGTCCGCTACGGACCAGATGAAGCTGACTTTTTCTCCAAAATTGTTCATATCAAATCCTAATTGCGGATCTCCTTAACCAGCACCGGGAACTTAGTTCTTCTGTGTTCATTCTATATACCTCTTGTTTGGCGGCAGACTATTGGCCCATGATTAAATATAATAGTGTATGTTATATCATTCGCAAGGCAAAAAGCAAGAAAAAATAGACTTAAGAAAATGGATAGTGGAGGTGGCGGGAGTCGAACCCGCGTCCTGAAGTGCGCTACAGAAACTTCTACAGGTATAGCTGCTTCTTATAAATTTTCAGAGCAAGGTTGGCGAAGCAGCATGGCCTTCTTGAAGCCTTCGTATTTAAAGCCTTATCAAGCCTTTTTGATATAAGTAATAGCCATTACCGGTTGTAGTATAAGCAAGCACGATCAACCCTTTTAATATTTCATCTATTTCACTATTATTTTTTAGACAATCATATAATTTACTAATTAAAAGAAATAACTTATCGAAAATCTCTTTTGTTATATGGAGGGGAAAGGCTTTTTTATTTTTCATTGCATCATACCGAGCACTAAATGCAGCATGTGTAGTAGATAGTGCATGGTGCAAGAAAATTAGATCAGAATCAAACTCAATATTCATAACACGATTGACTGCACCATGTAAGGCGCTAAGTAAATATAGTTTTTCTTCCATGCTTTCTGCCATTGCTATACTTTCAAGAACGTATTCGAATTCATCTAAGATTAGTTTTCTATTATTTTCAGTAATATTCATTTATTTTCTCCTTAAGATACTTTTGCAAAAGCGGGCAGCTTTCCTTCCTCGCACCCCAGTTTGGTATCATTCGCATCATAAAGAGGATTCGGCTCGCTCTCTTCTTCGTCGAATGAAGCAAAAAGGAAATCTGTCATCTTTTGAGCGTAATCAATTTTCTGTAAGTCAATATCCGGTTTCATACCAAGAGCTTTTGCAATCTTACATATTGTCAGAATTGTCATGTTATTGCTGCCCTGTAAAATCTGGCTTATATATGATTTGCTAACGCCCAGGTTTTTTGCTAATTCCATTTTGGTAATATTTAGTTCTTTAATACGTTTGCCGATTTCCATCGCAATCTTAATTGCAAAGCATTCTGCCTGATATTCCGGCGTTTCTTCGATTCCATCAGTTAATTCTTCCCACCATCCTTTTAGATTTGCCATTTTAATCCTCCCACCTAGGATCTTTATCAAATTTTCGTTTCAAATTGACAGCACGTCTATATTGTTTTTTTCTTTCATTCTTTTTTTTCTGAATGAAGTTGCCAATAACAACCTATTGTCGTCATAATGAAAAAAACTTATCCTATATCCATTACCTCTTTTAAATTCATAAAAAATCTCATTACCTTCTTTCCAGTGATCAACTTGGTCCGATGTAAAACCCTTTGTTCCTTCCTTGCCAGCTATTTCGAAATACCTTAAAAACCCATTTACTATGCCGCTTAACTTTTTGTTTCCTCGATTTTTATCAAGAAAATCCTTTACTTCCGATTCTCCTTTATTATCGACTAGTAAATATATTTGTTTATGACTGCCTTCAAGAAATAGTTTAGCCCGCATGTATCCATTTGTCAACAAAGTTAAGTTTAAACTTAATTTTTATTGGTCTCCTCTCCATTTTCATCCCTGCTTGTATAGTAGGTTTAGTGTATTGCATTGAAAGGTGAAATCAAGCAAATAAATGAGAAATCAGCTCTTCTCTGGCCTCCCTACACCTCATCCCCTCTCCCATGGACAGCGCAGGATTCCGCGTCAACAAATCGACGATACTCCATTTCAATTGAGACTTCGAGATACTCCGGCCACATCCGAGACAGCAAACCAGGGCTTGCCGGCAGACTGCGAATGTTGGCTGGATGAGCGTTGGAACAGACCATGACACATCTGAATTTGCAGTGGAAAGTATTAGGCACTGGTGGCACAAGATGGGGGATCGCGTTATACAAAGACCGCGAAGGGTTGAGTATCCAATCTGAACTGAATACGAACGAATACCAAAAGGGAAAGAAATAACTAATGGAGGTGGCGGGAGTCGAACCCGCGTCCTGAAGTGCGATACAGAAACTTCTACAGGTTTAGCTGCTTCTTATAAGTTTTCGGCGCAAGGTTGGCGAAGCAGCATGGCCTTCTTGACGCCTGAGACTGCATTAATTTTCCCTGCTTTTCTGCAGACCTTTAAGCAGGTAAGTCCCGGTTTGTGACAGGCAGCACCGAATGCTCGGAACAGGGCTTCGGGTACCCGTGGCTGCAACTAAGCAGCCAGTGCTAATTCTGTATTATCAGCAGTTAAATGTTTTGCCGCTTTTAGGAGATCGGCGCTCCACCTGCAGTCCCTGTCTCAACGAGCCCCCAGTCGAGACCGTTGCACCCCCCTTATTTAAATTAACGGCAGATACGCTGACCCGTATAAGCAGGTCAGGGCGACAAGCTCAATAGCGTTGCCGCATCTCTCTTTCAGCCTCCCTCTTTATATCCTTGGCCTTGATAGCCTGCCGTTTATCTACCGTTCTCTTTCCCCGGCAGATGCCCAGTTCAACTTTTACCAGGCCACCTTTAAGATAAAACTTCAAGGGAACTAATGTCAACCCTTTTTCATCTACCTTACGTCTTAGCCGTTTTATCTCCTGGCTATGAGCTAAGAGTTTTCGCTTACGGTCGGGATCATGGTTGTGGATATTGCCGAAGGCGTAGGGGGTAACATGGAGGCTGATAAGCCACAATTCATCATTTTCGATTTTAGCGTAGCTGTCGCGAAAGGAGAATTTGCTCTCTTTTATGGATTTGACTTCGGTTCCTTTGAGCGCAATTCCGCACTCCAGCTTATCTTCTACAGTGTAATTATAAAAAGCGCGGCGGTTGGAGGCCAGTATTTTGATTCCGCCGTCATTTTTCATCTAAAACAACCCTGAAACCAAGGTATGGACTGCACCAGTCCGGAGGCTGCGAGCCACGGGTATACAGTTTCACCAGCTCTTTATCATTGGCCCAGGAGCCTCCTCTTACTGCTCTTTCCGCTCCTATTGCCGGTGAATGATAATCATCAATAATATTTAACTGCGGATACTGAGAAGTAAAGAAATAGCTGACCGGTGAAAACCAGTCCATGCACCACTCCCAGACATTTCCCGACATGTCATGTAAACCGTAACCATTGGGTGGGCCCTGAGCAACGCGGCGGGGACTTTGCGTATTATTATTCAAGAAGTTTTCGCCATCCGCACTGCGGCCGAGAGGGTAGGGTTTACCAACCAGGCCGCCCCGCCCAGCCCATTCCCATTCACTCTCATAGGGCAGACGCGCAGTAAGGCTGTATTTGGAGCTCAGCCAGTCACAGTAAGCGCTTGCCGCAGCAAAGGAAACATACACTACCGGGAAATCATCCCGGTCCCCAGGTATTTGATCCTCCTGCCACTCAGAAAGATAATCTTTGGTAACCAGCTTGTTTGCCAGCAGTTCGTCAAGGTTGTTTTTACTCCAGGCGGGGTTTTCTGAAATAAAGGTCTTAAACTGGCTGTTGGTAACCTCTGTTTGTGAAATATAAAATGAAGACACTGCTACCGGATGGGGAAGCAGCAAGTCGATCCTGTTGCCTAAAGAGGCTAAATCGTCATCCCGTCCCCGGATCAAGGTTCCCCCAGGGATTTTATTAAAAATGATGCCGGCTAGATTCAGATTATCCAGGGAAAAGAACGCAGCCGTATTGCCCTCAGTCGATAATTGAAGGGCTGCTATAGATTCAATTGTTTTTTGATGAAATTTGCTAAACCATTCGGAAGAGGTAAAGATTTCAGCCATATCTGAAGGCAATGACAACAGAAGCCAGTAAGGGAAGTTATGATACTTTTCTTTAACTTGTATTATATTTTTTACTATTCGCTGTAAAGAGCCTGGATTTAAGGCTAATGTACCGCTTTCAAAAGAAGCAACCGCCTGAAGAATATTCTTTAACTGGTAGGGTGAATTAATAAAATACTTTGCGTTGTCTAAAAATGAATACATTTTCACTCTATTCTCAGGTGTAAGCCTGGCTGCTGCTTGAATAGTTTCGCTTAAAAGCTCCGGAATATGGTTATTGGCGGCAAAATCATAAAGCGCATTATTCAAGAGAGCGTCAAGATCAGAGATTTCAAGATTGACCTCATATCTTTTCTTTACAGGAAAAAACAAAGTTGCAAAAATCCGGCCTCCTATATCTTCCTTAGATTTGAAAGTGCGGTAATAAGGTTTTTTTACCTCAATATTCTTATTCCCCGCTTCTATAAAAACCTTGCAGGGTGTAATTCCCAGAAACTTCCCGTCAACCATGACTGTAGCTTTTGAGGGAAAGCTGTGAAAAGTTGCATAGGTTCCTCTGTGGCGTATACCTGGATAGAAGAGCGCCATAAATAAGATCAAAATAACTATAATGGAGTATAGAACCGTTAAGTAGGCGCCCGGCTGCATGCCGAGAAATGGTTTCAGCCTGACCTTTACCTCAGAGAAATCGGGTATCGGCTCCCTGTTTTTCTTTATTCGCATGGGCAGATTATAGATTTCAGGCGATTACTTGTCAATGAGAGTAGAAACATGCTAATCTCCTCTGCGGAGAATAATATTGACCTGGTCTGAGTGGAGTACACAAATACAGAAAAAAACAGAGAGCTTTCTTACCTGGCGTAAGCGGCGCCATCTGGTAAAGAAAGAAAAACAGAAGCGCAAGAATCCGGTTCTGGATTGGGTGGACGCCATTATATCAGCGGTTTTTATTGTGCTGTTAATTAATCAATTTCTGCTCCAGGCCTATATGATTCCCTCCCAATCAATGGTGCCTACCTTGAAAATTAGTGACCGGATTTTTGTAAATAAAATAATCTACGGCCCGGAGCTTCTGCCCGGGTTATTCAAGGTTAACAGCCCCAGAGAACCCAGAAGAGGAGAGGTGATTATCTTTGAGAACCCCTCCTATATACCTATTGGACCGGTCAAAGATATTTTACAGCGGGTGATCTATATGATTACTCTCTCTTTGGTGGATATTGACCTTGACGAGTATGGCCGGCCCAAACATCACTTTTTAATAAAACGCGCCGTGGCTACGGCTGGTGACCGCATCAGGATGAATAAGGGAGAAGTGGAGATCATGTTGCCGGGTCAAAATTACTGGCATACTGAAGACGAAATTAAAGAGCGCTATAATCTCCAATATACCAGGCGCCGGATCTTTTCACCTGACGAATATCCTTACTTTGAGAAAGCCGGAGAAGCGCTGGCTCTATTGGATGGCGGATTAACTCCGGATAACGATCAGAAAAATGCGGTTAACCGCTATTTTTATATTACCGACAGCACCGCCGGCGCATCTTCCTGGAGCCAGAAAGAATTGATCGATAATGCCAGTGTGCAGGAATCGCGGTATGCAGCTCTTTATGCGCTTAAACCCTACAGCCGGCTTTTCCGTGATCAATGGAGCATTCTGGAAAGAGGCTGGTACATCCCGGAGGGCAGGATATTTCCCATGGGGGACAATCGTGATGACTCCAGAGACGCCCGTTTCTTTGGGCCGGTGCGCCTGAAAAAAGTGCTGGGAATGGCCCTTTTCAAATACTGGCCTTTATCGCGACTGGGAATAATCCGCTAAAATGCAGCAGTATTATGAGAAATACAGCACAACCCCCCTGGTCTGGTTGGTAAGGGTCATCCTTAAACCCCTGCTGAAAGTTGTCATTCTATCCTTTCTGCTCTATTTGATAATTTCCACCTTTTTTTTAAAGACCTTCAGGGTTGAGTCTGATTCCATGCTTCCCGGCCTTGCCCGGATGAACCGGGTTCTGGCCACGCCTTTAAGTTATGGCAGCAAACTTCCTTTTCTCTCTTCCCGTCTTCCCGGCCTTGCCAAACCGCTGTATGGTGACCTGGTAATCTGCACTCCGCCCTATTATCCAGCGGGTAATGGTCTGTTTAACACTTTCGAACCCCTGGTTCGTTTTCTTACCCTGCAGAAAGCTGCTCCCCGCAAAAATCCAGGCAGAGCCGGCAATACCAGGTACATGATCAAGCGGATTATCGGACTTCCCGGAGACACGATCAAACTGGAGGCTTTTGCCGCGTATATCAAACCGCAGTCAAAGGATCGCTTCTATAGTGAAAAAGAGCTGATCCCCGCTGTTTATGAAATAAGGATTGAAGCCATGCCCGAAGCATGGCAGCCCCATTTCCCCTTAACAGGCAATATGGAAGAGATTACCCTGAAAGAGAATGAATATTTCCTGCTCGGTGACAACCGTATGAAATCCAACGATTCCCGCTCCTGGGGACCTCTACTATTTTCCAGTATTGACAGCAGGGTATTCTATAGATACTGGCCTCTTAACCAGAGTGAAAAATTCTGACATTACGCAACTGCTTTTTAAAAAAACTCCCTTTAAGCTCTCCCTCTATATCCACATACCCTTCTGCCGACGGAAGTGTTGCTACTGCGATTTTTATTCAATTTCCGGCTTCCTCGAATCAACAGAAAAAAAAGTAGTGCAGGAAATACTGAAACAAGCTGACCACTATCTGCAGACTATGGATAAAGCTTCAATCGAGAGCATTTTCATAGGCGGCGGTACCCCAAGCCTGTTAAAAGCTGAAAACCTCTCCCTGCTTCTCGGCGGTATAAACCGGTTGCTGGGCAGGCGGAATAGAGATCAAAGAGCCATAGAATGGACAATTGAAGCTAATCCGGAGTCTCTGGATAAAGAATTTCTGCAAATTTGTGCTGCCAATAGTGTAAACCGGTTAAGTGTCGGTATGCAGAGCTTTGATGATGATCTTCTCAATAAACTGGGCCGCCTGGGAAGCAGTAAGGATAATATGAGAGCCCTGGATCTGGTGGAAAAACATTGGTCCGGCAGAGTAAGCATTGATTTGCTGGCTGGAATTCCAGGACAGAAAGCAAAAAATCTGGTTGAAGAATTGAACAGATTGTGCTCTTTAAGCTTCATTAAACATATTTCATTATACACTCTCACGCCGCTTGAGGGTACTCTTCTTGATAAGCAGGTTAATAATCAGGATCAGGAAGAGGTATGGTTGCAGGGCTCTGCAGCATTAAGATCAAGGGGGTTTAACAATTACGAGGTATCCAACTTTTGTCTGCCTGGTGAAGAATCTCTCCATAATCTGCGCTACTGGCATCTGGAGCCCTATCTCGGCCTGGGCCCGGCAGCGGTTTCTACTCTGCCCGGTGAGCAGGGAGATGCCTTGAGGCTCTTTAATCCGGAGGATGTTAATCAGTTTCTCAGCGGAAATGAAGGTCAAAATGCAAATTTATGGGGAACAACTGTTGAAAGAGTGCCGATCAGGGATTTTTTATTTGAGACTCTTATGATGGGGCTACGCCTCAAGCGCGGGATTCCAATACCATTATTCAGCAAACGCTTTGACCGATCTCCGGAAATCCTGATAGGCGGCCTCTTGCAGGAGTGGCGCCGGCGTAAACTGGCGCGGAGCAGTCATAATTACCTGGCCTTAAGCGCCAGGGGAAGATTACACCTCGACAGCCTGCTTGTAGAGCTCAGTGAATACCTGGATGCCCGGGCCCCCATTATTGACACCGCTTTAGCGGGTGTGTTACCTTTTATTTGAATAAAAAGTCCCTTTCAGGGATTATTTTTCAATAAGGAGATAAGCCATGTCCGGCCATAGCAAATGGGCTTCGATTAAACATAAAAAGGGCGCAGCTGATGCTAAAAGAGGAAAGATATTTACCAAGATCATCAAAGAGATCAGCGTTGCCGCCCGTATGGGGGGAGGGGATACTGAAGCCAATGCCAGGCTGCGCTCTGCAGTATTAAAGGCCAAGCTGGCCAATATGCCCAAGGACAATATTGAGAGAGCTATTAAAAAGGGGACAGGTGAAATGGAAGGGGTGGAATATACCGAGATGACCTACGAGGTCTACGCTCCGGGCGGAGCAGCCCTGCTTATTGATATTCTCACCGATAATAAAAACCGGACCGCTGCTGAGATCCGTCATCTTCTATCTCGCGGCGGCGGCAACCTGGGCGATTCAGGATGTGTGTCCTATCTATTTAAACGTAAAGGGATTATCGCTTACAACACAGCAGAGTATTCCGAGGATGACATTTTTGCCGCGGCTTTGGAAGCCGGCGCCGACGATGTTACCAATGACGGCGAAAACATTGAGGTGGTAACCGTACCTGAAGATTTTGAAAGTGTGCTGGAAGTCCTTGAAAGCAAGAATTTCAAACATAGTAATGCTGAAGTTGTCATGGTGGCTGATAGCAGTATCACTCTGGATCATGATTCAACGCGAAAAACTCTCAAGCTGATTGAGAGTCTTGAAGACCATGATGACGTTCAGAGTGTAGCCACAAACCTGGAAATACCTGATGGTTTTCAATTTGATGAATGAAAGTTATTCTCGGTATTGATCCCGGTTTAGCTGCAATAGGTTACGGTTTAATCGCTTTTGGCAACAACCGTTACCAGTATCTGGACCATGGTGTAATCCACACGGAAGCGCATACGCCCATGGGAGATAGGCTGGTGCAGATACACCAGGGTATCAATGAACTGATAAAAAAGTATCAGCCCCACGAGGCGGCAATTGAGACCCTTTATTTTGCCAGGAACAGAAAAAGCGCAATAGCGGTTGCTCAGGCCAGAGGAGTAATCCTTTTTACGTTAGCCCAGGCCGGTGTTACCTTTGGGGAATATACACCTCTGCAATTGAAACAGGCAGTGGTCGGACGAGGACGAGGACGCCCTGACAAGGCGCAGGTTCAGGAGATGATCCGCGTAATCCTGGGATTAGCTACTATTCCCACGCCTGATCACGGGGCCGATGCCCTGGCAGCGGCTATTTGTCACGCCGGCAGGAGTGATCTGGCGCAGATAATTTCTTTGGCTGAAAGGTAGATATGCTGAATAGTCTGAGCGGAAAAATCAGTTTTAAGGGAAAAGAGCGTATCTTCGTTCAAAGCGGAGATGTGGAGTGGGACCTGCTGGTTTCTACGAAATCTCTCGATAAACTGCCTGTAGAAGGTGAAAGAGTCAGGATTTTTGTTTATCTGCACCACCGTGAAGATCAACTTAAACTCTACGGCTTTGCCACTATGGCTGAAAGGGAGCTTTTCCTCGATCTGCTTAAAGTCGAAGGTCTGGGCCCCAGGCTGGCATTAAAGGTACTCTCCGGAATAGAAGTGGAAGATTTGATTACCGCTTTGGATAACGATGACCTGGAGCATCTCACCGCCATTCCCGGTTTGGGGCGTAAAACCGCCCAGAAGATAATTCTGAAATTAAAGGGCAAACTCACAACCCTGCCTGAAGAGGGCATGGACCTGGAAGGGGATATTATCAGTGCCCTGGCAGGCATGGGTTTTGACCGGCGCCTGGCCGCCCAGGCGGTAAAAGCCTGCCGTAAAGAGCTGCATGGAGAAGCTTCCGGGCTTACCCCGGAGCAACTGGAGCGGGAGCTCTTTAAAAGGGCAATAGCAGTAATAAACAGGGAGCGTTCCGGATAATGGCTGAACGGATCACTGCACCTTCCTACAATCAGGACCTGGACAGGGAAGAGGCGGGCTTGAGGCCTAAATATCTAAAGGATTTTCTGGGCCAGGTAAAACTTAAGGAGAATATCTCGGTTTTTATTCAGGCGGCGCGTAAAAGGGGCGAGAGCCTGGATCATGTGTTCTTCAGCGGTCCTCCCGGATTGGGTAAAACAACTTTAGCCGGGATTATCGCCCATGAACTGGGTGTGGAGTTTCGTTCGACCTCGGCGCCGGCTTTAGAGAAGCAGGGTGATCTGGCCGCAATTCTTACTACTGTGGGCGAAAAAAATGTCTTCTTTATCGATGAGATCCACCGGCTGAAACCGGTGATTGAGGAGATGCTCTATACGGCCATGGAAGATTTTGAAATTGATGTGGTTATGGGGCAGGGCCCCGGAGCGCGCACCATCAAGATACCCATACCACACTTTACCCTGGCCGGTGCCACAACCAAAGCCGGCCTGGTTTCCGCACCCCTCTATTCACGCTTTGGAATTACCGCCAGGCTCGATTTTTATACAAGAAAAGATATTCAGCAAATTCTATACCGCTCATCCAGGATTCTGGCAGTTGAACTGGCCCCAGAGGCAGCCCCGCTGCTGGCCCGCTGTGCAAGGGGAACCCCAAGGGTGGCAAACCGGCTGCTGCGCCGCATGCGGGATTTTGCCCAGGTGTGGGGCAATGGCATAGTTGATCTGGAAATTGTTCAAAAAGGCTTGAGTGCCCTGGAAATTGATAAAAAAGGTCTCGATAAACTGGACCGGGAAATCCTCAATACCATTATCAAACGTTACCAGGGCGGTCCCGTAGGCTCAGACACCCTGGCTATTTCCATAGGCGAATCAGTAGATACACTGGAAGATGTCTATGAACCCTACCTGATCCAGAGCGGCTTTCTGCAGCGCACTTCAAGAGGACGGATGGTAACCCGGCTGGCCTATGAGCACCTCGGCCTGTCTCCAAATCAGAATGAAAACCAGAGAGATCTCTTTTAACCTGCCCCCGGAGCTTATCGCCCAGCGGCCATGTGCGGAACGGGGAAACTCCCGCATGATGGTGATGGATCGAAAAAGCGGTAAGATCATTCATTCCGACATTGGGGAACTGGCCTCCATGCTCTCCCCGCCCACAATTGTAGTAATGAATGACTCACGGGTAAGGAAAGCGAGAATATTCGGCATATCCGAACCTGGCGGCGGCCGGGTGGAATTCCTGCTGCTTGAGGAGGTTAAACCGGGTCTCTGGCAGAGCCTTGCAGCAAAAGCTAAAAAACAGAAGCCCGGCAAATGCTATGAATTCCCCGGAGGAATCAGGGGCTGTATAGAGAGACCTGCAGACAACTCTGTGTTCTCCGCGCATCCTGATCCTTCAGCCGTCAGATATATCCGCTTTGATCCGCCCCTGGATGAAGCTTACCTGGAAAAACATGGTCATATGCCCCTTCCTCCCTATATACGCCGCGCCGATACCGTAATGGATCATGAACGCTACCAGACAATTTATTCCCGCCTTATCGGTTCCACAGCCGCGCCTACCGCCGGACTTCATCTAACTGAAACCATCTTGAAATCCCTCACTGCAAAAGGTATTGATCTTGCCTTTTTAACCCTTCATGTGGGGCTCGGAACCTTTCTTCCCATACGCAGTGAGAATATCGAGGAACATGTAATGCACAGGGAAAAATATGACATTCCTGTAGAAACTGCAGAACTGATCGAGAAAACCAGGTTGAAGGGAGGCAGGGTTCTGGCTGTGGGTACTACAGTGGTACGCGCCCTGGAATCAGCTTGCCATCATAGCCAGGTATGGCCCGGCAAAGGAGAAACGGATATTTTTATTTATCCCGGTTACCATTTCCAGGTGATAGATCAGTTGCTCACCAACTTCCATACACCGGAATCCACGCTTCTGTTCTTAGTGGCGGCTTTTGCCGGAAAAGAGCAGATCCTGGGGGCTTACCGGAAAGCTGTAGCCGCTGATTACCGTTTTTTTTCCTATGGGGATGCAATGCTGATTCAGTAGGTATTTTTATCCATAGCCAGAAAATCCCGGCGGACTTTCTGCAGCCTCTGCAGATGGCTTTTAATAATCTCTCCGTAATCAAGATCACCATTTTGTATGCGGTAGCGCTCATCTTCCCACTTCTGCACCTGGTCGAGGCATAAGAATGAATAGCCTGCTTTTCGCGACCAGGTTTTCGCCTCTTTCCAGTAGGCAATTGCTGTATTATAAACCTGTTCGGCAATTTCCAGGCTCTTCAGGTTGTCCTGCTTCCAGGGCTCATTGTAGAAAAAAGCCTGCATTTTATCATATTTACTTCCCAGGGTCAGATAGAGATCGATCAGCCGTAGATTTACATGCATCCGGAAGAGATTACGGTATCTTTCCCATTCTTTTTTATTCTCTATCCGTGACAGGGCGTAAAGAGGATTACAGAAATCCGCTTTAAGGGCCTCTTCCAGGTAATAGATATTTTCCATGGTGTCGTCGGGATATTGGTAGAAGTGCAGGTGATACAGACGGTAGTACTGTTCCGCATAGAGAATACGGTAGGAAAAACCACTGGTTAAAGGCAGGAGCAGCAGGAGCAGCAGGAGCAGCAGTAAAATTGTTTTTTTCACTATTTTACTATCGGCAATGAAGCGATTATTGACCACAGCTCCTTAAAAATTACATCAGGTTTGCGGGAGCCTTTTATCCGGTGGAGTTCCATACCCAGGTTTTCATAGAGCTTGAAAGATTTCAGATAGCCCGCCAGAACCTGCGGCTGCAAATTCCGGGGATCGAAGAGCTCCCGTTTTTTTCGTTTACCAAGGCGCTGCTGGCTGAGAGCTATGGGCGTGTCCAGAAAAATCAAATGGCGGGGCAGGGGAAAGTTGTTATTCAGGGATAAGACACGGTCAAAATCACAGATAGAGCCCTGGTAGGCAAGACTGGAGAAAAGGTAACGATCACAGACAACAACTCGCCCGCGGGCAAGATTGGCAACCAGCCCTTCTTCCGGATTATAGATGTGCTCATGACGGTCAGCGGCAAAAAGCAGGGCTATAGTTTCAGCTTGCGCTCCAATTTTGCCTTTGAGAATGGAACGTATTACCTGGCCTATAACCCAATCAGTAGGCTCAAAGGTGCAGAGATGGGGTATGGAAAGATCTGTCAATTTTTCCTCTATCAGCTGCAGCTGAGTGGTGGTGCCGGCGCCGTCCAGCCCCTCGAGAACCACAAAATTATCCAATACCTGCTTTTCACTCTTATTAACCATTTAAATACATTATCCCGGTTGAAAAAAAAGGTTTAATCAGCATAATCTAAACCTGAAGATTTGTCATGGTGTTGTTGTTTTTTTATCTGATCAGCCTCTTTTCTCCCCTTCCCATTCCGGCTCAGCAGGAAGGTAAAACAATAGAGACAATTGATATTTACCTCTTTGCCAGAGATTCAAACTTTCTAAAAGCCCCTCCACCCGGCATGGAAGAGGATATTCTGCTTCCGGCAGTTGATAACCGTCAAATCTACCGGTGGAAAAGTGAAAAACCCGCGGTAACTGAAAAGGCGGCGCCACATACTTTAAAGCTCTATCTGACCGGGAAGCTGCCCGGTCAGCCGCCCGGTATGCTTCCCGGCCGGGAGGCGCTGCTAAGCTCAGCACGGCCTGGAGAATTTTTAAGCCGGATACTCTACCTGCCCGGCAGCCATATTGAAGCTGAGTACCTATATCAGTCCAGTATGCCATCCTGGAGCACTTCCCTTGGGTTAAAGGGCGGTCTTACCGAGAGCCGGCTTAACTATCGGCACACCAGGGCTGATTATGCATTCCTGGTCCTGGAGGCTGCAAATATCCCTGGTATTGATGGAAAAATCAATCCCCTATTTCATACCTGGCGGTTGAATACCGGCTTTTCATTGCCGCCTGATGGCGGGTCTCTTTTTTTAGCCACCCTGGAAAAGAAGCTAAAAAGAGAGAGCTCCAGCCTCTCCATAAAGGAGAGCACCTTCTTTTCCGTCTCCGGCAGAGCAGAAAAATTACCTGTATTACTCTGGGAAGAAGTCTCAGCCATACTGCCTGGAACATTTTACGGGGGTTATATATCCGCGTCAGGCGGCTTTTTTAATACACTGGAAAATGAGTATGGAATTGCTGCGCGCACTGCTCTGGGCGGGCAGATCAACTTTACCAATCTGCCGCTGCTGCTTAAGGGGGGCGGGGCAGCTATCATCAATAAAGATTCTCTGCATCTATACCCTGAGGCTGAAATGGAGATCTCTTTTTCTGCTAATCTTCGCTGGCGCTCAAGCCTTCAATCTTTTCTATCTCTGCCGGTGGGTATTGATCTCCACCTGCTGCAGATGAACCCGCAATTTGAGGGATTACAGCCTCAAAATGGTTTTTTCATTAAATCCGGACTTACCTATGAGTATTCCCCGTTAGATCTGATTGCCCTCCAGCTTCAGTATATCAAGGGCGATCTCTTTACCCTCTCTTCAGAATTATTTACCCTTTTCCCGGTGCAGGAGCTGGATCTACAGATCGATATCTCCCGTAAATTCAACCGAAACCTGCTCTTTTACTGTTCATATATCTATGGTATTGCTCTGCCTGCAGCAGAGAGTCTTTCAATAAGCGCCAACACTCTTATAGCAGGAGTGCAGACAGGCTTTATTAATCTCCCTTTGGGGTTTATAATAGAGACTCAATGGGCCGAATTCCCGATAAGCGGAATAGGACCTGTTAGATTTGAAAGCATGGAAAACATTCCAGGGGGAAAGGGTACTCTCCAGGCATTATGGACTGTAAAAAGGGGCCATCTTTTTTCAATAGGCACGCAAATTCTCTACCGTATTTCTTTAAAACCGGAAGATTTCCGGCTGCTGCTCTCATATCAAATCAAGGGGTAAAAGGAGGCTGTTTTGATCAGTTTTCTTCTTAAGGGAGGAGTAGTGCTTCTACCCATTCTAATCCTCTCAATAGCGGCTTTAGCTATAATAATTGAGCGCTCAATAAAATATACAACCATGCGGGAAAATGCTCCGGATCTGGGGCGTCACATTATTGCTCATCTTAAAGAAAGGGAAATAGACGAAGTGGAGCAGGAGCTGGAAGCAAGGTACTCGCCCGAGGCATTGGTGCTGTATGCCGGTTTTAAGGTTAGAAATGGTACCCTTGAGAATATTGACCGGCAAATGGAATCACAGGCCTTGAGATGTACCGCTGAGCTGGAGAAAAATATTCCTCACCTTTCAAGTATTGCCAACCTGGCAACACTTCTGGGGCTCTTGGGAACTGTCACCGGAATGATCATCTCTTTTATGAATATGCAGACTTCCGGTATTTCCGATCCTGCAGTTTTGGCCGGGGGTATTTCACAGGCTTTAATTACAACTGCTGCCGGACTGAGTGTTGCTATTCCCAGTTTGCTTTTTTATAATCTCTTCAATCAAGCTGTTAACCGCGCAATCTCCCGTATGGAAATCGCCGCTGCCGAACTTACTTCTTTTTTTTCAGGTGAAAAGCATTAAACAATGAGTGAGGAGAGTATATTACAAATTATCATTTTAGGCCTGCTAATGCTCTGCTCTGCCTTTTTTTCAGGTTCTGAAACCGCTTTTTTTTCATTAAGCAGGCTGGAACAGGATTCTCTCAAGAAGCGGTCATCATCTCTACTGAAAAAAATCCTGCCTCGATTAACCGCCGTTCCTGATGCCCTGCTTATTACTATATTGACCGGTAATATGGTGGTAAATGTTTTCGCTTCGACTATGGCAGAGATAATGGGAGACAAAATGCTTGGTCATGGATCAGAGCTTCTTTCAATTATCTCCATGACCCTGATAATTCTGCTTTTTGGCGAGATGACACCAAAAAATCTGGCTGTACGTCATTCCCTGGCGTTTTCACGCTTTTCCACTCTGCCCCTCTATTGTCTTCATATCTTCTTTGCCCCCGTACGCCGGGTATTTCATGGTATCTCCGATTGGATAATCTCACTTTTTCCAGGCGAATATTTACAGAGAAAAGAAAAAAAAGACACTCTGATCCTTTCAGCGGTTCAACAGGGATTCAGACGCGGTATTTTAAATTCATCAGAGCTTTCTCTATTTGAATCCTTTTTTAATTTTAAAGAAAAGCTGGCTTCAGATGTAATGCTGCCAAGGACAGCTTTAAAAGGGGTCAATATCAACTCCACTACCGAAGATTTACTTCAGGGTTTAACCAGGAAACAGGTGCCAATGATCGATTCCTACATAATCAGCTATGAAAAAGATATGGACCATCTGCAGGGTTATATTGATATGAAAGAGCTTTTGAACTTCAAATACAGCCTGAAAGGACATACAGGGCTGAAAGAGATAGTAAAACCCCTTTACACTATCCCTGAATCTAAGGATCTTCCTGAATTAATGATGGAAATGAGAAATACTAATGCGGAAATTGCCCAGGTAGTTGATGAGTATGGCGGAATTGCTGGAATCATTACTTTTCAGATTATGGTGGAAAGCCTGCTCGGTCATTTCTATCGGGATGAAGAGGAAAGCATAAAACAGATCGGGCCGCTCCACTATATTGTTCCGGCGGATATGGAAATTGAAGCGCTGGAGAGGCTGTTTAACATTGAACTGGAGGCAGATGTTCGCACTGTAGCCGGATTAATCTTTCTTGAGCTTGGTGAAATTCCTGAACAGGGCAAAAGGGTTGAATATAACAAACTGGCTTTTACCATCCACACTATAGCCAGGAATAAAATCCTGCAAGTGGAGGTGAAGCTTAAAAGCTGAAAATGATTTTTCCTGAACTTCTTTCCTGTCTATTATTCTCCGCATTCTTTTCCGGCCTGGAAACCGGGCTGTTGTCTGCTGACCAGCTGGTTATCTATTCGCTGAAAGAACGGGGTGTGCTGGCAGCTAAAGCCGCTGATTTCCTGCTTAAGAAACCGGAAAGATTACTGGGAACAACCCTTATAGGTACCAACATTGCGGTAGTAACGGCAGCTGTTCTGCTAAGCAGTTTTCTGCGGCAAAGAGGACCCTACTGGGGCGTATGGTCCGGCAGCCTTGTTTTAAGTCTTATTCTACTCATCTTTTCTGAGATCATACCCAAATCATTCTTCCGGCAGAGATCAGAAACCATTAGCATCAAACTGTCTCCAATTCTGCTTTTTTTCTACTTTCTATTTCTGCCTCTCACTTTTTTGCTTAATCGAATCGTAAATCTACTGCTCTTTATTATGGGACGGAATAAATTACATTCCAAACTGCCACAGTCAAGAGAGGATTTACGGTTATTGGTGCGCTTAAGCAGCCGTGAAGCCGGGTTAGATCCTTCCGATTACAACCTGTTTATCAATATCTTTAATTTTCGCAATACCATGGCCAGAGAGGCCGCTATACCGCTGCATGAATACCCGGTTTGCCGAATTGACTGCAAGCCGGCTGAATTGGCTGAGATCTCGCTTCGCACCGGTTATCGCTTTATTCCCGTTTATCAGGAGCGTACGGATAACCTGATGGGATATGTGGATACCGAAGAAATGCTTTATCAAAATACTCATTCAATCAGAGACATCATGAAAAAGGCTAAGTTCTATCCTGATACCAAAAAACTTCCTGATCTTCTGCTTGAGATGAATCGAAAAAAAATAAAGGTTGTATTTCTCTCAGATGAATATGGAGCTGTTTCCGGATTAATTACTCCCAAACAGATTGCCTCTGAGATTGTGGGCTTTATCCCGGGCAAGGAAATTGTTAAGAAGGAAATAATTCATAAACTATCCCCCGGTCATTTTCATGTTTCCGGCACAACCGACCTGGAGGATCTTCATAAGGAAACCGGAATACCCTTTATCAGGGGGAACTACGATACAATCGGCGGTTTTATTTGTGAAAGAATGGGAGAAATACCAAAAATTGGTGCTACCTTTGAAGAGGGCGGAGTTTTATACAGAGTGATCGATCGGGACGCGCGTCGTATTAAGAAACTGGAGATAATCAGGAAAAAGCGATGAAGCTGATTAGAAAAGAAAAGAGCCGGGACGGATTACTTATTACCCCGCTTATTGATATAATTTTCCTGGTGGTAATTTTTTTCATGATCAATGCCTCACTCTCACTGAATCCGGCTATCGAAATAGATCTGCCGCCGGCTTATACTTCACAGGCGGTTCTGGAAGAAGAGATTATAGTAACCGTGGATAAAGGCGGAACAATCTTTTTAGGCAAAAATGAAGTAACAATAGAGCGTTTTCCTGCAGAGCTAAAAAAGGAAATGGCTAAACTGCAGCGAAAACGGATATTCCTGCAGGCTGATGAAGCTCTTCCTTACCGGAACCTGGTAGAAATTATGGATATAGCACGCCTGACCGGAGTGGAGAGCATAGGCCTGGTTACTTCACTGAAGGGGCTGCCCAGATGATAAGCAGGAGTTTTTCTTACCTGGGACTATCCGTAGCGGTTCATGGATTGCTGCTGCTTTTTATTTCCCGCTGGGAACTGCCCTTTGCCCAACCCTTTTCCCGCCGCCGGGTAATACTTAATTTCGTTTCACCATTGGAGCTGCCAGAGGCGGTAAGCAGGGAGAAGAGCAGGGAAAGCCGGGATTTTCCTGTGGATACCGCCAGGCTGCCCCCGCCGCAGCAAGCGGCTGAAAGCGCTCTTCTGCCGGTGCTGCCGGCAAAAAGGGCTGACCTGAAGCAGACTGAGAATAGAGCAGTTCAAAAGAGAACCGCAGAAATCCCTCAACCCGATTTCCTGGACATACTCAATCAGGTCACCAGCAGTCAGGAAAGAGCAGTAGCAAGTCCGGGTGCAATTGTTTCACAAAAAGAGATCGACTGGTCAACAGGACAGAGGCAACTCCTGAAAAGAAGCCTGCCTTCTTTTCCCAATCGTCTTATCCTGGCGGGATTGGAAGTCGATGTAGAGGCTCTTATTACTGTCAGCCCCGCCGGATATGTTACCGGAGTGGAAATTACCCGCAGTTCAGGATATACCCTTGTTGATAATGCAGTAACCACTGCTTTAAGGGATTATCTGTTTGAAAAATCAGAAGCAAGAGAAAGTGATACCGGTTTAATCCGTTTTCACTTTCGCCTGGAGCGATGAGTTGAGCAATCCCTTCAGCAAATGGACCGTTAAACCAGTTGAGCTGCTCTTTATTTTTATCCTGATCACCCTGGTTGTGCTCTCTGTTCAACTACTCGACAGTCAGCTTGACCATAAGATGAATTTGCTTAAAGAGGAGGCAATCAATCTTTTAGAAAAAAGGCTTGGAAGAGAGATTACCTATCAAAGTATTTCACCTTCAATTCTGGGCTTTCTGGCTATACGGGAGCTGAATATCTACAGCTCTGCTCCTGAAGGTTCAGTTCTACTGCGAATAAACCGGTTGAAGATCAAATATAATATTTTTAAATTAATTTTTAAAAGGGATATTGCCGGCTCTCTGTCAGAAATAAATATTTCCAACTCAAATTTTGATTTTGATGCTCAAAGGGACCGGGAGTTATTAGAGCTCATGCGGGATTTGACAACTGGTCAGAAAGAGGAGGGGCAGACAATTGCCCTTAAACTAAGCGGTAGAAGCATTAATGTCAGATTTCGCTCAGGGATTCGTGAATTTAGATTATCAAAGCTCTTCTTTACCCTGACAGCGCAAAAAGATTACCTGAAGCTCACTTTCCGCTGTTTTGCAGAAGTGAATACCAGCTCAGATGTAAACAGTGGCTTGCAAATTACTTCACGGGTAAAGCTGAATGGAAAATTAGATCCTGCTCTGTCATGGGCGGATATGTCAGTGCGCATCTATTCACTTAACACCCCGGATTTCACACTGGGACGGCAAACCTTTCAGCTCACTTACCAGGAAAAGATACTGGAAGTCAGGAAAATAGAGGATAGGGCGCCAATTGACCTGTGGTTGATCTTTGATGTTGAGCAACAAGAACTGGTTTTCAAATTTAACAGCGATAAATTTACCCCCGCATCAATGCTCCAATTTGCCGGCCGGCTTGACCATTTTAACCGCTTCCTCAACAGCTCATTAACGGCTACCGGTTCAATAGAGTATAACCTGGAGAATGGAAAAGTCAGTTATCTTCTCGATCTGCAGATGTATTTGCAGGAAGGAATTTTACCCGGCGAGATTTTGGGTGAAATCAATATAGTAACTCATCTGAATGGAAATGAGCGGATTATCTATCTAAAACCCCTGCTGCTGCACTCAAGGCTTGGTTCCATGGAGTTTTTCGGCAATATACTGCTGCAAAATATGTATCCGGCAGGACTCCTGCATCTGATAAATGTTCGCACCCTTTCAGGAGAAAGCCTGAATGCCGCGCTCCAGCTGGTAAGAGAAAGCCGGAGTCTTACCATTAACGGTCACAAGTTAACTGTGGGGTCGAATCATTTCAGTGAGTTTGAGCTTAAGCTCAAACCCCTTTTGAACAGTATCCTCTTTGACCTGACCACCAGCCTGGCAAACAGCATTAAAAAAAATTGGATTAAGAGTCATGGAGAGCTCATAATCAAACCGGAGTTCTCCCTGAAATCGAGTATTTCCATCAAAAACATACCAACCTTTACAATATACCAGCTTTTTTTCAAAGATTTTTCAATTCCGCCGCCATTCAAGCGGATAGCATCGGAGTTGAGCCTCACCACCGATCTGACACTGGCTACTGATTTTAAAGAGGCAATTCTAATTTCCGAAACTTTCCACCTTGAAGATTCTCACAATCAGGATAATTCAATCGACCTGAGCTTTAAAGCGGATAACCGTGGAATTAATATTCCGGATTTCCGGATTTACTGGAGTGATTATAAGGTGCAGGGAGATTTTCTTTCAGAGAGGGAGCCTTCAGGTATCAGTACGATAAAGTCAACCTTCCAGGCAGAGGAAATACCATATTCATTCGAAGCTCTCCACATACCGGGGGAACGGCTGGAAATAAAGGGATCATACAATCTCAAGGCTTTTCTGAACCTGGCTGAAAGTTTTCCTCCCAGCAGCGCTTCAACTCTGCTGAAGGGTCGCAGTTTAGGGATATCCATGGATAGACTGCCCATCCCGATTAAAAGGCAAAACCAGGTAATGTATTGCAATCTTGATCTTCACGGGGTAATGACCACCCTTGGCCGGGTATATTTGGAACCATCAACCCTTGAGCTCTTTGATTTGCCCCTTGGTGAGTCCAGAGAGAATAAATTGAAAATCGCTTTTTCTCTCCAGGGAGACAGTCTGGAACTGGAGCAGATAGTCTATGATGACGCTATCTCTATGCTGCAGGGAAGGGGAAACTGTAAAATTATTTCAGCCGCTGATATTTCCGGAATTATCCGGCTGCAGGGGCCAAACGGTGCTGAGAATTATACATTGGCAATAGGCCTTAACCAGGGAGTACTGAACAGCGCCCTTACCTTTAATCAGGCGCCCCTGCATAGATTCGGTCATTTTATTATCAGCGGTGAACTAACGGGGGATATTCTTTTTACCGGCACTCTCCGCTACCCGGAAGCGGCAGGTAAGCTAAACTTGAGCGAAGCCAGGCTTAATACCGACCCGATAAGTTTTGATATGGATTTTAAATACACACCGGCATCATTCAGCCTGCAATCCTTTAATTTTGCCTACCTGAACCATCGTTTTCTCGATGGGAGCGGGGTTTTTAATTTAATAGATGGTACTTTCAATTACGGCTCCAGCTACCGGGCGGTACAGTTTAAGAAGAGGGTGGATCTGGATATTGATTTCAAGGGAAAAGCAGAGACCCCGGCAAAACAATTTGACCTTGCCTCTCTATTCGAAAGAAATTTTTCCAGCCGTCTCACATTGACCAATATTGTAGTGGAAAAAGAGCCTTATGAGGACTGGATCCTGGATTTTACCACCAAAGACAGAAAGCTCTATATTGACGGCGGGCCCGAAGACGCTATACATGCTCTGGTAAGTAAGGATGGTTCTTTTGAGATTAAACTGCTGGAGCCTCTGCCAATTCAGGGTATAGCTGAGGGTATTATCTCAGAGCGGGATATAGAAGCCCTCTTTACAGTTTCACATTTGGATATGGATGTTATTAATCTTCTCACCGGCAATGAGATCATAAAATTTACCGCCGGTTCAGCCAAAGGGCGTTTGCGCATTACCGGCCCATTTAATGATCCAGATTACCTGGGGCAGTTGAGTGCAAGTGATACAGTTATATATTTTGCCCTTTCTCCCAGTGTTACAGATAAGACTAACGGCTTGCTGGTCTTCCGCGGCAAGAGTTTTACTTTAGAGCCGGTCAGTACGAAAGCAGGGGGAGCGCTTGTCTCGGCAGAAGGAATTTTCTATATTGATCACTGGCTTCCCAATGCCTTTGAGCTTTCTTTCGATGTCAGCGGCCGCGCATTTGATGATCAGCGCCTTAAAACACCTCCGGGGCTATGGATCAAATATCGTTTCGGACCTGTTCTCACCGACGGCTTTGCCAGAGGCAGGCTTGATCTCCATGTTTCCCCCCAGATGGTTCGCCTGGAGGGTGATATACTCATAGACAGCTGCCGGGTTGCAGTTGATCAGAGCCGTACCGAAGAGGCGGTTGAGATTCCAATTTCAGTAGATCTCAACCTTAAGACAGGCAAGAGGGTGGAGTTTTTTTGGCCCTCCATTAATTTTCCCGTAATCCGCACCTACGCCAAACAGGGTTACATAATGACGGTGTCTACTGATCGGGAGAGAAATGATTTCAGCCTGGCCGGAAAAATTGACATTCGAGGCGGAGAAATATTCTATTTCGACCGCAGCTTTTATTTAAAGGAGGGTAATATTACCTTTGTCGAAAGTTATGAAGAATTTGATCCGCGGATCAAGGCTTTAGCTGAAATCAGAGAGCGGGATCAGAATAATGAAGAGATAAAGATCTATCTGCAGGCGGATAATCGGCTAAGCCAATTCTCGCCCCGTTTTTTCTCTGAGCCATCCCGCCCGGATACCGAAATATTAAGCCTTATCGGCGGCTCAATAGCAAGCCGTTTTCAGGAAAGTGGTTTCGGTGTTTCCGCAGTTTACCTGACAAGTGATGTAGTAAGCCAGTTTGGAATTCTGCGTCCATTTGAGCGGGCAGTAAGGGATGTATTAAAACTTGATCTATTTACTATTCGTACACAACTTGTACAAAATGTATTAATAGATAAAATACTTAGTGAAAAAACAATCGGCAATATGGTCAACCCACTTGACAATACCACCCTCTCTCTTGGAAAGTATCTTGGTACGGACCTCTTCCTGGAGATGGTGGTTAGATTTCAGGCGGCCGATGTGACCGAAAGCGGATTATATGAGGAGAGTGGAGTGCAGACTGAAGGAGAGATAAACTTTGAATGGTCAACGCCTTTTTTTCTTCTGGAGTGGTCCTTCGCTCCCAAACATCCGGAAGACCTTTTTCTCACTGATAATTCCCTGGGATTGCGGTGGTCATATTCCTATTAAAAGGAAACCGGAGAATATAGAACAACACAAATAGCTGAATTTGATTAAGGAGACCTTATGCCGAAGCTGTTATTGATTATTTTTCTACTTTTATTACCCTTTTATATGCTTTTTGCTCAGGAGGAAGAAGAGTGGTATCTTGGTAAACCTATTGCTGATATAAAGATTTCCGGATTAGATACTGTATCGGAAAGTGAATTACTGCCCCTGGTGCGCCCATATATAGGTGAAAACTTCGATCTGGATATTTTCTGGGAAATGCAGGGCAGGTTGTACGCATTGGATTATTTTGAGGAAATTGAATCTAATGCTCTGCCCGGTGATGAAGAAAAAACAAGTGTAATTATTGAATTCCTGATTACCGAAAAACCTACCGTCTCTAAAATTGTAATTGAGGGCGCTCACCATCTGCGCAAAGGTGAGATTCTGGATACTATTCTCCTGAAAAAAGGAGATATGGTAAGTCAGGCCAAGGTGGATTTGGATTCAGACGCAATAAATGAGCTTTATATACAGAAGGGTTTTATGTCTGCCCAGGTTTCCGGTAAGGTTGAAATGGTTGATGAGGATAATACGGTAAGAGTAAGCTTTGAAATCATAGAAGGATCGCAGACCACAATAAAGGAAATTTCCTTTTCAGGCAATTCCTTCGCCTCTGACAGCACCCTGCGGAAGGAAATGAAAACCAAAGCCCAGGCTCTTTTTTCCAAGGGCATCTTCCAGCAAAGCAAGCTGGAAGAGGATATATTAATGATCCAGGATTATTATGGTGAAAATGGTTTTATTGATGCCAGGGTGGTAAAGGTAGACCGAACCGAGGAAAAAGATCCGGAAAAGGATAAAAACTACCTGCTGCTCACTCTTTTTATTGAAGAGGGTGAGCAATATACCTATGGCGGTATGAAATTTGAGGGAAATAATATTTTTTCTGATGAGGAGCTGAATAAGCTGGTTCGTCAGAAAGAGGGGAGTATACTTAATAAATTGAAGCTCGAAGCTGATTTCCAGCGGACAACTGACCTCTATTATGAAAATGGATATATATTCAACATAATTGACCGGCAGGAACTACGGGATGAAATAAAAAAAGACATTGTTTACCTGGTGCGTATTATTGAGAAAGACCGCGCTCATATTGAAAATATAATCCTGAAAGGCAATGAAAAAACAAAGGATTTTGTAATTTACCGCGAACTGCCCTTTGAGGTAGGCGATATATTTAATAAAGCCAAGATCATTCAGGGATTGAGAAACCTTTACAATCTGCAGTACTTTACCGCCATTACCCCGGAAACCCCGCAGGGGAGCATAGAGGGGCTGATGGACCTGGTAATAAATATTGAAGAGGGAAGCACGGCCAGTATAAACTTTGGCATTATGTTTTCCGGTGGTGATTACCCGATAAACGGAATGATCAAATGGACAGAGAGCAACTGGCGGGGCAGGGGACAGACCTTCGGTCTGGAAATGGAACTTTCTACATTAAGGCAAATGGGATCTGTAACCTTCAGAGAACCCTGGATGTTCGGGACCCGTTGGTCAGGAGGCCTCAATTTCTCTCTTGAACATGCTATGGTTCCCAATATCTACCAGGATATTCTACCGCCTATTTTTACCGGTTATGAAGATGAGGCCTTTCCTGATCCCTATGAATCCTGGGAAGAATACCAGGAGGCCTTAGCCAATGGCGAAACTCCTCCCTATCAGTATAACATGGAGTATACCAGCTGGAAGGTATCAACCGGAATTAATACCGGCTATCGCTATTACACACCCCTGGGCTGGCTGGGTATACGCTCGGGATTGAGCACCAGCCTGGAGCTGCTGACCTATGATGAAACCCTTTACCGGCCCTTTGATCCGGAGGTGCGGGCCGGTCTGGACAACTGGAGTATAGTAAACAAGCTGGGAAATACACTCTACTGGGATAAACGGGATTACTTCCTTAATCCCACAAAAGGCTTTTACCTGGCTCAGGGGCTCTCCTTTACCGGCGGTTTTTTATTTGGCGATCGCCACTATATACGCACGGACAGCACGGCAGAGGGCTTTATGACCCTTCTGGATCTGCCCCTTTTTACCAACTGGAACCTTAAAGTAGTCCTGGCAGCCCATACGTCGCTCTCTGTAATTCTGCCCCAGTTCGGCGAGGAGGATCCGATAACCGTGCCAACCGATCTACTCTATATTGACGGCATGAATATTGCCCGTGGATGGCCTCTGCTCAAGGAGCAGGAAGCAGTATGGGACAATCGCCTTGAGCTGCGCATACCCATAGCGGAGCAATTTCTCTGGTGGACATTTTTCTTTGATGCAGCCACCTCCTGGGAAAAACCGGAGTTTATGTCAGACACTTCAATTGAAAATTTCTACTTCAGCCTGGGCGGGGGTATCCGTTTTACAATTCCCCAATTTCCAATACGCCTGTACATGGCACAGCGCTTTCAGATAGAGGATGGCAAATGGCAATGGATTGACGGCAATATGCCCTTTTTTGGGCTGCGGCTGGACTTTGTAATTTCGCTGGGCGGCGATACTTTCTAGGAGGAAAATATTGAAAAGGGTAAATAAAATTATCTTGCTTTCCGCACTTCTCTTTCCGGTTTCCTCGATTCTTTTCTCCGAACAGTTGACCAGGATTGGAATTATCGACATTGAAAAGGTCTACTCCGTCTATTTCCGGGAATCCAGGACAGTTATGGATCTGCAGGAAAAGCAGAATGTAATTCTCAGGGAGATCCGGCGAATAGACGACCAGATATTGACTCTGGAGAATAAAAAACTGGAAGCGGAGATGCGCGGCGACCAGGAGAATGCTCTAAAGCTTGACAGGGAAATCTTTGACAGGAAACAATACCTTGAAGATTACAAGCGCATCAAAATGCAGCAGCTTAAAAAATTATCAGAAAATCTCTATCAGTCCGATGAATTCCTGGACGAATTGCTGGAAGCAATCAACTTCGTTGCCGAAAGCGAGGGTTTTTCCATTATCCTGAATAACAGCAAACAATTTAAGCAATTTTTCTTTTATTACACCAAAGAAGTGGATATTACAGATAAAGTTATTCAGGAATTGATGAGCCGCGCAGGCAGAAGCATAAGTCAATAGGCTATTGAAGAGATTATTAGGTATTGACCTGGGCAGCCGCCGGGTGGGACTTGCACTCTCAGATCCCATGAAACTTTTTGCATCTCCTTTTTTAACCCTGAACTTCACCGGTATGAAAAAATTGATAGCTGAGCTGCTCGTGATAATCGAGAAACAGGATATTGAAAAGGTTATCATCGGCTATCCCTTGAATGAAAATGGGACCAAAAGCCACGGATGCCGGCGCTCTGAAGATCTTGCCCGGCAGCTTACAGCCAGGGGCATCAAGACTGAGCTCTGGGATGAACGCTACACCAGCATAGGGGCTGAAAATATTTTAAAAGAATCCGGTCTTAACTGGAAAAAAGCGGCTGACAAAATCGATAAAATCGCCGCCTCATTAATTCTTGAAGACTATATAAAAACAAAGGAAGGATAATATGAAAAAACTGCTTTCCGGAAATGAAGCAATTGCCCGCGGCGCTTTTGAAGCGGGAGCTGAAGCGGCTTTTGCCTATCCGGGCACACCAAGCACTGAAATTATTCAGTATATTGCCTCCGAGTTTTCTGAAATATATTCAGAATGGGCTCCTAATGAAAAAGTCTCTTTGGAATCGGCAATCGGCGCTTCACTATATGGCGCCCGTACCCTGGTTGCCATGAAGCATGTAGGCATGAATGTAGCTGCCGACCCTCTTTTTTCCCTCTCCTACATGGGGGTAAATGGCGGTATGGTAATTGTAACTGCGGATGAGCCTTCCATGTTCTCTTCGCAAAATGAACAGGATAACCGCTGGTACGGCATATTCGCCAAGATTCCAGTGGTTGAACCTTCAGACAGCCAGGAAGCAAAAGAGCTGGTAAAAGAGGGTTTTAAACTTTCTGAAAAATATGATACGCCGGTAATCCTGCGGATTACCACCAGGATCGCCCATTCAAAGACCGTCGTGACCCTGGAAAATCGTGAGACACCGCGTTCCGGCTTTTCATACAAGAAAGACTTCAGAAAAAATATCCTGATGCCCATGAATGCCCGGATTAAACATAGAATAGTTGAGGAGAGAATGGAAAATCTTGAAGCATTTTCCGAAGATTTTTCCTTCAATCGCCATTTTCCGGGAAAGGGAAGAGCAATAATTACTTCGGGGATTGATTTCCAATATGTACGCGAGGCTTTTCCGGATGCGGATATACTGAAAATTACCCTGTCCAACCCCCTGCCGAAACAGCTGATCAGCGATTTTATCGATAGACATCAGGGCAGGGTTTCAGTAATCGAGAGTCTGGATCCGGTTATGGAAAGTCGCATAAAGAGCTGGGGCTACAGTCGGATTAATGGCAAGGATAAAACCGGACTGCTTTACGAGCTTTCACCGGAAAAATTGCAGAAAGTATTCAGCGAAGAGCAGGAAACAAGGGAAACCAACGGAACCGATACCAGTCTGCCTGCCAGACCGCCGGTGCTCTGTGCCGGCTGTCCTCACCGGGGCATTTACCATAGCCTGCGAAAACAGAAGGCAATAGTACACGGCGATATCGGCTGTTATACCCTGGGGGCTTTGCCGCCTTTGGAGGCCATGGATACCTGTGTATGTATGGGCGCTTCAATTTCCATGGCCAACGGCATGACTGCCATGGTGGCGCGCAATGGAGAGACTTCACCACCCATCTTTGCCACAATCGGTGATTCGACATTTATTCATTCCGGGATTCAGCCCTTAATCGATGCTGTTTATAATCAAATTCCCACCCATGTTATCATCCTGGATAACCGGATCACCGCCATGACCGGTCACCAGGTGAACCCGGTAACCGGTCTGAACATTAAAGGGGAAGAGGCTCCGATACTGGACCTGGAAAAATTATGCCTGGCTATTGGCATAAAAGAGGTGGATACGGTTGATCCCTGGGATTTAAAAGAGATAACAGAAAAGCTGAACAAACACAAAACGCTCAATGAACCCTCAGTTATCATCAGCAAGGGTCCCTGTGCCCTTATACCATTCTACCAGGCCTCTGCTCCATACCGGGTGGATACAGATAAGTGCACTCTCTGTAAGGCGTGTATCCGTACCGGCTGCCCGGCGATAAGTGTAGAGAATGATAAATCCCATATTGATATGAACAGCTGCACCGGCTGCGGGGTTTGCTTTCAGGTCTGCAAGTTTGAGGCTATCCATCAGATAAAGGAGAATGAATAATTATGGAAACAAAGGTTACCAATATTCTGCTCAGCGGCGTTGGCGGCCAGGGAATACTATTAGCCTCAGAACTGATCTGTTCTGTTTTCATTGCCCAGGGGCTGGATGTTAAGAAAAATGAAATTCACGGTATGAGCCAACGCGGCGGCAGTGTGACCAGCCATATACGTTTCGGCGCTCAGGTTGCCTCACCGGTCATTCCTGAGGGCGAGGCCGATTTTCTGGTTGGTTTTGAAAAACTCGAGGGTTACCGCTATCTCTATATGCTTAAAAATAGCGGTCAATTTTTCATTAATGATTATCAAATTGTTCCCGGCAGTATGCTCTTAAAGAAAATATCAGACTATCCCGGAGATATCAAAGAAAGAATTAAGAATTCAGGGAAGAAAACCCTCTGGATCGATGCTCAGAACATGGCTGAAAAACTGGGCAATCTAAAGGTGGTTAATTTAATCCTGCTTGGCAGCCTGGCCCGGCATCTGGGTACAGCGCCGGAATTATGGCTGGATGCTATCGAAGAGAAGGTAAAGAAGAGATTTCTAGAGATAAACAAGACTGCCTTTAAGCAGGGCTACAGTCTGTAGGGCTGCCGGCTATAGAAGGTATAGGTCAGGTACTGATCTGACAGCCCCCTTATTTCAAGCGAATAGATCAACCTGTCTTTCCGCTTCTTCCTCGACTACAGGAGCAGGTGGAGTTTCTTCGGGCGTTGGCTCCACTTTTTCTGCGGGAGTAGGAGAAATATTCTCCGGCGGTAAGTTCAGGGGGTCAGGGCTTTGAATTTCCATATTGTCCTCTCCTATTACTTATAATATAATCCACTTGAATGCACAATACAACCCCGATGATGCTCCAGTATAAGAAAATAAAGAATGAACACCGTAACTCCATTCTTTTTTTCCGCCTTGGCGATTTCTATGAAATGTTTGAACAGGATGCTTTTGAAGTATCCAAACTTCTGGATATTACCCTTACCAGGAGAAATGGCGTGCCCATGTGCGGTATACCGTATCATGCAGCTCCCAATTACATTACCCGACTGCTCAAAGCAGGCAGGAAGATTGCCATTTGTGAACAAACCCAGCTGCCTGCTGATGGAAAGGGAATAGCCAAACGAGAGGTAACCGAGGTAATAACACCGGGCACCGCTGTAGAGGAGGGTTTCTTAGATAGAAACAGCAACAATTACCTGGCGGCCATCGGGCGGTTGAATGAATTTATTTCATTCGCCTATATTGATCTTTCCACCGGTGAATTTCTGGCCACGCGTATTAAATACATGGATAGAGCATCAGGATTGCGGAAAGAGTTTTTCCGCCTCTCTCCCAGGGAAATATTGATCCAGGAAACTCTGTTAAAAGATGATAAGGCTATCTGCGCATTAATACAGGAACGTGAAGGATTGGTCATAAACCGCTATCCAGACTGGAATTTTGACCTGGATTTGAACCGGCGTCTTTTGGAAAAACAGCTGAAGGTTGTCAATTTAAAGGGATTCGGCCTCGAAGGGGAGGCGCCGGAAATATTATCTGCCGGTGTCATACTTGATTATATTAATGATACATCCAGGGGCCTGCTCACCCATATCCGGAATTTAACCATCTATTCAGAAAATACCTTTGTCGGTCTTGATGAAACCAGTCAGAGAAATCTGGAGCTGGTTCAGAATATGCAGGACCGCAGCCGCAGGCACACGCTGCTCGAGGTGCTCGATCAGAGCCGTACCTCCATGGGTTCCCGCAGACTGAAAAAGGTTATTCTCCAGCCTTTGAAGAATAAAGATCAGATTGAAAAGAGGCTGGATATTGTCGATAGTTTTTATCACCATCAAATTCTGCTCTCCCAGGTAAGAGAAAATTTTAAAAACTTCTTTGATCTGGAGCGTCTTATATCCAGGGTGGCTATGGAAAAAGCACACGCTAAAGATCTTCTGGCCATAAAATCTTCCCTGGCAGTTATACTCTCTTTAGAAGAACTGCTGAAAAGCTATCCGGACCTGGAGCAGGAGACAGCTCGTCTTACAAAATATAAAAATGAGGTAGAAGAGCTGAAAGGTTTATTGGAGGAATCAATACTGGAAGAGCCATCCCTGCTCCTTTCCGAGGGAAATCTTATAAAAACCGGATACAACACCGATCTGGACAGGCTGCAGATATTGCGGAAAAATGCCCGCAGTATATTGGAAGATTATCTGAACCGGGAAAGAGAAGAATGCGGCATATCCTCCTTAAAGCTCAAATACAACCGTATTTTAGGCTATTTTTTTGAGGTTACCAAAGCTAATCTCAATCTGGTTCCCGACCATTTTATTCGCCGCCAAACCCTGGTTAACGGCGAACGTTTTACTACTGAGACATTAACTGAAAAGGAAATCGAAATTAATAATGCTTCGGAAAAAATTGTAGAACTGGAGAGAGAGCTATTCTTAAAAATACGTTCCAGAGTAGGCGAAGCAACCGGTATTATCCTGGACCTTTGCGAAGTCATAGCTGATCTTGATGTACTGCAATCCTTTGCCTTTGCCGCCACCCTGCAGGGTTACATTCGCCCGAAAATCAATTCCCGCGGTCTTTTAAAGATTGAAGAGGGACGCCACCCGGTAGTTGAAGCCAACCTTCCACCCGGTTCATTTATTCCCAACAATTTGAATCTTATCAGCTCCGGTAATTTTTTTGTTCTCCTAACCGGACCCAATATGGCCGGCAAATCCACATTCTTAAGGCAAACTGCATTAATCATACTAATGGCTCAAATAGGATGCTTTGTGCCGGCCTCTGAGGCAAATATAAGCATAACCGATAATATTTTCTGCAGAGTGGGGGCAACGGACAACCTGGCCAGGGGGGAATCGACCTTCCTGGTGGAAATGAATGAGACTGCCAATATACTCCGTTCCGCCACGGACAAGAGTCTGATCATTATGGATGAAATAGGAAGGGGCACCGGCACTAATGACGGTCTTTCAATTGCCTGGGCAGTGAGCGAATACCTGTTGAATTATGTAAGAGCAAAGACCCTTTTTGCCACCCATTTTCACGAATTAACCGATCTAAAGCATAAACATCTGGTTAACCTTTCAATGGATGTTTTAGAGAAAGATGGTGAAATAGTCTTTCTTAAGAAAGTAAGGTCCGGGCCTTCGGACAACTCTTACGGAATCCATGTTGCCAAACTCGCCGGTGTACCTGAAAAAGTAATAACTGAGGCAGCGAAAATGCTCTGGCATCTCAGCACCCGGGAAAAAACTCCCCGATCCCTAAAAAGCCGGCAGCAATCAGCTGACAGGGATAATCTGAAAGAGGCTCCGAGTGAGCAGCCCCTCCTGTTTTCAGCCGCCCAGGTAATTCAGGAAGAAATACTTAATATCAAACTGGACAGCACTACTCCACTTGAAGCTCTGAACCGCCTGGCACACTGGCAGAACGAAATTAAAAAGCAGGTGTGACTCAATGCGCAGAGCTCGCATGGCTCGCATGCAGATCAGGAGAGCAGATCTAAAACATTCTCCGCTTTAATCTTGAGCTTAATATCACCATTTGCTTTTAAGGCGACTACAGTTTTCTTGAGCATTTCTTCGGCGTGGTCCTTATGGGTCAGTGAATGTAAATTCTGTTCCTTAATCTCAAATTGACTTAAAGCAATTGATTGCTCTTTGATTTGATCATGCAATTCCTGAATTATGCTTTTTAGAACAGACGGATCCTTTAAGGTGACCGGATCAGCACCACCCCTGCCGGCAAGCTCCGTAGACAGACTTTCAACCTCGGCAGAATCCATTCCCCTGTTAAGGAAACCGGCCAATTGTTCGTATTTTTTCAGAGCGTTCTGAGCGTTGGTGATTGAGCGCTGCATCTGAATAATCTGCGAATGTACCGGAGAAATCGCTAAAACATCTCTCTGCCGGTTGGAAATCGCCGAACTATTAAAAGTACCTTTTTTGACATCCGCAGATCTCTCGCCGCGTTCCTGTTTACCCAGGTTACCGCTTTTTTCCGGCGGTATCCTGCTTTCAACTATTTTCATTTCCCCTCCCCCCGGTCAGTATTTTACCTTGAAATCGGGCAGCTGTCAAATATTTGTATTGCAGCCAAGACTGCCACGGGATATACTTCTTTTATCAAAAAGGAATACATAAATACGTTTCTGGAAATCTTTTTCCCGGGGAAATGCCTGCTCTGCGGTGAAATGCTCCTGGGCAGGAGCCAATCCCTTAAACCAGTCTGCCTGTCATGTCTGCAAGGGCTTAAACCAATAGCAGGCAGGCGCTGTTCTGTCTGCAGCAGAGCGCTGATCTCTGAAAAGGATATCTGCACTGCCTGCAGGCAGAGAGAATACAACTTTAATACAAACTATTCCATTTTTGAGTACAGCGGCGTAATCAAGGAATTGATCTATCAATATAAATTCAGGAGAAGAAAGAGAGTAGCCCTGATTTTTGCCGGGTTCCTGGCTGAAGCTCTTAAGCGCCTCTATCCCCGATCAATAGTCATACCTGTGCCGCCGCGAAAACAGCCATGGGGGCAAAGGGACTGGGAGCATGTTGATCTTATTACCCGCTGCCTTGAAGGATTCTATGGAATAACAACGGCAAGGATATTGAAACGCAGTGGGAAAAAAGCGCAGAAGTCCATGGATTTCCTGCAGCGAGCGGAAAATATACGAAATACCATAAGCCTAAAAGGTGATTTGCCAAATACTTCTATCGACGTAGTATTGCTCGACGACATCTTTACCACCGGGGCAACAGGCAATGAGTGCGCCCGGGTACTCCGAGCGGCAGGCTGCCGATCCGTTAACCTGGTAACCCTGGCTTTAGATTATTAAAACAGTATTTGTGGAAGTGGAGGGATAACTGGAGTGGAAGATACAGGGTTCTGAAGGCTAAATAGAGTTTCTGATATTGTTCTGAAATTTTAAGATCCTGTCATTTTAAAAATAATTTCTTCCCAGGTTTCCGATTCGGCGATATAAGGAGAAATCAGACGGATAAATCGTTTCCTCTTATCACTTGTCCTTAGAGAGTCAACATCGATTGAATCTAAGTAGATTTTCAACTTGTCCGGAGGATATCTTATCAAGTCAGGAAAGGAGGCATACTCAATGATCCGCCTTAATTTGAACCCCTCGGATAAATTTTCCGTACCATCCCAAAAATATTTTTTAAGAGGATCGTGCATTGCTTATCAAATCTCCTATCAGACCATGAGCGAATTGGTTCATTGCGTCAGGTGACATATTTTTTTTCAATAATGCCGTGCCTTCTATTTTGCTATTTGAAAGAGCAATAATTGTACCCTCATAATCCAGAGGAACAACCTTATACTTTGCCCATTCTGTAAGCAGTGACAAATCCATATCTTGCAGTAGATAATAAAGATCTACGAAATCCTTGGCAGTTTTACGGTCATAAATTGCGGTAATTTTATTAGTTCCAATATTTTCTTTACTATCGATTATAATACCTGTATTTTCATGAAATTCCCCAATATGTGGATAATTTTCATAGATGAATTCTATTTTGAGCTCAATCTTGTTTGACTGGATAAAGCCGCGTTTAAAGAATTCTCCGTTTAAAGTTATTTCAATCTCATATTGTTTTTGCAATCTATTGATTATATTTCTGGATTCGACTTCGAATTCCTCTTTTAGATATTGGCTGCCGTTGAAAATAAAATCCAGATCTTCTGAATAACGATGATAATAATAAAACCTGGACAGACAGGTGCCGCCGCTTAAATAAAAACGATCTGTCTGTAACATTGTAAATACAGCATCCTGTAATGGATACAGGTTGTTTTCGTAGAAATTAATTTCCTCTGGCCCTGCCGGACGAATATTATCAGTAGTAAACATTTCAACTATTTACAAGCAATACTCAAATTTGTTCATAGTATCAATTTATACTTCCCTTAGCAATATAAGAATAAATAGGGGATAAAGGCACTCAATTCGTAAGCTACGATGAAAATGACGCTCTTTTTCTAAAGACTAAATAGAGTTTCATAAGTAAAAATCTTTAAAAAGGTTCATTTGCCAGTCTCGGCAAATTGTGTTTTCTCAATCTATTGACTGAAATATGGTAATGATGTATATTTAGTATGTAATTCAATGATGTATTTGCTTGGAGGCACAAATGGTACGTGCACAAATAATCCTGAGGGAAGAACAGCGTAAAGTATTGGCTGAAATTGCAAAACAGGAAAATCGAAGTATCTCAAATCTTATTCGTGGATTTTTAGATGAGCAAATTCGTGTGCACGAAGAGCGTCAAATGTTTAAAGCAGCAGAACTGCTTAAGGAAGACTACATGAACGACCAGGAGCTTACTGTATTTACAGCGTTGGACATCGAGGAATTTCATGAAGAGGGGTGAAGTCTGGCTTATTAATCTTGATCCAACAATTGGTGGGGAAATCAGGAAAAAAAGACCTGCTGTTATAGTTAATGTTGATTCAATAGGGATCCTTCCACTTAAAGTTATCGTGCCAATTACACAGTGGAAGGAACATTACAAACAAGCGCCGTGGATGGTTCTTTTAAATCCGAATTCAGAGAATAATTTAGATAAACCTTCGTGTGCAGATACATTTCAGATTAGATCGGTTTCTCATAGGAGATTTATTGAGCGACTTGGTAAAGTTAATTTAGATAATATGAAGGAAATCGAGTTAGCCCTGTTAAGGGTTTTGGGGATTCTAAATAAAGCCAGGAAAGCATAAGGCTGTGCCTGATATTGCCGGCCTGTGCTGCGCTTGCCGTGCTGGTAATTCCGGAGAGCTGGAGCTCCTGCTCCTCTAAAAGCGCATCGAGCCTTTCCCCCTCTACAAGCTGGAAAATGGGGATCTTAGATAGCTCTGTCTGCAGATGCTCCTCCACAAGGCGGGCGGTGTCCCTGTCGACACCAATTGGCTCAACCTGGGTAACAGCAAGGCTTAATCTCTGGCCTGAGAGACTGTAAATGCATAGAAAGCAGATGAGAATCAGAAAAGATTTTTTCATACTTCACTCCAAAAATAGGAGATTAAATAAAAAGAATTAGATGACAATTAAAGTTTAATAGCAAATAAATATATCGGGGAAGAAATTCCTTCTCTTGACAATTCGCTCCCTTACTGTTATCCTTTCACCAGACTTAAAATTATATTTAGCAGCATGAAGAGTCGGTAAAGCGGCTCTTTTTTTATGGGTGATGGAGGTGAATGACTTAGAAGAAACTATATATAATGAGATTGAAGAGGTTATTGCCGGAATGGGTTTTTCTATAGTGGAATGCAAGCTGGGCAAAAGCAAGCAGCTCAACCACATTTCCATTGTAGTATTCAGCAAAGAAGGGGTTGGCAGTAATGACTGTGCAGCAATTTCGCGTAATATTTACCCCCGATTAGAAATGATTCCCGGTTTACACGACATAGCACTTCAAGTTTCTTCACCTGGGATCAACAGAAAGATTAAAAGTCCCAGGGAATACTCGATATTCAAGGGGCGGGGAATAACGCTGCTTACGGAAGCCGGGTCTGATTGGATAAGAGGAATAATTGTAGATTTTAAGGAAAATATATTAACACTCGAGCAGGAGCAGGGTAGCTTGAAAATAGAACTTAAGAATATTCGAAAAGCAAGATTGGACTACACACAGGAGGTGGGAAAATAAAAAATGTCTTCGAAAATGGCTGATGCTATTAAACAGCTTATTCAGGATCGGGGTATCTCCATTGACCTGGTTATGAGGACAATCGAGGATTCACTTCTTGCCGCTTACAAGAAAAAATACGGAGTAGTGGATAATGCTGTTGTTCGTTTCAATGAGGAGGTCTCTGAAGTTTCAGTATTCGCTCAAAAGAAAATTGTTGAAGAAGTGGAAGATCCTGTTCAGGAGATCTCATTGAGCGAGGCTTTGCTGCTTAATGAAGAATGCGAAATCGGCGATGAACTGTTAATTGAGATTGATCCGAAGGAGTTTGACCGTGGCTCAGTGCAGAGCGCTAAGCAGAAGGCTAAACAGAGCTTAAGAGATATCCAAAAAAACACTCTTTACTCAGAATATCAGGAAAAGATAGGCGAGATGATTATAGGTTACTATCAGCGGGAACGGAATGGCAATATTTATGCTGATCTGGGCAAAACCGAAGGTATTTTGCCTAAGAAATACCAATCGCCGCGCGAAGTATATCATCCCAATGATCGTATCAGAGCCATGATTTATGAAGTTACCAAAACCCCAACCGGTCTTCAGATAATCCTGTCGCGTACTCATACCGATTTTGTCAAGAAAGTATTTGAACTGGAAGTTCCTGAGATTTACGACAGGACCATTGAAATATTTAAAATCGTACGTGAGCCGGGATACCGAACCAAACTCGCTGTCTATTCCAATCGTGAAGATGTAGATCCCGTAGGAGCTTGCGTAGGCTTGAAAGGTGTCCGTATTCAGGCAGTGGTAAGAGAACTTGAAGGTGAAAAAATCGATGTACTCAAGTATGATCCAGACCCCAGAATCTTTATAAAGAATGCTCTTTCACCGGCCGAGGTGAGCCAGGTGATTATTCTCGATGAAGCTAAGAAACAAACTATGGTTGTCGTGCCGGACAATCAATTCTCCCTGGCAATTGGTAAACAGGGATTGAATGTCAGGCTGGCCAATCGACTGGTGGACTGGAATATTGATGTAAAATCTGAATCACAATTCTCTGAAATGGACCTTTCAGCAGAAACCAAAAAAGCTGTATCAGCACTCTTTGGCGAAGTTGAGGAGGAAATTGTACGTATTAGCGAATTACCGGGTCTCTCTGAAGCCCTGGCCGCCAAACTGGCCCTCAACAACATCAAAAACATAGAAGACCTGGTAATATTGAGTGAAACAGAAATAGCTTCTCTGAATGGAATATCTGCCGAAGACGCAAAAACAATAAAGCAGATACTTGATGAAAATGTCGAGATCGTTGAAGAAGAACAAACCGCTCAAATCGAAGAGGCGGAACCGAGCGTAGCGAGCGAACCGAGCACAGCAAGCGTAGCGAGCGGAGTTGAACCAGCAGCAGCAGCAGAAGAAGAAGAAGAGATCCCAATTGAGGAAACTTATGAATGCCCCGAATGCGGGCATACAATAACTGTAGATATGACCTCTTGCCCAAAATGCGGAGTAGGGTTAAGCTTTGAGGACTCCGATGACTCCGATAAGGGGGAAACAGAAGAGGAAATTGACCAGTAGCTATAAGATTATTTTAGCTTAATAGAGGTCAGCGAAAAAGGTGATTTATGCCGGAAGAACAGAAAAAAAAAGAAGAACAGGAAGAACAGAAAAAACCAAAAGCAACTCTTATAAAGCATAGAAACGCCCAACCACTTCCTTCTACTGAAGAAAAAAGTCGGAATGTTGAGAAAAAGAAGGTTGTTGTTATTAAGAAAAAGGTTGTCTTTCTTAAAAAAGGTATAGCCAAAGGTATGCCCAAAGGCATAATCCAAACTGATAAAAAAACTCCTGAACTGCAAAAAGAAATTCCCAAAGTAAGAAACGTTATTTCCCAGCAGAAAAAAACATTCGACAGAAAACCGCCCCTGGTAAGGATGAAAGGTAGAGCTCCCGATCGCTTCCCAAGCCGAAGCGGTTCACAGATAACAGCACCGCCCAGAGGACCCACTTCCCGGCTTCAAAAGGTTGACGGAAAAAGTGGCAGACCAGGCTTTTCAGGCTCAAGACAACCTGGATTCAAACCGTCGCAATCAAGACCTACGGATCAACGTCCGGTAGATATTAAAAAAAGCCCGGGAAAGAAGTTTTTCAAGGCTAAGAAAAAGGGCGCTTACATAAGGAAAAGTAAACAGGAATATCATGAAAAGCTGATACCGGTGAAGAAAAAAGCAATTCATCGGGCCAATCCCATACCAAAAGAGATATCGATTATGGAGGTAATAACAGTATCTGATCTGGCCAGGAAGATGAACCTCAAGGCATCTGAATTAATCTCCAAACTCATGGGTATGGGAATGATGGCAACTATAAACCAGCAGATAGATGCCGAAACTGCTACAATCCTTTCCGATGAATATAACTGTAAAGTAAATATTGTTTCCCTTTATGATGAAACTGTAATTGAAACTGAAAAAGACAGGGAAGAGGAAATGCAGTCCAGACCCCCGATAATAACGGTAATGGGTCATGTGGATCACGGAAAAACCAAGCTCCTTGATACTATCAGATCGGCTAACGTGGTTGATACGGAATTCGGCGGCATTACCCAGCACATCGGTGCATATGTTGTTGAGCTTCCACAGGGCCGGTTGGTCTTTCTGGACACACCGGGCCACGAAGCATTTACCACAATGAGGGCACGCGGTGCTCAAATTACTGATTTTGTAGTACTTGTTGTAGCTGCAAATGACGGTGTAATGCCGCAGACAGTAGAGGCAGTAAATCATGCCAAAGCGGCCGGTGTGCCGATTATTGTAGCTATCAATAAAATCGACTTACCTGAAGCTAATTCTGAGCGTATCAAACAGCAGCTCTCTGAATATGAATTGGTACCCGAAGAGTGGGGAGGGCACACAATTTACTGTGAAATTTCTGCATTAAAGAAAATCGGTATAGATAACCTCCTGGAAAACATTTTGCTGCAGTCGGAAATGCTTGAGTTGAGCGCAAGTTATAACTGCCGCGCAGAGGGACATGTTATTGAATCAAAAATCGATCTTGGCCGCGGAATAGTGTCAACAGTGCTTGTGCAGAGGGGCACTCTTAATGTGGGTGACTCCTATGTGGCCGGGATCTTTCCGGGCAAAGTCAGGGCTATGTTTAATGATAGAGGCGATCGGATTGAGAAAGCAACACCCTCCATGCCGGTTGAAATTCTTGGTTTTACCGGGATTCCCAATGCAGGTGATCCTTTCCAGGTTACAGACTCTGAAAAATCAGCGCGGCAGATCGGCATAAAACGCCAGGAACTGAAAAAACGCGAGCAATCCAGGAATTTGAAAAAAATTACCCTTGATAACCTCTATGAACAGATAAAAGAAGGAGAACTAAAGGAACTTAACGTAATAATCAAGGGTGATGTGCATGGCTCAGTTGAAGCCTTGCAGAATGCCCTTGAAAAATTGAGCACTTCTGAGATTAAACTGGTCACCAGACATGCCTCGGCCGGAACTATCAATGAAAATGATGTAATGCTGGCCTCAGCTTCGAATGCAATTATTATCGGCTTTAATGTCCGTCCAAGCAGCAATACTCAGACTCTGGCAGATCAGGAAAAAGTAGAGATACGTAAGTATAATATTATCTATGAAGCCATTGAAGACATCAAATCAGCTATGGAAGGATTGTTGTCTCCGGAACTCAAAGAACAGACCCTGGGCGTTGCTGAAGTACGTAATATTTTCAAGGTTCCTAAAATCGGGACAATTGCCGGCTGTTATGTAACTTCCGGTAAGATCCGTAGGGGAGCAGATGTTCAATTATTCCGGGATGGTGTCGGCATCTATAGAGGCAAAATATCATCCCTTAAACGATTTAAAGATGATGCCCGTGAGGTGGAAACAGGCTTTGAATGCGGTATCGGTATTGATAATTTCAACGATATCAAAATAGGCGACTTAATAGAAGCCTATGAGATCATCGAACTGGCCAAAAAACTGGAAGGCGGAGATGGGAGAGATCAGGCTAAAAAAAGTTAAAAGCCTGCTGAGAGAAGAAATCAGTTCATTGATCAGCAAAAAAGAACTTAAAGACCCGCGCATAGATCCCTTGAGCAGGATATCGGATATCTCATTATCAAAGGATTTGAAATATGCGGTTGTTTATATTTCCTACTTTGGTGAACACGATATTTGTGAACTGACAGTAAAGGCTTTAAACCATTCTGCAGGATTTATACAGGGAACCCTGGGGCGCCGGCTTCACCTGAGGGCAATCCCCAGATTGACATTTAAATCTGATCAGTCAATCGAACGGGGATTCAAAATGGACGAATTACTTAAGAGTTTATAGGTTGAATTGTATTATGGATGGGCTTGTGCTGCTTGCCAAGCCTGAGGGAATTACCTCTTTTCAGACACTGGGAACTTTAAAGCAGAAACTGCATACCGGAAAAATCGGCCATACAGGTACTCTGGATAAATTTGCTGAAGGTCTTTTACTTGTGCTTACCGGCAGGACGACCAGGCTCTCTCCGCTGTTTTTGTCATTAGATAAGACCTATCGCGCTGTAATTATCTTTGGTAAAGAAACTGATACCTTAGACCCGGAGGGAGAAATCACTCTTGAAAGAGAGATACCCGGCTTGAAAGCTGTTGAACAGGCAATAGAAAGGCAGATTGGACAGATAGAGCAAATTCCTCCGGTTTATTCAGCGATCCATATTAACGGCAGCAGAGCCTACCAACTCGTCCGCTCCGGCAACACCCCGCAATTGGAGCCCCGTAAGGTGAGAATAGATTATATCAGGCTTATCGCTTATAAACCGCCGGAACTTTCAGTTGAGGTAAAATGCTCTAAAGGAACCTATATACGCTCTCTGGCGCGGGATCTGGGGCGTCTGGCCTCTTCCTGCGCTCATGTCAGCCGTCTCCAGCGTACTTCAGTCGGTAATTTTCACCTTAAAAATGCAGTTACACCCGAGAGTTTTAACCCGGAAAGTGATATTATTCCGCCGGTAAAATTCCTGAAGATATTTCCTGATATAAGGAAAATAACCGTTTCTAATCTATTGAGCAGTAAAATTATAAATGGTCAAAGCCTGAGCGATAAGCAACTGTCTGCATCCATGCAGCTCTCCGATGGATTATACGCTCTCTTTGGCGAAAATGAACAAATGCTGGCTGTTGCTTCAAGAAAAAACGGAAAATACAGCTATCAAGGGGTTTTTGGTATAAAGTCGTGAAGATCATCAGCTGGGAAGATATCAGTATTGTTAAATCGCAGATAACCGGACCGGTTGCCATTTCAATTGGTGTATTTGATGGTCTGCATATCGGCCATCAGCAGCTCGTAAAAACAGTTGTGCACAACCCGGATAAAGCCCTGCCTCTTATTTTTACCTTTACCAACAATCCGGCCCAGGTTCTTAAACATCGGGAAATTGAAGGAAAAATACTATCCTTGAAGCAGAAAATAGATAAACTTAAAAGCATGGGAGTTGCCTGGACCGTGCTGATTGACTTTTCCTTTGAATTCAGTAAACTGGCAGGGAGTGATTTTATTAATACGCTGCAGAGCCTTTTTGATATAAGCAGAATTGTTGTGGGTTATAATTTTGCAATTGGTTATCGGAAGGATACGCAGATAGACGAATTAAGGGAAGCCTTTATAGGAAGTTCCACTAATATTCAGGTTATTGGTCCAACCACCTACGGAGGCAGGATAGTAAGCAGTTCGCGTATCCGTAAGGAAATAAAGCGGGCCAGATTCTTCGAGGTCCGGCAGATGCTTGGCCAGGATTATTTTCTTGACCTTTCATCATTTGAGTCCTTCCAGAAAGATGAAGGGTGGATTTCTTTAAGAAGGAAGGAACTGGCTCAAATGCTCCCGGATGAAGGCCTTTTCCGGGTATTCTTTGATACTGATAAAGGTAAAACTGAAGGGGAAGTGATTATCGACAGGGAAGCAATTAAATGGAAATTATCCAGCGCTGCTGAGGTAAAGAAAATATATTTTGTTTAATTAAGATTAGATTAGGAGGATAGAAATGGCACTTACCAAAGAAAAAAAAATTGTAATAATAAAAGATTTTGGTCTTCATGAAAAGGATTCCGGATCAGCTGAAGTACAAATTGCCCTTTTGACCAAAAGAATTACCGAACTTACCGAACATTTCAAGGTGTTTAAAAAGGATCATAATTCCAGACGGGGTCTGCTGAAGCTGGTAGGTCAAAGAAGAAAACTATTAAAGTATTTAAAGAGAAAGAACGTGGATAAATACCGGGAAATTCTCAAGCGTCTCTCTCTACGCAAGTAATCAAAACAGAAATAAAATGATAAGGAAAAATAATGATACATAATGTTAAATTAAAAATAGGACAGGATGAACTGGTTCTTGAGACCGGACGCATGGCAAAACAGGCGAATGGCGCCGTCTATGCCAGATATTCAGGCTCCGCGGTTCTGGCTACCATCTGCTGCTCGGATAAGGAAAGGGAAGAATTGGATTTTATTCCTTTATCCGTTGAATATAATGAGAAATATTACGCTGCCGGTAAAATACCCGGCGGTTTTCTGAAGAGAGAAGCAAGACCCAAGGATAAGGAAATACTGGTTTCACGGCTGATAGATCGAGCAATGCGCCCTCTTTTTTCTAAATTATTTAAAAGGGAGATCCAGATAGTACCCACGACTATTTCCGCCGATCAGGTTAATCCGCCGGATGTAATAGCAATGGTAGCAGCTTCGGCAGCGGTGGTGATATCCGATATACCCTTTGCCGGACCTATCGGAGCGGTGCGCATCTGCAGCATGAATGATACTTTTATCGTAAACCCTACCTTTGACCAGATCGAAGAGAGTGACCTGGAAATACTGGTGGCCGGCACTGAGGAAGGCATAACCATGGTTGAAGGCGGGGCCAGTGAGATCCCGGAAGAACTGATGACCCGGGCAATTTCAACCGCTCATGAAACAATTAAAGAGATCTGCCGTATTCAGCGCCAACTTGCCGAGTTAGCCGGTAAGACCAAACTCCCGCTCAAAGATGAGGAAGAAGGGCTAACACCGGAGCTGAAAAGTGAAATTATTAACTCCGCCACTGCCGGAATGGAAAAGGCCTGTTTTGTTAAAGGCAAAGAGAATCGTTATGCAGCTATCAGACAGATAGTTGAAGAGACAGTGGAAAGCTTTACTGAAAAGGTTCCTGAGGAACAGACAGCTCTGATTCATAAGATCCTCGAAGAGCTGGAATCTGATATTGTACGTAAATCAATTATCAAAAATAAGATCCGTACCGACGGCCGCGGGCCGGAGGATATTCGCCAGATTACCTGTGAGATCGATGTACTGCCCCGTACTCACGGCTCAGCCCTATTTACTCGGGGCGAGACCCAGGCCCTGGCTGTTACCACCCTCGGCACAATCCGTGATGAACAGATTATGGATGACCTCGAGGGAGATAACAGAAAATCATTTATGCTGCATTATAACTTTCCTCCCTTTTCAGTGGGCGAGGTTAAACGTCTATTTACCGGCCGTAGGGAGATCGGTCATGGTCGTCTGGCAGAAAGGGCTCTGCAACAAGTTCTGCCGGCTAATGCAGATTTCCCCTACACTATCCGCGTGGTCTCGGATGTTCTGGAATCAAATGGCTCCTCATCTATGGCAACTGTCTGCGGCAGCACCCTCAGTTTGCTCAATGCCGGGGTACCCATAAGCGCGCCTGTAGCCGGGATTGCCATGGGATTGGTCAAAGACGAGAGCGATTATGTAATATTAAGTGATATTCTCGGAGAAGAAGACCATCTGGGCGATATGGACTTTAAGGTTGCCGGAACCGCCAAAGGCATAACCGCTTTTCAGATGGATATAAAAATCGGCGGAGTCGAGGGTTCTCTTCTCAGTCAGGCTTTGGATCAGGCCCGAACCGGCCGCTTGCATATACTGGATATAATGAATAAGACTATTGAAAAACCGAGGGACTCTATTTCGGATTACGCACCGAAGATTATGACCTTTCAGATAGATGAAGACAAAATTGGCATGGTAATAGGTCCTGGTGGTAAGATGATAAAGAGTATTACCGCAAAAACCGAAGCCACGGTTAATATCGAAGATAGCGGCCAGGTAACAATTTACTGCAAGGAAAAAGAAGGGGCTGAAAAAGCGCGCGCCATGATCGAAAGTATAATCGAAGAACCGGAAGTGGGAAAATGGTATACAGGCACTGTCAAACGAATCACTGATTTCGGCGCTTTTATTGAGTTTCTGCCAGGCAAAGAGGGGCTCTGTCATATTTCCAAATTATCCACTGAACATGTAAGATCTGTCTCTGATGTTCTAAAAGAAGGACAGGAGGTCAAGGTAAAGCTTTTTGAGATTGACAGAATGGGCAGAATAAATCTGAGTTTAATAGAGGAAACAGGCAAGCCAAACCGGAGCGGTCCTCCCCCCCGTGAGGGCGGCGACAATTACCGCTCAGGCTCATCAAATAGAGGTGGTCAGCACGGCAACCGGCGGAGATAACTATTGATCCATTTCCGGCAACTGAAGAATGGCAGCAGCGCCATCCTGGAAACTGTAGAAAATACTGATATTGTTTCCATCGGCTTCTGGTACCGGCATGGTTCCAGGGATGAAACAGCGAGTGAAGAGGGTTTCGCTCATTTCCTGGAGCATATGCTCTTCAAGGGTACTGAAAAAAGAACCGCCTTTCAGATTGCCCAAGCTATTGATCGGGTAGGTGGATTTTTAAATGCCTTTACAGAAAAAGAGCTTACCTGTCTTTACTGCACTCTACCCAGAGAATATATAAAGCTGGCGATAGATGTAATCACCGATATGGTTAACAACTCTGTTCTGAGTACTGAGGATATCGAAAAAGAAAAGCTGGTAGTCATTAGTGAAATACAATCTATCGAGGATAATCCCGAGGAAAAGGCTTATGAGCTCTATCTTGAAACAATGTGGAAGGATCACTCTCTATCCAGACGAATTACCGGCGAGTGTAAGAATATAAAAACGATAAACAGAGAAAATCTCTACGCTTTCTATAAAAAATGCTTTGTTCCCTCAAATTCTGTTGTTACAGTTGCAGGCAAAGTCGATCCTGAAGCAGTGTTTGATCTTTTAGAAAAGTATCAGAATAACTCCACCATTAACCGGTTGGAACAAATCCGTACGCCGCCGGTTAATGAAACAACCTGGAAATTTAAAAAGAATAATTCCCAGCAACTACATATCTATACCGGTTTATGCACTGCTCCCCCCAATAAATTTGTGGATTATTATAAGATACTTGTTTTCAGCACCCTATTCGGTGAATCCATGAGCTCTCGTCTCTTTCAACAGCTGCGCGAGAAAGAGGGATTATGTTATTCGATTTTTTCCTTTAGAACCTATTACTCAGATATCAACCTGTGGAGTATTTATGCCAATACGCCACCTGATTTTGCTTCCAGGGTTATTAAATCCATAAACCACGAATTGAAAAGACTGCACAGCGAGCCTCCCACTAAAAAAGAAGTATCCGATGCCAGGGGCCAGCTGCGAGGCAATCTTATTCTCTCCAAAGAGGATATGGAAAGCCGCATGAAACGCCTGCTGCGGCAGTACCTTATAACCGGTAATGTATTGGAGTATGAAGAATCCTTAAGCTTATTGAAAAAAATCACAACCGTTGATGTACAGGAAATAGTAACAGAATTTATCAAACCTGATCATTTTAACATGCTGGCTTATGGGAGTAAACGGTTGAAAAACTTTTCACCAGGCGGTTATAATTTTGGCTAAAAAAATTGATCTTCCCTGTGTATCTACATCAGGTTTTTTTCCCCGTTATCAATCAAAGTACGCTGCAGGCGCTGACCTGCAGGCTGCCGTTGAAGAGAATCTGGTGCTTAAGCCCGGACAGAGAGAATTGATTCCAACGGGTTTGATAATAGAGCTCCCGGAAGGATTTGAAGCCCAGATAAGGCCGCGCTCCGGACTCGCTGTAAAAGAGGGCATTACAATTTTAAATACTCCCGGCACTATCGATTCCGATTACCGCGGTGAGATCAAGGTTTTATTAATTAACCTGGGACATTCTGATTACACAATAAAACGGGGCGATCGAATAGCCCAGATAGTTATCTGTCCGGTGGTCACAGCTAATTTTATTATCCAGGAGTCTCTAAATGAAACCTTCAGGGGTAGGGGAGGTTTTGGCTCAACGGGCAAATAGGAGGGCAATCTTCCCCCTTATAACCTTACTTATTCTCTCCTGCGCCGGTAGATCAGTTAAAGAAAACCTGGTTTCCCAAATCATACCGGAAAACCCGTCAGAGAGAGCCCGTTACATCATTGCAAATCCAGCTGCGTCTTTTACCGCAGATACCCGATATTCAGCTAAAGTCCGAGAAGCTTTAGCAGATAAGGATCAGGAAAAGACTCAATATTATCTTATACAGCTCTTAGCAGAAGAAACCGAGCCGCATATGCGCCTGGAGGCTTCCCTGCTGCTTGCTGATATCTATTATTTAAAGCGCCGCTATGAAGATGCCTTCCAGCTATATACCCGGGTCCTTCCTTTTCTCGATGGTTATCTGCCTGTTGCTGAAGAAGATTATACTAAGGCTATATTGCGGCTGGCCGAAATTTCACTATTTAACAGGAAAGATGAAGAGTTGGCTCAAGAGTATTACTCAAAACTGAATTCCAATGCGCTTGCGCATATTGATAATGAACGCGGCAAATACCTGGAGAGAAAGCTGCTGCTCAAGGAAATATCACCGGCTCTCCTTGGTTTATCGGACAATAACATTTCCGCAATAGAGGTTGATGGGGACGACCTCTGGGTAGGAACCTGGAATGGCGGATTGGCGCGCTATTCACTCAGCAACAAAGAGACCAGGGTATTCAGCGATGGAGGAAAGAGCCTGACCCCTAATTCTGTACGCAGTATAGAGATTACTCCGGACAGGGTATGGATAGGATCTTATCAGGAACTGCGGGTTTACTCAAAAGTTGATTCCTCCTGGAAGATAATCCCCGAGTTCAGCGCTGCTAATTCAACACGTATCGAAACAATCAAAGCCATAGATGATACTCTTTATATTGGCACCCTGGGCCGTGGTTTATGGCGGTTAAGAAATAACAGCTGGGAGCGGCTCAATAGCGGACCTTTACCGGGTGATTTTATCAATTGCCTGGAAAATATCGGTTCATTACTCTATATTGGAACCATGAATCTCGGCGTTGTCTTGTTAGATATAGAGCCTATAGAGACAGGTTCAGAAACAGGTTCCTTTTCCACCTTTGACAGGATTAATCCCGGTGTTGAAGCCAGAAATATTACCATGCTTCTATCTCAAGGTATGGACACACTCTGGATTGGCACCTATGGCAAGGGTTTGTACAACTGGCAGGAAAAGAGCAATAAGCTGGTGCATTACTGCAAAAGCTCCGGACAAATAGCTGATGACTGGGTCTTAAGCGGTGTAAAAACAGAGCGGGCGCTTTATTTCGGCACATTTGGCGGCGGCATATCTTTTATTTTTCTTAACAGCAGCAGTAAATGGCAAAGAATCGGCCTTAACCAGGGTTTGCCTTCATTGGATATAAGCGTTCTTGCCTACCTTCCCTCACCGGTTGGATCTCTATTTGCAGGAACCCTTGGCGGCGGTGTAGTTGAATTGAATGAAGCCCTATTGAATGAAAACTAATTACTCTATAATTTATTCATACATAATAAAGGAGTTTCTGCTTTCCTTTGCAGTTGCCTTTTTATTCTTCTTTTTTATTTTCTTTATTAATCAACTTCTGCTTATGGCTGAAGAGATATTCTCTAAACGGGTGCCATTTGGAGATGTCGTACTATTTATTCTTTTTTCATTTCCAGCTATTGTGGCTATAGCTTTTCCCTTTGCTTCACTGGTTGGTTCCCTGATGTCCATCGGACGTCTTTCGGCTGACAATGAAATCATGGCTTTAAAAGCTCTAGGAATTCCTGTATTCAGGGTTTTTGCACCATTACTATTTGTGGGCATTATCTTTTCCCTGGTATCATTTATTACTAATGACTATTTTTTACCTTTAGGTAATATTCGATTGGGCAATATATACCGGAAAATACTTTACTCAAATCCGGCAATTGAACTTGAGCCATACTCGGTTAATAGATACGAGAATACAACAATTATCACCGGTCATATAGAGCAGCAGCTGATTAGTGATATTGTGATTATTGATAAAACGCCGCAGAATAATAAAAGAATCATCTCAGCAAAACAAGCGGCCCTGCTGAAAAGCGAGGAACAGAAAGGCGTTGTATCTCTACGCCTTGAGAATGTTTTCAGCCAGATTTCCTTAAGTGCCCGTAAGGGTCAATATGAATACACAACCTCAAAAGTCATGATCTATAATATACTCCTTAAAGATATAAGCTTCTCTTTAATGAATCCCGGGCCCAGAGAGATGAGCTCAGTTGATGTCTGGCGGGAAATCCTGAAAAAGAGGGAGGCCCTGGGAAAAAAGAAGAAACTACGCGAAGAGGAAATCAGAGGGGAGCTCTATTCCCTGATCATGGAATTGAGGTATTCTAATGAACATCCCGATGAGGAAAGAATGGCCGAAATCAGACAGGTTTATCAACAATTGCAGAAAAAGAAAAATCTTCCGGTAAAAGACCGCAGTCTGCAGGTTTTTGAATTGGAGTTTAATAAGAAATTTTCTTTTCCCCTGTCCTGCCTGATCTTTATTTTCTTTGCCTTTCCTGTAGGACTCTATACCAGGAAGAGCGGCAGAACAGTGGGATTCGGCCTGGGACTGGTAATGACCAGCTTTTACTGGGGGCTCTTATTTTTGGGTCACACTTTAGGCACCAGGCTTGAGTTTCCCCCCTTTCTATCCATGTGGTTTCCTAATATTTTTGTACTGACCGTTGCAGTAATCCTTTTATTAATTCGAGCAAACAGATGAAAATATTTTTTACCATGCTATTACTGGCTTTTATTCCTGTTTTTATCACTTCACTTTTATTCTTTGTCTTCATACTTGAATTAATGGATCTTTTTTCCAATCTATGGCGTTATCTGGCCCACGATGCCACCATTCCGAGCATTCTTACCGTGAGTTTACTTTACCTGCCCAAATGCATTTCCTATGCTCTGCCAATTTCTCTTCTATTTTCTGTTTCCTTTACCCTTGGCAATCTCTATATGAATAATGAATTAATTGCCATGTTTGCTGCGGGTGTAAGCTTATACCGCCTGGTAATACCTTTTCTGCTCATTGGCCTGATAAGCAGTATAGCTATTTTTTTCTTCGACAACTCAGTAGTGATTGACACCTTGCGTCAGAAAAATCAACTCTTCAGGACTCTGGTTCACATGAGTGTTTCCTATAGCAACACCAATGTCACTGTAATAAGTTCAGATACCCGGGTCATTTACCAGAGCGATTATTATAATGATAAAAAAGAAACCCTTACCAAAGTAACCCTGATTATCAGGGATGAGGATTTTAATTTCAAATCACGCATTGACGCTGATTGGGCGCAGTGGCAGCAGAATAGCTGGGTGTTCCATAACTGCCGGATAATCGAGTGGAACTCCACAGATACGCAACTAATTCACAGGCAGGTCAAACGGTTGGATTCACCGGAGCTGAATGAAAAACCTTCAACATTCCGGAAAACAACCCGCCGGATAGAAGAGATGAAGCAAAATGAGGCGCTCAAATGGGTTCAATCCTTAAAACAAGCAGGGCTTCCATATCGTCATGCCCTTACTGAATATTATAAGAAATTCTTTCTGGCACTGAATCCCTTTATTGTAACCCTGATTTCAGCAGGGATCGGCAGCGCCTTTAAGAAAAACATTCTGCTGATGCACCTTCTCACCGCTTTGATTTTAAGCGTGATTTATTATGTCGCCCAGATGATCACTGTAATCCTTTCAAAGGGGGGCTATATCCCCCCCCTGGCCGGAGCAGGAAGCTCCTTTATTCTATTTTTGGCAGCCGGGATATATATGTTACGAAGAGCGAGAACTTAACAGCTTATGAAAACAGCCAGACAGAGAGTAAATGATTTTTTAAAAACTATGGGTATGGATTTTAGAGAAATAGATATGGACAAATATTCCCGCCTCTTTGCACGGGAAATGGTGACAGGTCTACAGGGTAAAGAGAGCAGTTTAAAGATGATCCCCACCTATATTGAGATGAAAAAAGAAATCCCCTGCAGGGAACCCGTTATTGTCCTGGATGCCGGGGGAACCAATTTAAGAGCCGCAGTGGTCCGGTTTACCAGTGAAGGGAAAGCTCTCATAAGCAATTTTGCCAGGTATCCTATGCCCGGAATCGGAGGGGAGGTGACTAAAAAAGTATTTTTTGGAACTATAGCCGGATATCTGCATCCACTTTTAAATGCCAGTGAGAAAATCGGCTTCTCTTTTTCCTATCCAACTGAAATGATGCCCAATAAAGATGGAAAGCTGATAACCTTCAACAAAGAGGTTAAGGCCGGAGAAGTTGTGGGGGAACTTATAGGTCAGGGTCTGCTTGCAGCTATAAAATCGGCAGGGTATAAAGCATATAAGCATGTTGTTCTGTTAAATGACACTGTTTCAACCATGCTGGCTGCACAGGCAGCAACCCCCGGGCATTTATATAGTGAATACATCGGCTTTGTGCTTGGGACAGGTACTAATTCCTGCTACCTGGAAAGTAACCGCAATATAACCAAGAATAGAGAGCTCATTCCCGATAATTACCAGATAATAAATATCGAGTCCGGGAATTTCGATAAAGTGCCCGGAGGCATTATTGACCGGCAATTAGACAATGTAACAATTGATCCGGCACGGCATACCTTTGAAAAAATGATCTCCGGCGCCTACCTGGGGCCGCTATGCGCGAAAACCATTGAAAAAGCGACTGATGATAATCTTCTTTCAAGCGCGTTTAATAAAAAGATGGTAAATTTGCAATCCCTGGATACCAGAGATATCAATTCATATTTATTCGATCCGCATAACCAGGCTAATACCCTGAGCAGCAATCTGCACGGTTGCCATGAAGATGATTATAGTACCATTTATTACATCATTGAGAGTTTAGTCGAAAGGGCTGCAAAATTAGCAGCAATTAACCTGGCTTCAGTTGCGCTCAAAACCGGTGGAGGCCAAAATCCTGACAGGCCCCTCTGCATTAGCGCTGAAGGAACAACATTCTATAAAGTGAAATCCCTTCAGACCAGGATCAAATACTATCTTGACGACTACCTGATGAAAAAAAACAAATGCTGTTATAAAATTATAAATGTAAAAGACTCATCCCTGATAGGCGCAGCAATAGCGGGTTTAACTAATTAAATGTTTTTTAAACTGCTGCATCAGGATGGTAAATGCCACGCCCGTACAGGTCGTCTGGAATTAGACCATGGCCCTGTGCAGACTCCCGCGTTTATGCCGGTAGGCACTAATGCTACTGTAAAGGCCGTTAATCTCGCTGACCTGGAAGGTATGGGCATCAATCTGATTTTAAGCAATACTTATCACCTCTATTTAAGGCCCGGTATTGATGTAATCGCCAATTCAGGCGGCCTGCACCGGTTTATGGCCTGGCCGCATAATATACTTACCGATTCCGGCGGTTTTCAGATATTTTCACTCACCAGTTTCTTAAAAGTTGAAGAGCAGGGGGTTGCTTTTCGTTCCCATATTGATGGATCGAGTCATAAACTAACCCCGGAAAAAATAATTGATCTGCAGAGAACATTCGGCAGTGATATACTCATGCCTATAGATATCTGTACACCTCCGCAAATTACCAGGGAAAAGGCTCTCATCGCATTGGAGTTAACCAGCCGTTGGGCTGAGCGAAGCCTTAAGCATTGGCAGGAACATCCCGATTCAGGCAGGCTTTTCGGTATTATCCAGGGAAATTTTTTTGAAGATCTCCGCCGGCGTAGCGCTGAAGAATTACTGGCTCTGGACTTTCCGGGATATGCCATAGGAGGGCTCTCGGTCGGTGAGCCCTTCACTCAATTCAAAGATCTGCTCGAGTTTACCGCCGGCTTAATACCTGAAAAATATCCCCGCTACGTAATGGGTATCGGAACCCCGGAATATATTCTGGAAGCGGTTGAAAAGGGAATCGATATATTTGACTGTGTATTCCCCACCAGGACTGCCCGGAATGCCCAGGCCTTTACCAGGCTGGGGCCTCTTTCCTTAAAAAAGGAAACAAACAGGCTGGATAACCGGCCCATTGACCCCGACTGCAGCTGCTCTACCTGCCGCAAATATACCCGCGCCTACCTGAGACATCTATTCAAGGCAAAAGAGATCCTGGCCGCTATGCTGACAACTCACCATAACCTGTACTTCCTGAACAACCTGCTCCTGTTGATCAGGGAATCAATAGAAAAAGATAACTTCAGGGAATTCAAAAAGGATTTTTTAAACACTTACACCAGCAAGGAGAAACCATGATACATAAAATAGGAGAAAAAGTGCCTGACACAAAAAAATCATTATTTATAGCCTGGAATGCTGAAATAGCCGGAGATGTTAAGCTCGACGCAGAGACCTCGATCTGGTTCAGCGCTGTTCTTCGCGGAGATATTGCCGCCATCCGGGTGGGAAGAGGCTCGAATGTTCAGGATGGTGCGGTTTTACATGTTGATTCCGATGTCCCAAACATAGTTGGTGAATACGTGACCATTGGACATGGAGCCATTATTCATGGCTGTACAATTCATGACCGGTGTATAATCGGAATGGGAGCTATTATTCTAAGCGGTGCGGAAATTCCTTCTGATTGTATTGTAGGGGCGGGGGCCTTAGTTCCCGCCAGCAGGAGCTATGCGGAGGGAAGCCTGATTATCGGTTCACCGGCCCGGGCCATACGCAAATTATCAGCCGGGGAGGTAGAAAAAATCATTCTAAATGCCGAAAGCTATATTAAGGAGGGGAGGGTTGCTCAAGAGAGCTACTCTTAAAGATTCTAAATAATCAGGAGTAATAAAATGATTCGATCGTTTTGCCTCTCTATATTGCTTTCAACAATTTTTTTAAACACCCTTGGGGCTCTAAATAAACCGCTTTTTGTGCGTGAGCGCATTATCAATGAGGCTTTTGCTTATTTAGATACTCCTTACCTTTACGGGGGCTCAGACAGCAAAGGAGTAGACTGTTCAGGCCTGGTATTCACGGTTTTTAAAAATGCTGTAGATAAAATACTTCCCAGAAGAGTGACCGATCTTTACTATCAGGGGGAAGAGATAGTGGATGTGCTGCTTCCCGGTGATCTGCTCTTTTTTGATACCACCGGCGGACCCTCCCACGTGGGCATATATATTGGTGAGCAGCGCTTTATTCATGCAGCCTCTGCCGGGACAAAAACAGGAGTAATAATATCCTCTCTGGCTGAAACATATTATTCTGCGCGAATGCTGGGCGCACGACGCCTGGTACATCTCAATTTCCCTGAAATAACCTTACTGCTCAATGGCCGGGAGCAAGCGGAAAAAGTTGCTCTTCTCCTTACCCCGGGTCTGCCGGTTAATTTCATACTCTCAAAGGGCAGTGGCTTAATTTCATTCAAGGCATATAAAGATGATCAGGAGTATTTCAGCCGGCTTGTCAAATTAGCGAATGAAGATGATTTCTCTATTCTCTGGTTTACACCTTCGGAAGGCAGGTGGACAATCAGAGCAGAGGACCAAAGGGGTATAATACTGGCTGTTTTTAATTTCAAAGCCGGAAGGGAAGGATAGTCTATTAACAGTATAAACCGGGAAACAAACATCAACAGGAGTGGGATGGTATCGCTTTTGGTTATGCTCTGCACACTCAGTTCCAGGCTTTTAGGCTTTGTGCGCATTGCTGTTATAGGAGCTCTATTCGGCGCTTCCGGTACTGCGGATGTCTGGAACGCGGTATTTACTATTCCCAATAACTTCAGGAAGCTGCTGGCCGAAGGGGCATTCTCTTCAGCATTTATCCCAGCCCTATCGATGAGTCTGATAAAAAACCCCGGAGGAGAAACTTCTAGAAAAATTACCCGCAATGTAATCACTTTTCAACTGCTTATCCTTTTTCCATTCATCATGCTTGCTCTATTCTTTGCGCGACCCATTATTGGTGTTCTTCTTTCCTTTCCGGAAGCAGAGAAGATGGAGCTATCCACGCTTCTTTTTCGCTGGATATTCGGCTATCTGGCTTTTATCAGTGTCAGCGCCGTTCTGGTTGCTGTGCTTAATTCCCATAATATCTTCATTGTTCCCGCGTTAACGCCAATTCTCTTCTCTCTAAGTGTTATTTTCTCAACCCTGCTCTTTTATCGCCGCATAGGTATTTTTTCCATGGCAATCGGTGTACTTATGGGAGGCCTCCTGCAGATACTATTTCAACTGCCGGTATTTTTAAAACAGGGATATGATCTGAAACTCGATTTTGACTTTAGAAATGAAGAGTTCAAAAGGATCCTTCGCAACTGGCTGCCCCTGCTCCTATCTTCATCGATTTTTGCCGTTACCCAGCAGATTGCCGTACTATTTGCCAGCGGGCTTGAGGATGGCAGCACTTCCGCCTTAAGCAATGCCCTGGTATTCTTCCAGCTTCCCTTCGGCATTTTTTCCATATCCATAATAACCGTATTATTCCCGAGAATGAGCAGGCAGGCTGCCGCCAATGATAAGAATGGTTTAATAGAATCTTTGAATTATGGCCTTCGTTTTATTTTTGCACTGCTCATACCCGCGGCAATCATCTATCTGTTTATGAGTAAAGAGATCATCGAACTGGCTCTGCAGAGAATCAATTTTACCGAGGAAAATACGGTAATGGCTTCGATGGTCTTGAAGGGATATTCTCTGGGTCTTTTCAGCCTTGGCGCTTTTACTTTCTTCCAGCGCTTTTTTTACGCACTTCAGGATTTCAAAACGCCTTTGAAAATTGCCCTGCTGGTAAGCGTAATTGATATTCTTCTCTCTCTGTGGCTTAAAGAAACAGTCTTAAGAGTAGTAGGCCTGGCTGTTGCCAATTCGATAGCCTTCTCTATTGGCCTGTTTATATTCTTTATCACCGCAAAAAAAAGGCTCGGCACTATCAGGGGGGGGCTCTTACTGATCACTTTGGCAAGGGTTGGTTTTTCCATGGCGCCACTGAGCGCTTTTCTATTCTTTTACCTTAAAATAACCGCTGCCCATGGATTGTGGGCACAGGGAAGCTCATGGCAGAATCTTCTGCTGGTAACTACAGCCATGGCAGTCAGTCTGCTGCTGGTTACCGTTCTGTACTATCTGACCGGAGTTGAGATGATAAGGAAAAAAATAAAATGAGAATATTTCTCTGCTTTATATTGATTTTCCTGTTGCCCTGTAATTCTTTCAGCCAGGAGGGAGAGCAAAGCCCTCTTGATTCCTTAAGAGAGACCCTTCTTTACGGTATTGAGTCTGAGATTTTAGAAGCTGTTAAGAATATCAGGGAAAACCGGGAAGAGAGATTAAATGAAGACCTTGAAACACTGTTGGCGGAAACGGTAAGCGTTGCGGTACGCGGAGCAGTGTTAGATTATTTCACGGTAACTGAGTACAGCGGTGCGGAAGAGACCGCTCTTAATCTTTTGGAGCAAACCGAGGTGGAAAATGCCGGCTTGATTATTGCTCTTATTAAATACCTCTCTGAAATCAAATCTGATAAGGCAGGTGAATACTTAGCTGAAGCAATCGATGAGCAGAATAGCAATATTTCACTGGCGGCCATTAAAGCTCTGGGCAAAAGTGAATCACAGGGGAATGGGCAATTATTATTGGATCGTCTCCAGGATGAGGATTATCCTGATAACCTGAAACCTGAGCTGATCCTGGCGTTGGGGGAATTAGCCTATAAGCCGGCTCTTGAAGAGTTAACCAAAATTGCTCAAAACAGGGATGCTGAGCGGATTTTGCGGATGTATGCCTGTGATTCCCTGGGAAAGATCGGCGATAACCAGAGTATTCAGGTATTTAAAGATATTTTCAGTGAAGGCGATGCTTTGCTTGCTATCTATGCTGCTTCCGCACTCGCCAATTATGCAATGTCCGAGGTGGAAGATCTGTTGATAGAAGGCCTGAAAAACAGCAATGTCAGGGTACGAATTGCCGCTGCGCGGGGATTGGCTAATAAAGAGGCGAAAAAAGCAGCTAAAGTACTTATATACAAGGCCAGGCGCGATCCTGAAAAGAAGGTAAGACTGCAGGCAATTGAATCGCTGGGACAAATAGGAAGTAATGAAGCGGTAGATTTCCTTCTGGAATTATTCAGTGACAAAAAACAATCTCCGGATGTACTGGAAACCGCCCTCTGCACTCTGGTTGACAACCATTTAAATTCCTCACTGAAGACCATCAGGGAAGTAATTGACCGAGAATGGCAGGAGAAAGATCAGAAAACCATTGAGTTCATCGGGAAAAAGCTCTCCCAAACCGAACACAGTGGTTTAAAAGATATCTTTACTAAAATTTTAGAGAGCGCTAACTTTATTATAAGAATTTACGCTATCCGCGGCATGGAATATAATCGTACAACCGGTTATAAAGAAATAATCAAGTCAATTTCTACGGAAGACCAGCATCCTGCAGTCCGCAAAGCCGCTCTTCTGCTGCTGGAAAAATCTTAACTACTGCGAATGGACCGCATAATATTATTGATCTCTTCAAGCGGTGATACATAACGCTCAAAAATCAAAACAACCTCCTGACCCTTTCCGGAAACTACCTCTATTCTTTTATTCAGACAGTCAGCAATAGAATCAACCAGGTCAGGAAAATATTCTTCCTTTTTAGCCTGAAAAACAAAATGGCCCCCATCGTTATGGATCAGGGCGATATTCCTGGGCAAATCGATTACCTGAATAGAGAAAACCGAACCCCTGCCGCCGACACTTCTGAAAACACCCGGCTCAACTGATTTAATAGAATGCTTATGCATGAGCCATTCATGATAATAAACATGCATAATCAAAAGATCGGATCCTTTAATATAGCTTTCAGAAATATATAATCCTGGAGCAAAGAGGGCTGGTATCCGAATATTTCCGGTTAAGAATATAATGAATCTGACCAAAAAATAGCCAAGCAGAAGAGCCAGCAATGTATATAGTATATAGATAATAAAGCGATACTTGACTACGGGCGCAGATGTAGATGCAGGTGGAGGTTCGGGTCCGGGTGGAGGTTCTGACAGGGAAGGGGAGGTCTGTTGATCTTCCCGCGTAAAGGGTATTACCGGAGTTTCCAGGGCTTCCGCCAGATCAGGAAATAAATCTGTTCCTTTGCTTTCCCCTGTTTGAGCTGCGTCTCCGGCGTCTCCCGGAAGATGTATAATATGAACACTCCAGCCCTGTTTTTTTATCTCCGTGGCATTCTTCAGAAGCTCACTGCGCGACATCTTTTCGTCCCAATTATAGAAGGGACTTTCCGGAGGAGGATCATGAATACCATCGGTTAGCAGGAAAATAGATTTTGTGCTATCCTCTGGCAAAGAAGAGGTATAGTCATAGAGAAATTGAACAGCACGGATTAAATCAGTATATCTGCCAAGAGGGCGCAGCAGAAGAATAGCGGCGATCGCCCGCCGTAAAGAGTTATCATCATCAATTACATTTGCTATTTCCACTTGCGGCTCATCGGCAAAACTGAGCAGGTGAAAATAATCATCATCCTGAAGATTATCCTTTAACAGATCTTTGATAAGGTAATCAACCAGATCATCAAAAAAAGGGAACATGCTTTCAGATGTATCCACCATGACCAGCAGCTCACTTTCATCTGCTGCTATATTTACAGCACAAAGCAGTGAGAAAAATAATACCGCTGAAAAAGCAGTCACTTTCATCCGGATTAGAGGTCCACTTTATCAATACTGTCTACCAGGTAATTATACTCCCGTTCATTAATAGCAAATTGTAAATTCTCACCTGCCTTATGTCTGCATAGCTCAACCCCAAGAGGAGAGAGATAGGAGATTATTTGTTTGGAAGGTTCCGACTCCCAGGGACCGAGAATAATATATTCCTCTATTCTTTTACTTATCTTATTCTTGAGCTTAACCCTGGTTCCGAAGGATATATAATCAGTGTCAATCTGGCTCTCATTAAAAATCCTGGCATTCTGCAGCTCTTCCTGTATTTTTAAAGTTGCACCTTTAAGCAACTCCTGTTTTTCCAGTGCAGCTTTATATTCTGCATTTTCACGCAGGTCGCCCTTCTCCATTGCTTCGCCGATTTCTTTGGAGTTTGCCGGTATTTCGACCTCAATCAAATTACGCAGCGCTTTCTGCTTATTCTCATAACCGGTTTTGGTAACTATCAAACCCCAGCTCACCTTCTCCTTTTCCGGTTCACCCAGGAATTTATAATCCGGATATTTATCTCTGATCTTCTGCTTCAGGTTTATTTTCAATGAAGGATCCAGCTCTTTAATGTCATCGACCAGTGTATATAGCCTGGTTATGGATTCTTCCCCGAACTTGAGGATATGGTTTATAAGGTTTTCCTCTTTGAAAAGAAAATCCTGTATTTGCTTATTCAACTTCCGGTTCAGGCTTACCTCTCTTTTATTGCTTATTTCCCGATAAGTAATGTCCAGCAGGTGAATCATGGCAATAAGTATTTTCTCGGAGGGTATATTGAGAGAAGCAAACCAGCTCTCTGTAGTCAGGTTCCTGGCAATCCATATAAAAGGCTCCTTTAATTCACGGTAATGCATAAGAAGCTGATCAGAAATGCCTTTTAAAATCTCCATTTCTCCGGAATTTACCAGTTCATCGATAATATATTTGCTCTGATAGAGGTTGAAGAGCCTGGCAAATATTTCAGGCCAGTTATCTATGTTTTTCTTCACATTTACCAGGAAATCTTTCTTGAAGTCGGATTCTGTAATCTCAGAAAATACTTCATCAAGATTATCTATCTGTTCGAAAAGCTCAACAAATTTATAGTTGAAACCTGGGTTCAGGTAAGGATGGGCGGCAACAATCCGGTTAACCAGCAGATAGCTGGAAATTACCAGTTCGTTTACAACGGAGAAAGATTTCAGAAATGCAGTAAAGTAACTGAACATTTCACCAAAATACTCAGAATCAAGCTCACCATGTTTTAAAAAGTCTTGAATAGACTTTACACGCCCATAGAAATTCTTTTCCGCTTTGAATTTATTAAAAGTTTTTTCCTCGAAAGAAATCGGGGTCTCCCGCACCATAAACATATCAACTTTATCCGGATGATTGCCAAAGATCGGGTCTGTTTTCAGTATTTTTTGAGCTTCCGTGTTCCACTTGGACCACTCTCCCACAGTAAGAATAGAGGGAACCAGTTCGGATTTGATTTTTTTCATATTCGCCATGTTGTCAAAACTACGAATTAATATTTTGAGGGCCCATGACGGTTCCTCTTTGATCTTGTTTTTCAGCGTGGGAGCAGGCAGAGAATTCTTCAATACCCAGATATGATCATCACGTAAAATGGAAAGCGCCTTTACCGCCATCTTCAGGGACATCTGATGATTTTTCTTATCTGCAAAATCAATAAAAAAGAGCTCATCTTCAATATTTATTACCTTACCTATACCCCATGAACGATGATAAACATAATTTCCCGTATCAAAGGAGATATGTTTTTCAAAATCTGATATGGCATCATGAACATTTCTCCAACTTTGAGTAAGGTTAGACAATTTAATATATTCCTCAAGATGGCTGTGCCCCTCATATTTTTTTCTATAACATTCAACTATATCTTTACGGGGTTTTGGATTTTTTGATTCGTAGGCTAAGACTCTCTTCAGGATTTTAATTGCAGTATCACAGTTTCCAATTTTATTATAATAGGGATAAAGCAGATAAAGCAAGCCGGCGGCGCGTTCACCGCTTAATACCTTAACTATCTTTCTCTCAATATGAAAGAAAAATTCAATATCCTCCGGGCAATACTCAATAAGTTTTTCCCAAATACCTTTTACATTGGCGAACATTTTCTTATTGATATAGCGGTGCATCGCTTTCTTATAGTATTCAATGGCTTTTTCTAAATTATTGTCTTTCTCTTCTTTTTCCGCCAAAAATCTGACTATATCGGCCTCTTCATAATCAACCCTAATAAGTCTTTCCCAGACCTTGAATTTATTTTCTTGCTCATTCTTATTCTCATAACATTCAGCGAGAGTACGCAGTGCATATTTATTCTCTCCAAACTCCAAAATACGGTTACATAGATACTCAACAATGTTCCATTTGTGGTTATCCGTAAAAATATTGGTGAGGACATTAAGATTGGAATCATCTACCAGTTGTCTGCTTAAAGAAATGACCCCGGAAAGGTATAAAGCGATAATACTATTCTTGGTGTGTGCAAGATGCTCCTGACAAAGTGAGAGAATTTCCTCCTGTACCTTGAATTCATCAGTTTTCAGAATTATATCATCAAATTCTTTAAAATTATTTATGGTATAGCTATTTAAAGCCGCTCTTGTCCATTTCTCTTCATTCAGTAATTCATGGATTGATTTTATTAGCTGTTCTGACATAGTAACCTCTCTTGAAAATTGTGCTCTTTAATGAGTGTATTCCTTATAAATATGAGGATCCAGAGTTTTAATTTTCTGCAACACCTCATCAATACGGATGCGCTCCTCTTTGGAGCTCAAATAGTGATCTATTAACCAGAAATAATGGTTTATAAGCCGCGGTACCAGTTTATGGTTTCTTTCCTGCTCAATTTCTTTTTCCAGCGTATAAATGGATTGTTTCAATTTTCCCAATTCCAGAGGCTTGAGCTCTCTTTTTATATTGAAAAGTCCAAAAATAGTAGCATAAACCGGTATCCATTCAAACAATTCAGGTTCATCGATGCCCCGGTCTTTTATCCTGTTAACCAGGCGCAGGATCATCGAAGATTCTAAAAAAGGCAGCTCGATTTGACCGGGGTTAATGAAAAAAGCTTCGCGCAAAAAAACCTTTGCGGCGCGTTCCTCATTAATCAGTGAATAACAATCGGCAAGCTCTGCAAGTATTACCGCATTATTCCGCTTTTGCTGACTGGCTCTCTGCAGTAATTCAATAGCGCTCTCAAAATTGCCCTTTCCTTTTTGACACCTACCCATACGCAGCAGTATATCAGCATCATTGAGATCATATTCATTATACATGGTCATATAATTCACTAATGCTTCATTGAAAACATAATATTTGATGTTAAAAATACACCGCTCTGAAACATCACCAATTCTTGCTATAAAGGACATGAAATGCAGCCACTGGCTAAGGAGAATTTCCCCCCTTTCATAACTATCTGTTGCATCAGTCAACCGCTCCATTCTCTCCAGCCAGAAATTAGCACACTTCAAAGCGCTGCTTACACCATTGTATTCAAAATCAATAGCCAGAGCTTTCTCCAAAAGCTCAACTGACTCCTGAAAAAGCCCCTCTTTAAATTTAAGGTAAACCTTATTGAGTATTTGAATTATTTCATTGTCGCGAAACGTTAGCTGTTTATCAGTCATATTAATAAAAAAGAATCTCTTTAGTAATAAATTACACCTTTATACGCCTTTTAGTCAATCAATTGCCCAATTAACCATTTGCCTGGAGCCATTTTTTTGTTAATATCAGGTTATGGGAACAAGACCTTCAATTATAGTTGCATCCTCCGTACTAGCGGCTGATTTTTCCCGTTTAGCGGCAGAGGTGCATAAAATGGAACAGAGTGGGGCAGATTGGCTGCATTTTGACATAATGGATGGTTCATTCGTGCCTACAATTACCTTTGGATCCCAGATGGTGTCTGCTTTAAGAAAACATACCAGGCTGCCCATTGACGCTCATCTAATGGTTATGCATCCTGAAACAATGATCGAGGAATTTGCTCTTGCCGGCGCTGATTATATTACCATACACCAGGAAAGCACTGTACATATACACCGGGTGCTTACTTCAATTATTAAAATGGGCAAAAAGGCGGGTATTTCAATTATACCTTCCACTCCGGCCGGTATGCTGCTTGATATTCTACATATGGTGGATATTGTTCTGGTAATGACAGTTAATCCGGGATTTGGCGGTCAGACAATCATCGAAGAATGTCTGCGTAAGGTCGAATACTTAAGTGAAATGAAAAAGAGACTTGGCTATAGATACTTGATTCAAGTGGATGGCGGAATAAATTCAGATACCCGCGAACGGGTAGTCAGGGCCGGAGCTGAAGTGCTGGTTGCCGGATCAGCTATTTTCAAGGCGGAAAAGCCCGAACTGGAAATAAAACTGCTCAAGGAAGGAGAATAAAAACATGAAGTTTCTTGAGGAGCCAGTCGAAAAATAATAGAGGAGTATTTATCTCAATGCCCAGCGCAGCTTACAGCCACAATCGAAGTTTTAAAAGCAAAAGTTCAACTCAATATATTTGGGCGCTGGACTTGATTATTTTTTGCGCTGAAGGCGCAAGACTTAGAAGGTAATAGCATATGAAACGCTTAACGGCTTTTTGTTTTCTTTTCTTGTTTATCTCCGGCATTTTGTTCCTATCCGGACAATCTGTGAGCAGCGAGGAATTCATAAACGAAGGCATAGCCTTATTTAAGCACAAGCGCTTTAGTGAATCGATAATCAGTTTCCGGAATGTAATACTTAATCCTGAAGCTGAAAGTGTAAAGGCTGATGCTTATTTCTGGCTCTCCAAGGCTTATATGGTGTTGGGAAAGCTGGATGATGCGGAAAGAAGTCTGGAGTTTTACCTGGATAATTATCCTGATCATGGTTATTTTACCGAGGCATTCTACCAGAAGGGAAGATTGCTCTTCATGCAGGGTGATTACCAGAGTTCCATCCAGGTATTTCATGGGTTTATAATTGAATATCCCGACTCGCTCTTTGTGCCCAATGCCTATTACTGGATAGGTGAATGCCTTTATTCCCTTGGTCTGCTTGAAGATTCTGCAAAAATATTCAGCAAAGTTATAGATGAATATCCCCGCAGTTATAAAATAGAGGCTGCTCGCTATAAAATATCTTTGCTTGACTTCAAAAAGAGGGAAAATGAACTCTTGAAACTATTGAAGTGGAGCCATGAAGAATCGCTTAAAACAATTGAAGAATTCCAGAGACGGGAAAAAACCTATGAGCAGGCTATTGCCGCTTACCAGCGAAAAATAATTAATTTTAATAAGCAGGATGAGCAGAGCACAGTCAGTGATCTCCAACAGGAAAATATACTCCTTAAAGAACAGATTAAGGAATTGCAGGGAGGCAGCTCCGCTTTTATTTCCATAGATAGCGAAGAGGGTGTAAGCAAAGAAAGCGCCTCTGAAGCAAAACTGAAATCTATAAAAGAAGAGGCCCTGGAAATTAAGGAAATATTATTAAGCTGGCTGCAGAGTGGACAAAGCATACCGGAGAGTAAATAATGCGAGTCAAAAAATTTACTATACTACTGATCATCATTTTTCTTAATTTCCCTTCACTCTGGTCTTTAGAAACGGTAAACGGCAGGGTTAAACTTATTCTCCATGAGGGAATCGGCAGATTCTCTCTCTATTATCAAACCGGCTTAAGCGGCAGTAAATACCTGCCGCTCTTTGTTGATCAGGATCCACGGACTTCAACCATAAAGCTGGTTATTGATAATAAAATTATTAAGCTCGGTGAAAGTTCCGAATTCAAGGAAAGCGCTGAACTTACTGCGTCCGGCGCCCGTTTTATATGGAAATCTTCCAGAATCAGGGTAATTATGGATTTCGCCTTTATTGCCTCTAAAACGGCCACTTTAAGTGATGGAGTAAAGATAACTATAAGCCTGGAGAATACCTCCGATCAGAGTCTGGAAGCGGGAGTTAGTTTTCTCCTGGATACCTACCTCGGTGAAGCGAAATCCCCCCATTTTACAACCGATTCAGAGAGGCAGATTAATCGAGAAAAAACAATTTCATTGAAGGAAAGTGTAGATTACTGGTTGTCACCCTCGGCACAGGATCCTGAAAATATAGGTCTGCAGTGTCCAATTAACCAGGAAGGTATTACCCGGCCCGATAAAATCGTTTTTGCAAACTGGAAGCGTTTAAACGACGTTTCCTGGTTATACGAAACCTCAGACTCCCGCAATTTTAATTTGCTTCCCTATTCAATAAATGATTCAGCTGTCTGCCACTACTACGAACCTGCCAGGCTAAGGCCGGGTACCAGCAGGGAAATTGTAATTGTCCTGGGAAATTACAGCGCATCCGGATACAGTATATTCAGTGATCGTGACAAGAAATTGGATAAGCTCCTGAAGGAAGCTGTGGCGCCGGCTTCAGGATATACTGTTGATCCGCTGATTGCCATTCAGGAAGATCTCTCTACTGTCAATAACCTGATCTCAGAGATAAACCGCATGCTGGCAGATGTTTCGGAAGTAACGGATGAAGAAATCAGAGTAATGGAGGAGATCCTCAATAGCTTGCGCAGCAAAGCGGATCAATACTCTGGGGGCAGATAACGAATATAATATTAAAGGAAATAGCTGATAATGCCCACCGATGTTCTGAAGAGTGCAGGAAAGCTCTTTCACAAAAGAAAGTTCTCCCAGGTAATCAGACTTCTCGAACAGCAGATATTCCGTTTTCGTGACAGCTTTGAATTTTATCTCCTGCTCGGTAATTCCTGTCTTTTCAGCGGCGATTATGGGGGAGCTGATTCCTATTTAAAACGAGCTGCACAACTTAAGTCTAACCACGTAAATACTCTTCTCGGTTTAGCCGCGGTTGCCCTAAAAAGAGCTCACACAGAAGAAGCCATCAATAACTGGCTGAAAGCCCTTGATCTTGAGCCTAATAACCGCGCTGCCAGGCGAGGACTCGATCTGTTACGCAAATATTCAGCATCTGGCAGCGCTGATCTCTCAGAAATAAGCGATTCCAGGCTCTTCAGGGATATTCTTCCCCCCCGTCCCTTTAATCGATCAATTATTATCCTGCCGCTGCTAATCCTGCTGGCCGCTACTCTATCTCTGGCCGCTCTATATTTCATCCGGCCCCTTCTGCCCGGTAAAGTTGTCGGGCGGCCGGGATTACCGGATATTGAATTAAGTAAAAGTCAGCCTGCTCTTATTTCCATGGAGGGAGATTACCATTACATCTTAACGGAAAAAGATATTCTGACTTCTTTTGAAAATGCTAAGAAATATTTAACTGCTTTCCGGGATAATATGGCTTTAAAAGAATTAAACCGGATTCTCTACTCCAATGCCTCTGCTTATGTTAAAGAAAAGGCCCGACTACTAACAGCATTCGTTCTAAAGCCGGATTTTACTACAGTAAAAGATACATTTTCCTATAAAGAAGTAAGCACAGAATCTTTACTCTATAACGGTTGTTATACTGTCTGGAAGGGTAAGGTGGCAAATCTGGCAATCGATCAGGAGAATATAACCTTCGACCTCCTTGTCGGCTACCATGAGCAAAAAGAACTATTGGGTATTGTACCGGTTTCTCTGGATTTTGGTGCGGATCTGGAAAACGGCACTGCCCTTGAGGTGCTTGGCAGGATAGAAAGTGAGGACGGAATGTTGAGCATTGAGGGAATATCAATTCATCGTCTCTTACAGAAAAAGCAGTAATCAATATGCGTGCAGTTGTTCAGCGGGTAATAGAGTCTACAGTCAGCGTAAACAAGCAGGTAATCGGTCATATAGAGAATGGTTTACTGCTTTATCTGGGCGTTGGCAGAGAAGATACAACGGCTGACCTTAAATATATTGCCGAAAAAGTCATCAACTTGAGGATCTTTGAAGATGAAAAGGGGAAAATGAACCTTTCCTTAAAGGATATTAATGGTGCCATTATGGTAATATCCCAATTTACCAGCAGTTCTCATTTTAGAGAGTGAAGGTCTATATATGAAAGATTATTTTCATAGACAAAGCGCATTCATTATCTTAGGGTGTATACTTTATCATACACTAGACATTATTTATGGATTCCCTTAC
>JAUVWI010000143.1 GCA_030604195.1 Spirochaetales bacterium
AAAGACTCATACTATGATTCCGTATTCCTCATGCTGATCAGCAGGGAAGTAAAAAAAATCTCCGGTGTCCGGGATGCGATTGTTTCCATGGGGACCGAGGCAAACAGAGAGCTTTTAAAGAAGGTTGGATTTCTTACTCGTGAAGCAGAACAGGCCGCCCCGAACGATCTCATCATCGCAGTGGAAGGTGACAATGATGAAGATGTCAGTAACGCCCTCCAGTCCGCCCGGGAGCTTTTAATTAGCAAAAAAAGCGCGGCTAAAGCAGAGGAAGAGTATCGTCCGGTAAGCCTTGATACTGCCTTTAAAATGCTTCCTGATTCTAATCTGGTGATTATTTCGGTTCCGGGGATACATGCAGCCCGGGAAGCAAAAATAGCCCTTGAGAATGATCGCCACGTCATGCTTTTCTCGGATAATGTATCCCTGGAGGATGAAATCGAGCTAAAAAAATTGGCAGTCAGCAGGGGTCTTTTAATGATGGGCCCGGACTGCGGCACAGCCATCATTAACGGCAAACCTCTCTGCTTTGCCAATGTGGTGCGGCGGGGGAATATCGGGGTTGTTGCGGCCTCAGGCACCGGTCTTCAGGAGGTAACCTGCAGCATCGACCGACAGGGCGGTGGGATTTCCCAGGCTATCGGAACAGGGGGAAGGGACCTTATGGAAAGCAGCGTAGGAGGGATGATGATGCTTTTGGGGATTGAAGCACTTAAAAATGATCCCGCTACAGGCGTAATAGTGGTTATCTCCAAACCTCCGGCAGAGGATACAGCTAAAAATGTGATCTCAAAACTCAATGAGACCGGAAAGCCCTGTGTAATTCACTTTACCGGCATGAAGTCCCGGGAACAGTCAGGTAATCTCCGGTTTGCCGGTAACATGGAAGCCGCAGCCAGCATGGCGGCGGCGCTTTCCTCAGGCAGGGAGTACAGGCCCAGTACCTTTACCCTTCCTGCTCTTGAGATAGAGCAATTGGTTAAGCGCGAGACTGCAGGGATGTCACGACCACAGAGATATTTACGGGGTCTTTTCACTGGGGGCACTCTGGCGGATGAGGCGCTGATCCTCTTTGAGTGGGAAATCGGCAGTTCCTGCGGGGTATATTCCAACATCCACACCATACCCGAAAGAATATTAAAAGACCCAGATATCTCAAAGGCCCATACCATTGTGGATATGGGTGATGATCTTTTTACAGCAGGAAGGCCCCATCCAATGATCGATCCTTCCCTGCGGGAGAAAAGAATTCTTAAAGAGATGCATGATCCTGAAGTCGCCCTGTTCCTTCTGGATATTGTTTTAGGCTACGGCTCCCATGTGGACCCGGCCGGCGCAATTATTGAGAGCCTTAAAGAGGCAAAGAAGCAGGCAAAAAACCGGGGAGGGTACCTCTCCATTGTTGCCTCCATTACCGGAACCAGGGGAGATTTTCAGAATATGGAGGAGCAGAAAAAAACGCTTGAATCCATAGGCTGTGTGGTCATGCCTTCCAACTACCAGGCATCCATGCTGGCCCTGGAAATTATCGGAAAGGCAGCCTGAAGATGGACGTTCATAAAATCAGTGAATTATTTAATCAGGATCTTGTGGTGATCAACATTGGACTTGAATCCTTTGCCGATAACTTAAAGAAGGAAGGGGTAAGGGTTCTTAAGCTCAACTGGAAGCCTCCGGCAGGTGGGGATAAAAAACTGGCCTCTCTTTTGAAAAGATTGGGGCGGTAGGCCTTTAAAGGGAAGCCCCAGGCAGCGTTGATTCTTCAAAAGGAGATAGGTTATAATGGTGGAGAGGGATAAAGCGAATCAGGAGGCAGCTTCCCGTATTCTTGCTGGGAAGCCAACCCTGATCGATATTTCAACAGCCGGAGAGGCCGTTCCTGGTATGAATAAGAATGTTATTCTGCATGCAGGCCCTCCAGTGGCCTGGGAGAGGATGTGCGGGCCAATGCGCGGAGCTGTGATAGGCGGGCTTATTCTGGAAGGAATGGCAAAAAACAGGGAAGATGCGCAAGAGCTGGCTGCCTCAGGGGATATCCTCTTTGAGCCCTGTCACCATCACTCCACAGTAGGGCCCATGGCCGGTGTGGTAACCCGGAGTATGCCGGTCTGGATTATAGAAAACAAAACGTTCGCCAACCGCGCGTACTGTACTCTGAACGAGGGGCTGGGAAGTGTCCTGCGGTACGGGGCATTTTCGGACGGCGTTATTGCCAGGCTGAAGTGGATGGCAGATGAATTGGCCCCTATTTTGAGAAAGGCGCTGCAAAGACATGGTGGTATCGACATGAAGAACCTGATAGCCCAGGCGCTTCAGATGGGCGATGATGGGCATAACAGGAACCGGGCCGGGACCTCTCTGTTCATACGGGAGCTGGCTCCTCACCTGGTGATGCTTGATGACAATAAAGAGAGGATCTCAAAGGTTCTGAGCTTCATGCATGCTAACGATCATTTTTTCCTGAATCTATCCATGCCTTCCTGCAAGTGCACGGTGGAGGCAGCAGCAGGAATTGAGTGGAGCTCCGTAATCACCACTATGGCCAGAAACGGGACGGATTTCGGCATCAGGATTTCCGGTCTAAAAGATCAGTGGTTTACCGCTCCGGCAACTATGGTGGAGGGGCTCTATCTTCCCGGTTTTTCAGCCGGGGATGCTGCGCCGGATATCGGGGATTCCGTCATTACCGAGACTGCGGGTATAGGTGGGTTCGCAATGGCGGCTGCTCCGGCAATCGTAAAGTTTGTTGGTGGTACTCCGAAAGACGCAATAAACTTTACCCGGTCAATGTATGAAATCACGGTTGCTGAAAACGACGTCTATCAGATACCATCCCTTGATTTTCGAGGGACTCCCACGGCAATTGATCTTGTTAAGGTGGTAGAGACGGGTATACTCCCCGCCATTAATACCGGAATTGCCCATAAGGAGCCAGGGATCGGCATGGTGGGTGCAGGGCTGGTGAAGCCCCCGATAAAGTGTTTCCATGATGCCCTGGAGGCCTTTGTGGAAAAATATGGAGATTAAAGATATGGAGATGAGGAAGAATCCTCAGTAAAAGTCC
>JAUVWI010000055.1 GCA_030604195.1 Spirochaetales bacterium
ATTTACACCAATTTTATCATATCAAACGGGCTGTGGTGCGTCTACTCATTTAAAAGACGAAAAAAAATCTATTTGTTTGTAAGTATCTATTGTGTGTGGATTTATAATTTATGCGTCAGTACTGAACAGAAGCTTAATGAAATTCGCGGTTATCAGCAGAAAAAAAAAGAGATAGAGAGCGAAATAACCACCATTAAAAACAGGAAAAATGAACTGGAATGGCAGAAAGAGTTTATCGGCCTCTGCCTTAAAGAAAATTATGAAGTCGGCACCGGAGGAAGTTTAAAAAGAGCGGGCAAAGGCAGAGGGTCAAAAACGGGGCTGGTAGTCACGCTTCTGGTGGTGATTCTGCTTACAGCCTCTATTCTGGTGGCAAACTGGTATTTAAGCGGCATAGCCGGCAGAGAATTACAGAATAGAATTGAAACAGAGTTGTCCAGGGATTATCTTCCTTTCGATTTGGCTTACTCAGGATTTACAGTGAATCCGCTGCTGGTTAATGCAACCTTCTCGGATGTGGAATTCTATAGGGCTGATATGCCGGGCACCCGTCTCTATTATAAAAGTATATCCATAGGAGGCTCTCATCTTGACCTGCTGCCCCTGCTATTTAAGAGGAAACCGGAGAAACTCCATGGACTGCGGCTCACAGTAAAGGAGGTGAACTTAAAGACCCCGCAATCGCGCCGCGCCCTGTCATTGGCTCGCGGCTCCTTCAGTTTCAAGGGTAATCTCGATGGGCAGTTGATCTCTGAAATCAGCAATGGCAATTTGAGCCGCTTATTAAAGAGCAACCAGCAGATAAAACTGGCCCTTAATACCTTAAAATATGATTCCGCGGCCATGCTCCTGCCTGATCTTCCTGAACAACTTCCCATTCCCGGAGATTGGCAGAACAGGCTTATTGCCATAGATGATCTTTCTCTAAACATTGCACTTGAACAGAAAAAGCTCTCTATTACCCAAACAAAACTCTCTTCACCCCTGGTTCATGGTCAACTGGAGGTGGAAATCGATTTAAATGAACAGAACCTTTCGGAATCAGAGATCAGGAAGGGAAAAATTACCATAAGCAATATCCCGAAAGAGATAAGAGATATAGTCGCGCCTAAAGTTGCTGACGGTACTTTTGTATTCGCGCTCTCCGGCACCCTGGCCGGCCCGCAACTGAGTGAAGCCAAAAAAGCGGAATAGCAGGGCAGACTGAAAAAAGCCGGCCCGCAATCTTCTTTATTCAAACCATAAATGGAGAATAATAAAAAAGCCGGCTTTATTTCCGGCTTTTAGAGAATCCGGTAGAAGAGAAGGTTTACCTTTCTCTGAACTCAGATCTCACATTATCAGAGTTTTTATCTCTGCTAATTTAAATCTATCACTAACCGGGACTGCTGTCAAATTTATTTTTCAATCCAGGCAGCGCCGGTTAAGTGAAATGCGGCGGTTATCGCAGCAGGAAAGTAAAACCCAGATAGCCCATTAGTTCGTCAAAACCCGGTTCAGGAACAAGCGTAACTGTCGGGCATACTTCAACAAAGAGTTCTAGTGCCGAGCCGAATAGAAAAACCTGAAGCCCCAGAGGAATACGCCCGCCAAGATTAAAATCTTCCTCGGGATTTTCGTCCATATAGAGTTGGAAATATGCGCCCAGGCCCAGAAAAAAGTGCACGAAATCAACCAGGGGATAACCGCTGACAATACGATAGTCAGCGCTTACAAAAACATTCTTATCTCCCTCGGCCATACTGTAACCAAGCTTGAAATCAAAATAACCGGGCCGGAAGATGAAAACAAAGTTGGGATTACCGATTTCGGCACCAAGTCTGACTCCGCCGCCTGCAGCGGTGAGATTGAAAACTGAGACCGCCATCAGCACCAAAACCAGGATAATTACTTTTTTAGTAAGACGCATAAAAACTCCTTTCTATTATACTATATATAATATCGCTCCGCCCTGTCAATGTCAGGTTTAACGAGCGCCCCTACTCCCTCTCCAGATAGCGGGTGGTAAAATATTCATCCTTGATACCTGGATTTAACTGGATCTTTTCAACTTTAAGGATCGATTTTCTGCTATTCTGTATATTGGTCATGATCATGTGAACAGGTCTGTATTTATGGTTCAAAGTGTCCACCTCCATAACCTCTCTAACCTCCAGCTCCTTGAGGAGCTCGCCGTCGAGATCATAATACACTGCCTTTCTTATTACAAAATCTTTCTGGCCGATAAATGATATCTTTTTTGAAAAACCATTCTCATCGGCAATATCTTCATTAATCGGCAAAATCTCCAATTCCCAGCAGAGGGTGCCCGCTACCCGCCCCTCTCCCAACTTTGTATAATGGAAATCAGCTATAGTGGGCGGTGTGGTGTCTGAATAGGAAAACTCGGAACCCATAAAGCTCTTGGCTTTTTCACTGCTTATTATTCTCCTGGTTTTTCTTAGAGCAGGCATGTAAAGCCACATATCATCATCCTTATCCTTATAATCAAAGGTTAAAAGCCCGGTGCCCCTGACATCTGCCGGGGAAAGAAAACGGATAAGCTGCTTCTCTGTATCTCCCTTATCATACAGCTTCGATACCTGGGCAATTTTCCTTACTCTTTCTCTTTGCTTACTGTCCACAATGGTCATGGTGCTGATGGATTCTGAACCGGCCAACTTTCCCGCTTCATAGGATCTTTCCGCTATCTGCCGGGCGCTCAAATCCGCCTGGGCCATTAGACCTGAACAGATAAAGAAAAAAACAACAGCTGCTGATACCTTATTATTAACGATCATAATTATCTCCTTTCCAAAAATTTTGGTTTAAATACAATGCAAATTGCCGGAATAAGCACTAAAGCGCCGCCAAGGCAGGAGAGAATGGATACTATAACCAGAAATCCAAAGAACTTAACCGGCATAAAATTGGAGATTAGCAAGACTATAAAACCTATAACCACTGACAGTGCATTGAACACAATACCCCTGCCCGTTGTGGTAAGGGTTTTTTTTACTCCTGCCGCGGCACTAAGACCGTTGCGCCTCTCTTCACGGTAGCGCCAGAGAAAATGGATTGTATAGTCAATCCCCACACCTATCATAATTGATGATAACAATGCAGTAGCGGTATTCAGCTCAATACCAAAGATCCCCATAAGACCGAAGAGAATAATCATGGAAAGGGCAAGCGGAATAGCAGAGATAAGTCCGGCAGCTACGGAACGAAAGAGGATCATAAGCATCAGCCCCACTACAAAAACAGCAAGGCTGAGGGAAATAAACTGTCCCCTGACTAATAGATCAGCCACTTCAATGAGGATCAAGCCGAACCCCCCTACCAGCAGTACATCCTGATCATCCTTTACCACAGTATTTATATTATCTACAACCTGATCCATTATTCTGGTACTGGCTGTATTGATGCGCGCTGTTAACAGGGCGTGCTCATAGGGAAAATCAACAAGCTTTTCAAAGTCCTCCGAGTCACCGCTCATGGCATAGAGCTCAAAATATTGGGCTATTGCATTGCGGTTATCAGGTATTCGATCATACCACTGCTCACCTTTATCATTCAATGCCCGGCTCATCTGGCGTATTACCCGGGCTATGGAGGTTGTATAACCTACATCAGGATAACCCCCGGCTATCCTTTCCGCTTGATCTATCTTATTCATAATCCCAGGATCCTTAATATCTCCCTTATACACAATAGATATGGTATGCGAGCCGCCCAGGTTTTTATCTATTAACTGTGCTGCGCGCCTTACTTGAGTTTTTTCTGCAAAGTATTTATTCGGGTCCGTATCAATTACTATAAAAAATATTCCTGCCGACACAACCAGGGCAATAACAATTGCGCCTATAATAATGGCTTTTGGGTTTTTTGAAACCAGGTTACCGAAATATTCAAGCATCCTTTCAATAACATATTTCTTTCCCGCCCCCGGTTTTTCACCGATAACCGGTTTTGATTTTGGCAGAAATGAGTTAAGAGCAGGTATTAATAGAAGGCTTGCAGTAAGGGCAAAAACAATGCCCGCTGCCGCCAGCAGACCGAGCTGTTTTGCCGGCACCAGTGCATGGCCCGATAGGCACAACAAACCAGCCATTGATGTAAGGCCGGTGAATAGAACCGGCTTACCCAGACTCTGAAATATTTTCCTGGAAAGCTCTTTGGCAGAGTAATCGTTACCCGGTATATTGTACTCCTGGTATTTAGCTATTAGATGTATGCCGTAATCATTGGCCACGGCTATTAAAATTACCGGCAGAATTACAGTGATAACATGTATTTTCCAGCCTAACATGGGTATAAGGCCCATTGAAAAAATAATGGACATAACCACTACCACTGCAGGAAGGATAATGCCCCTTAACTCACGAAAACAGAGATAGAGAAAGATAAGCATAATCAAAAGGCCAATCGGCATAAGCAGCCGCATATCTTTCTTTATATATTCACTAACCTGGCTTCTTGTATTGGGCAGCCCGCCGATCATAGTTTCTTCAGGACCTGGATTTTTTTTTATCAGCTCCTTTATCTGCTCTACCATAAATTCATCAGAAACACCGCTTTTAAGCAGGGCGATTATTGCAGTAAGGGTGAAGTCCCGGGAAACAACACTCCCATAAACCAGGTCATTGGTTTTAAGATCTTCCCTTAAGATTTCCACCTCTTCCGCGCTTCCCGGTATCCGCTTTACAGCCGGGTCAACTATCATTGCCCCATATTCTCCATAGATGTTCTTCAGATCAAACAGAGACAATACCTTATCCACACCCTTTATCTTATTCATCTCTTTTGCTATTTTCTTAACCCGTTTCAAGGTTTCCGGTTTGAGCACATCATCCGCATCTATAAGCACCATGATCATTTCGGTGCCACCGAACAGCTCGTCGATCCTTTCGGTATTTATCCTGGATGGCATATTCGGAGGCAACATTTCCTTAAGATCCGGTTCGATCTCTGTCTTTGGTATAAAAGCTGCGAATAAAATTGTTATTCCAAAAAAAAGAGCAATTATCAGCCAGCGGAAGTTAATTATCAGGTCAGCAGCTTTCTTCATTAATCTCCCTTTCCTTTCTTACCTCTCGTAGCGGCAACACCGCCAATACCTTCTGTCAATAGGGTTGTAAGTATTTCCGAATAGCTTTCATAGTAGGAATCGTTAAAATCAATATTCAATACCCGTTTTTGAATGGGCTTGACAATAAAATGGGCCGAAATACCGAAAAGCAGGAAGGGCCCGATTATACTAAGAAAAACAACATCCTCAGGATCCAGGTTGAATTTTGAAAGAAGCCTGCCCGCCTCTTTAACCAGTATAGACATTCCCTTTGCCTTGATATCTGCAATTTCTGAAATATCCAAAGGGATTGCATTAAGAGTTGCCTGGATCAGCGCATTATCCTCCCTGGCAAAATCGACTATATTACGAATCAGTAACCTTACACACTCTTCAGGGGGTTTACTCTCATCAACAGCCTCTGTAATTGCCTGATAGTATCGTTCATGGAACCTGCTGGTAATTTCCTCTAAAAGACCTGTTTTACTGCCGAAGTAATAGGATATCATTGAGATATTGACCTCTGCCTCCATGGCGATCTCCCGCACACCGACCGCGGCAAAACCCTTTTTGGCAAAAAGAGAGACAGCCGCTTTAAATATTTTTTCTTTTGACACTTATCCTGTCCTTATTAAAATGAGGCTATCAACTCAACAAAAAAAGCGCTTAAGGCTTTATCAATCATTCCGTAGGCTGTGTCATCAGGGCCGGAATAGAAATCTGCTCCCAATACCAGGCTCAGGGCGTCAGCCATGTCGTAGGAGAGCTTTGGCCTTAAGTAGAGTTCCTCGGTAGTCAGGTTATAATAGCTGAACAGCTCAAGAGTTAAGGTCTCATGCAGGAGCTGCAGGGCGGGCCTTAAGGATAGTGCATGGCTTGCCCGGTTCTGCTGGCCGGAAAATATCCGGTTCTTCAGAGCTATTATAATTGCCGGTGGCAGCAACTCAGGCAACTCCGAATAATCCAGCACATACCGTCCGATATATTGAAAGATTATGGAGAGATCGCCCATCTGGTATTCGAGACCGCCGACATACTGTAGATCAGGGTTGGGAATATATATATTGCTTTCATAGTCCTCAAAGGGATAGCGGAAAGCAACCTCACCTCTTAACCCGATAGAGGCAAGGGTTGTGGAAAAATCAGCGCCGGCCACGTGCATGCGGTAAGCCGTGGGGATAATATTGGCTGAGGGGTCCAGATCAAGGCCCGGCTGGGGGTTGTAGCCGTTGAAGTAAGAGAGCGAGCCATCCAGAGCAGGCAGCTCAAGGTTGAGCTTTACGGCAAAACCGCTGTGTCTCAGATCTGGATCAGGGTAATTTGACTCAGTTATATCTAATGACATAATGCTATAGGGCATTACCGAAGCTTCATAAAGGGGAATCCATACCGTTTCCAATCTCAAAGGCTGCAGATTAAAAAAAGAACGCAGCAGAAAATTGCCCTCCCTGCGGTCATCCTCTTCAGGCGAACGTATAAGCATATTCATAGGCGTTATATTATTGGTGGGATTAAAGCCATCGGCCCGCCCCCAGACCACAATCTGCCTGCCAAGACGGAAATCAAAAGGCCCCGGGTAAGTATTTATATAGGCTTCACGAAGCTCAACCGCTTCAATTTGCTCATCAAATAGATAACCGCTGCAAAAGCGAAGCTCAGCGAAAGCATCCCCCAGCTCCCGACTGCGCACTTTCAGCTTGAGCGCGGCTTCAGCATAAGTGCTCTTCAGCTCAGGTTGATCACTGCTATCCTCGTGGCCGGCGTAAACAACACCGCGCAGGCAGCCATTCAGCTCATAATTCTCCTGCAGCACTGATTCCGTATTTACCGCATTCTCAAAGAGGCTCTGGCCGTAACTTTGCCAGCTAAGCAGGAACAATAATAAAATGGTAAGAGTTCTCATTACCCGCTCCTTTCACCTGTCAGCAAGTCAGTCTATTTACTTTTCAAACAAACGTTTGTTTAAATAGTTATAGATCCTTACCATTTTGTCAAGGGATCGTCTCATATCAATCTCCTGTGTGTTTTATCTGCTGGTCTCGGTGAAATAGCCGGAGTGCAAGCGCAACAAGGGTGGCCATTAGTAGATACCCGGCAGTGAGCAGCATTATACCGTCAAATCCAAGGGATGGTTCCAACTGTTTAACAATGAAAACGGAAAGTGATCCAATGCCAAAAGTTAGTGTAAATTTAATTCCATAACCCACTGACCTCCACCGGGCTGGTGTAAGAATTGCATAAATACTGTTTTCGATAGGCTGCATCCCGATGGCAAAGAATATAAAAAGACCGGTAAAGGGCAGAACCCATAATCCGGAGGAGAATCTGGCAAGTAAAAGAAAGGGCATGGCCATCAACCAGAAAAACAGATACGCAGATCTCAGTTCCCATTTGTCTGCAATTCTGCCTCCTGCAAACTGACCGAACATTCCAATTACATAAGCAAAGCCTGTTATTATAGCTGCCAACAAAGTATCGGTTTCCGGCAGCAGAGATTTTGAACCGCTGTTTTCCAGATAGAATGTGATTCTAGTAAAAAGGTCGCTCATTTTTATCTCGATCCAAGCAGGAAAAACAAGGGTGTATGTCCTGTACATAAGCCCAGAAAAGAGAACAATAACACAAAGTATGAGAAACAATTTGAATACACTATTTACTTTAAGGATTTCATCATTTTGAAGATCACTATCTCGGGGAACAGAAAATCTGAATATGAAAATCATGAAACCTATTATAATTCCAGCAATCCCCACAAAAATCAGTGTCTGCCTCCATCCAAAGAAATAGTTCAGAATACCAGCTGCAAATGGAGAAACAGCCATGCCAAGGTTCCCAAAGATGCCGTTAATACCCATTCCTTTTCCACGGGATTTAATACCCTTTGAGACAAGAGCGAGACCTGATGGATGATACGCGGCACAGCCGAGTCCGGTTATGGCTAATGTCCAGGTCAACAGGCCGGCATTCCGAATTAGACCGGATAAAATCAGTCCTGCTCCGGCCACTACCGTACCTAATCCCATTACTATCCTGGGGTTAGTATTGTCACTGATGAATCCCCAAGGTATGGCCGCAAGTCCATACATCAGGTACATCAGAAAGCTCAAACCCATTACCCTGTTCAGTGAAAGAGCAAGGTCCCTGCTTAGCGGCAACACTAGAACGGGAAAAATAAGAATATAGAAATGGGTAAAAAAATGGCTGGTGCTGGAAAATACAAGAATTCTTAGCTCATTTTTTTCCATTATAAGACTCCTGTTTGTATTATCTTCAGGATTGTTGATCTGCATTGCAAGAGACTCAAAGAGATTAAAATCCAGATCGGATAATGCCGAATGGTAGTTTATTATGATAAATATTCGGAGTCAATTGTTCTATGCATCTCTGGGTGGGATTTCAATATCGGGCTTTTTGTCAATGTTCGATAACAGAATTTATGTGATTCTCCATTATTCGGATTATAACTGCGAATAAGTCGGACATCCCATATACAGGTAGAAGCTATATCAGCCGTTCCGCAGTATTAGAATGGCTTTCCTGACTGTCATGACCACCTCGGGTTGCCTGAACATATCAATACATTCCGGTACATTTGACTATGGCACAACCGTAAAGTCGCCATAATCCAATGTTTTCGTAGTGTTCCCGTCTACTTCCACTGGATAGGGACCACCTTGCATATCATCAGTATTAGGCGCACTACCACTATCATCCATATCTACAAGGGCGTAAATATCGTACTTTTCCCCACCCGTGAAAATCACGTCTCCAATATTTTCAGCTACATCCTCTGCCGTGGCGCTAAGGATTTGGTCAACACCCCAAGCTACAGGGTCGTCTTTAGCTGCATTACTCTCTCCTTCGTTATAAACATTGAAGCTGTATTCCCCATACAGTTGCTATAGTCCGCCAATATCGCTACTATCTACTCTTATGAAGAAGCCCGATTTGACTCCCGGGGAGATGACTAAAGCCAGGAAAAATTTCTACCACCGTTATTTCATAAAAGAAGAGTAGATTTTAACCGGTATTAAAAGCGAAAAAACAATGTTATAATTTAAAAGGAGGTGAAGGATGACTCTACAAGATATCTTGGCTGATATTCACGCACTTGAAGAAGATTTACTGGCCTTTGAACGAAAATACGGTATCCGTTCAGAAATTTTCCATGCCGCGTACATCAGTGGTGAAGAACCCGAGGACGACAGTTGGGTGTTGGACTTTGGGGAATGGGCCAGCGTGTATAGTACCTGGCTTGCCAGGCAAGCTGAATATCGTAATGAAATCCAGCGTAAACAAGCTAATTCACCCAGCTTGGAAGGACTGATTCACGTATCCGCATGAGCAACCCATTGCGAACTTCCGAAGATTACGAATTATTCCTATACACGATCACTGATCAATTCGTCTCTGTAAATCGTTCAACAGTAACACTTGTCCGGCTTGGTGCGACCTTAGGGCGAGTTACAGGCGAGCTCTTCTTTGAATGTGATGTCCGTCTTGTAGTTCGAGAACGGTTAGTCTATAATCGCCTGCCCGTTGTAATTGATTCGTATGGGTATGAAGTATGGCGCGGTAATGAAAAATTGTACTGGTATGACTCACAACCACATCAAAATGACCTAATTCTGCAAAGCACCGATCCGCATCACAAACATATACCTCCGGACATCAAGCATCATCGAATTCCTGCACCGGCAATGAGCTTCACTGAAGCCAACCTTCCCGGACTGATTCATGAGATTGATGTACTCCTAAAAGAGATTAAAGGGCAATCTCGAGAATAGCTAATCTGCTCACGACTAAAGATTCCTGCTCTATTCCCCATACAGTTGCTATAGTCCGCCAATCCCGATACTATCTACTCTTATGAAGAAGCCCGATTTGACTCCCGGGGAGATGACTAAGGCCAGGAAAAATTTCTACTTTTTCAATCTCTTCAATGTCGTCTCTTTCTCCCTGCTCAGCGGTAATATTATTACCTTATATGCTTTGAAACTGGGCGCCGGAAACTTCCTGGTTGGTATACTATCCTCGTTTATTTTTCTCGGCACCCTTTTCATACTGATCGGACGGCTGCTGGTGCCGAAATTGGGAATGGTTAAATTAATGGGCAGGTTCTGGATTATCAGATACCTGATGATGATCCCGCTGCTTGCAGCCCCCCTTCTAAGCTTAATTGGGCTGCAGGCAGCCATACCTATTATACTGACTGCCAGCGTTTTCGGCTTTCAGGTAGCCAGGGGTATAGCGATAACAAGCTACAATCCGATAATCGGTTCCCTATCCTCGGAAAAAACAAGAGGCTCTTTCTTAGCCAGAGTTAGGGTAATTGAACATGTCGTCATACTCGTCATGGGTATTGGTATGGCTTTTCTGCTGGGGGGCTCCGCGCCTCTCTATATCTATTCTTTTTTCTTTTTATCAGGCATTCTCACCGGCATAATCGGCGCCCGTTTTATATTACAACTTCCCGAACCCAGGCAAAACCCGGAGAGTCTCACCGAAAAGCTTCTTAAGAGCCTGGTTAAATCTCTTAAAGAAAAGACCTTAAGAAAGTTCACTATCAATAATTTCCTGATCACCATGCTGACTGCAATGGTCACCCCCTTTCTTATTGTCTATATGAAAACGGTCTACAGCCAGCCCGACAGTTCCATAGTTTTTTTTACGGTTTTCGGCAGCCTGGGCGCTATAATTATGGCTTTAATAAGCGGCTTTCTCATCGATAAATTAGGCGCCAAGCCCCTCTACTTCACTTTTACCGGGGTTCTCACCCTGATCCTGCTTCCTGTAGCCTTCTCACCCGTCCTGACCAAACCTTTAAGTATATGGGTCTTTTCCGCACTGATATTCTTTTTTCAAAATATGGGGAAGTTCGGTATTATCAACTCCGGCCAGGTATATTTCCTGGCCGCTATAAAAGTGGAAGAGCGCCTCAACCTCGGCATTATTTATCTTCTAACCCGGGGTTTGGCCGGCGGTATCGGTTCCCTGCTCGGCGGCGTAATCCTGGTATGGCTCCAGATAGTCTTTGACAACCGGATGATCGATGTTTTCAGGGTATATTTCGGTTCTGTGGCCCTGTTTTTTATTATAGCTCTCTTTATGGTCAACAAGATGGAAAGCCTGGGCGCTTATTCAATACGCCACACCATGTCCATAATCTTTTCGCCGCGCGACCTGAGGGCTATCGGTCTGCTCAACCGGCTGGATAAAGCAAAAACCTTAAGGCAGGAAAAAGATACCATCCGGGCAATGGCTGAATCCGGTTCCGGGCTCACTACCGAGGAAATACTCACACGTCTCAAATCCCCCCGCTTTACTATCCGCGCCGAGGCGCTGAATGCGCTGTATCAGCTGCCCATGGATAAACATGCAGTTCAGGCCCTGATTTCCGAGGTAAAAAACCACGCCTTCACCACCGCTTATATTGCAGCCGATATTCTGGGCGTTAAAGAAATCAAACAGGGCACAATAGTATTGAGAAAACAGCTGCGCTCCAGGGATTATTTCCTGGGCGGCAAATGCATGGTGGCCCTGGCAAAGCTTGATGACCGTGAGAGCATTCCCCGAATTGAAAAAATAGTTGCCAAAACCTCAAACTCACGACTTATAATTCACGGCGCCTCAGCCATGGAGATTTACCGCTCCATTTCTTCTATTCCCCTTCTTCTGACAAAACTGGAAAAAAAGACCTCGCCCTTCTTGAGAGATGAAATAATACTCTCCATTGCCGGCATACTATCCATGGCAGAATGGTTCTACCCCATCTATACCTCATTTCTTGAAAAAAGCTCGGAAGGGATTCCCCTGCTTATCGATTCCATCAACAAGAGACGGGTCAAAGATACCATCCGCAGGGAACTGAATGATCTGGCGCAAAATATTCTGACCGGGGAGCGGCAGCTCTTTGAAAAAAGCGCCAGGTCGCTTCTTGAAAGTCTGCCGGCAGAGAAAAAATATATTTCAGCCGTAATTACCGGAGCTTTGGAGAATGAACGTCTCAAGCCACTGGACCGCCTTTACTTTCTGGTTGGTGCTGTTATTATCCGCCTTTACACTGCTTAAGGAAAACATTTGTAATTGTCTTAAGACAATACTATCCTTGATAGTAACAATAATAGTGAAGGTCGCTGAAGATATTCGAAAAATAGTGATTTTCCCCATAACTTAGCTTTCGTAGGAATATTTCTATTGACAGATTGTCTTAGTTGATATAGCTTATGTCTTAATACAATTGCTGAAAAAGGAGAGATCATGGCCCAAAATATTGTAGAAAAGATCCTTGCAGAGCATATTCTTTCCGGTAAAGCAGAAGCCGGATCAGAGGTGACCATCAGGATCGACCAGACCCTGACCCAGGATGCCACCGGCACTATGACCTATCTCCAACTGGAAGCCATGAAGCCGACAAAGTTGGCAACTGAACTTTCCGTAAGCTATGTTGACCATAATACCACCCAGATAGGATTCGAGAACTTCGATGACCATAAATATCTGCAGAGCATAGCCCGAAAATACAACATCCATTTCTCCCGGGCCGGTAACGGTATTTGCCACCAGGTACACCTGGAGCGTTTCGGCGCACCAGGGAAGACCCTGCTCGGCTCCGATTCCCATACACCAACCGGCGGCGGCATAGACATGTTTGCCGTGGGCGCCGGGGGACTGGATGTAGCGGTTGCCATGGCCAGGGGAAATTTTACCTTTAACTACCCCTCAGTTACCAGGGTATTATTAAAGGGCAAACTGGAGCCGTGGTGCGCGGCCAAGGATGTAATACTCAAGCTCCTGCAAATCATGACTACTAAGGGAAATGTCGGCGCCGTGATCGAGTATGGAGGCCCGGGAGTGAAGAGCCTTTCAGTGCCCGAGCGTGCCACTATTACCAATATGGGCGCCGAGCTGGGAGTAACCACTTCAGTTTTTCCCAGTGATGAAAACACTCATGCCTTCCTCACCGCGCAGGGGCGGAGCGACCGGTACACCCCCTTAGAGGCTGATCCTCAAAGCCGATATGAGAAAACCATTGAGATCGATCTTTCCGCCATCGTGCCCCTGGTAGCCCAGCCCCACAGCCCCGGTAATATCGCCAGGGTTGCCGATATTACCGGTCTTAAAGTGGACCAGGTGGTTATCGGCTCCTGCACTAATTCCAGCTACCACGATCTGATGATTGCAGCAAGAATGGTTGAGCAACATGTCCTGCATCCTGATGTTTCCTTTGTGGTAGCCCCGGGCTCCAGGCAGGTGCTGCGCATGATCACCGACAATGGCGGTCTCTCCGCCCTTATAGGCGCCGGCGCCCGCCTGGCTGAAAATGCCTGCGGTTTCTGTATAGGAAACTCAATGGCGCCGGGCACTGACTCGGTAAGCATTCGCACCTCAAACCGCAACTTCCTGGGACGTTCCGGCAGCAAATCGGCGAAACTATACTTAACCAGTGTGGAAACTGCAGTGGCTTCTGCCATTAAAGGCGAGCTCTATGATCCCCGCCGGCTGGGCCTGGCCTATCCGAAAATCAAGCAGCCGGCCCATTTCCAGATCGACGATTCAATGATTATCCCACCGGCTAAAGGAGAATCGACTAAGAAAGAATCAACTGTTGAAATATTCAGGGGACCCAATATCGGACAACCCCCGTTGAATGATCCCCTGCCTGAACGGATTGAGGGTTCGGTAACTATAAGGGTCGGCGATAAAATCACCACCGATCATATAATGCCCGCCGGTGATAAATTGAAATACCGCTCCAATATTCCCAGGTATGCAGAATTTGTCTTTTTGCCGCTGGATGAAAAATTCAGTGAAAGGGCTATGGAGAATAAGAATAAGGGAGTGGCCAACATAATCGTAGGCGGTCTTTCCTACGGTCAGGGTTCAAGCAGGGAACATGCGGCTCTCTGCCCCATGTACCTGGGGGTAAAAGCGGTAATCGCTAAATCCTTTGAAAGAATCCATATTGCCAACCTGATCAATGCCGGCATACTTCCCCTGACCTTTGACCACGAAAATGACTATGAACTGCTCGATCAGGGAGATGAGGTAGTTATGGAAAATCTTCCGGAAACCTTAACAGGGGCAAAAGAACTCTACCTTTTTAACAGGACAAAAAACATAAAGATAAGACTGAAATATATGCTGAGCCATCAGGATATCCAATTTATCCTGGCCGGCGGCAAACTTAATTATCTGCGCAAATAGGAGGAAAACAGACTATGACCCAGGGTGGAAAGATAACCATGAAAGAGGAACTCTTGCAGGTTCCTGATAATCCCATAATTCCATTTATCGCCGGCGACGGCATCGGCCCCGATATCTGGTCCGCGGCGGTGCGGGTATTTGACGCTGCTGTGCAAAACTGCTATGCCGGGAAAAAGAAGATAATCTGGCAAGAGGTACTGGCCGGCCAGAAAGCCTATGACAAAGTCGGTTCATGGCTGCCCCAGGAAACAATCGAAGCTTTCAAGGATTACCTGGTAGGCATCAAGGGCCCGCTTACCACGCCTGTGGGCGGCGGAATAAGGAGCCTCAATGTCACCCTTCGCCAGACCCTTGATCTCTACGTCTGCCTGCGGCCGGTACGCTGGTTTAAGGGGGTTCCCAGTCCGGTGCGGCGCCCCGAACTGGTGGATATGGTGGTTTTCCGCGAAAACACGGAAGATGTGTATGCCGGCCTGGAATTGAAAGAGGGAAGTGAAGAGGTAAAAAAACTGATCGATTTCTGCCGGAAAAACTTCGGCTGGAATATTCGACCGGATTCAGGTGTGGGCATAAAACCGATCAGTATTACAGGTTCCAAAAGATTGATCAGGGCTGCTATTCAATATGCCATAGATAACAATCGCAAAAGCGTAACCCTGGTACATAAGGGCAATATCCAGAAGTTTACCGAGGGAGCTTTTCGCCAGTGGGGCTACGATCTCGCCAAAGAGGAATTCAGTGATAAATGCGTAACCTGGGAGGAGTGCGGCGGCAAGGCGCCTGAGGGAAAGATATTGATCAAGGATGCAATTGCCGACATCTTCCTGCAGCAAATCCTGACCAGGCCGGCGGAGTTTGATGTAATTGCCACCATGAACCTCAATGGCGACTATATTTCCGATGCCCTGGCCGCCCAGGTAGGGGGTATCGGCATCGCTCCCGGCGGCAATATTAACTTCACCTCAGGCCAGGCAATCTTCGAAGCCACCCACGGCACCGCCCCCAAGTATGCAGGGAAAGACCAGGTCAACCCCGGCTCCATTATTCTTTCAGGAGAGATGATGCTTCGTTATGTGGGCTGGACAGAAGCCGCGGATATGATTATCAAAGGGCTGGAAACCACCATCGCCAACAAAACAGTAACCTATGACTTCAACCGCCTGATGGAGGGAGCAAAACTCTTAAAATGCTCTGAGTTCGGTCAGGAGATAATCAACAACATGTAGGCGGCTTTGCCGCCTACAGCTACAGCTACAGCTTTCTTGGCCTGGTTAGAGTGCGGCACTCTTTTACCGGAATACGCATATCCATTTCAGTGCCGAAATCCTGATGGTCTAAAAACTCACCGGCGCCGCCGGCAACCCGGCCCAGGGCAAAGGCGATAAAGGGAATATCAACCGCCCGGGTCATAGTCATCTGTTTCTCTCTGATCTGCCGCCAGCAGATTCCCAGCCAGACACAGGCAATAACCGCATCGACATTTACCGCCAGCACTGAAGCGGTAGAGCCATTTTCCTTCAGGGCTAATACCAGGTGGTGATAAAACTCCAGGAAGATATTTCCCCTGCCCGATTCCTTGATATAACTGTCGATTATCCTTTCCCGGGGGTCATAATTTACCGCTTCATGGCGGAAAACAGGGTGGCCCAGGCAGGGTATGCGTTCATACTCAATTCCAGCTTCTTTAGCCATCCTTTTTCTCTTCTTGAAATCATCAGCGGTCTCAACAGCAAGTTTCTGCAATCCGCCATACTCCCGGTAGGGGTTTTCTATGTCCAGATCGGTGAAAACCTCGAGCAGAAATTTCACTGCTTTTGCACCGTTACCGCCGTGGGTAAGTCCTATGGTGGCCAGAGTAGCAATCATCGCGGTATTGGGATTGTTGCCGGCTGAAGTAGCCAGTTTGGCGCCTTGAGCGGATATGGTGCCGGGTCCATTGGTCAGAGCAGCCATAAGAGTCATCTCCGCCAGACGTTCCTCAAAACTATCTATAGGAAGCTCACCGGTCCAATAGAGAATAAGAGCCGCAGCCAGGGATCTTTCTTTCATTATCTCCATTAATGAGTATCCGTAAATACGGGGGGTGACTCCATCATTGGAGCTGGCATGAGAGGCATTACGCATGGACTGCCTGATCATTCCCGTTAAAAGGTGCTTTGATTGCTGCTTCACCTGGTCACTATAGGGTTCAGGCACAATACCGGGGGATAGAGAGAGCTCAGCGGGCAGACGCTTGCCCAGCTCGCCCAGGTTAACGAACCAGGGGTTGAGACGCAGGGGTTTGCTGCTGCTGAAATCCTTTCCTATTCCCAGTACACTGACTATCAAGGTCACTGCTTTGGGAATGTGGTGCAGGGCCTGCACCCTGATGCCCCTTGCCAGAGAGGCGGCAAGCTCAGGGCTCCGGTGGTATTTTTTTTCAACCCTGAAGGGCTCAATACCGAAATAACTGTCAAAGGCCTGCTTTTTTGCTCCTGCCGTGCTCTTGCTGCCCTCAACAACAGCTCCCGCATGGCCCAGAGAGATGTTATGTTTTTCAGCGATCTCTCCTGCAACGTAAACAACCAGGGGCTTGGAAAAATCCTTTTCCCTGATAATTTCCAGGGCATCATGTTCATAGGTGCCGCCCGGTTCAATATAGAGCACAATAAGCTTTGTCTTCTCATCCTTCTCTGCCAGGAGCAGCATCTCTTTCAGCGGCGAGAGTATGAGCTTATCCTTTCCCGTGGGCAGGCCGAAGGAAGTCCCCATGCCCGCGGAGAGCAGGTAGCTTGATATAGTATTTACCATGTTGCCTGAATTGGAAATAACAGTCACCGAACCCGGTTTGAAGCTCTCTTCCGGGGTCTCGCCGCCCACAGCGCCGATTCTCACCTGGTCATGGCTGTTGATAATACCCAGTGTATTACAGCCGATAACATCAATATTTGCCTGGCGGCAGATCTGATATATCTTGGCAGTCACTTCGACGGAAACATGCTCAGTTACAATAAAGATTGTCTCAACTATCTTTTCACCATATTTGACAATCTCCTTTACCTCACCGAAAACCGCCTCCGGCGGGGAGTAGACCAGGATTTTATTGGGCAGTTTTTCAGCCGGGGTCAATCGAAGTAATTCTTCAAAGGTTGCAAAGACCGGTATCTCACCCTTGGGCGTTTCGATTTGCTGACCGCCCTTTCCCAAAGCCCAACCACCGCTGATGTTCCCGCAATATTTCTGGCTGACTGCCGATACATGTGATGCTTCCCTGCCGGTAATGTTGGAAACGGCAACCCAGTCACCTTTTTTCAGGAGATCGGCAAGATTTTTGGCCCGCATATTACACCTCCTCCAGATTGCTGATTCCATTGACCAGCTTTGACGCGTACTCGGCAACCATGGTCACCGGTGTATCCGGTCCAAAGATTGCATAGGGCAGCTTCAGGTAATCCAGGGCCTGCTTCATTGCCAGCAGCCCCTTAACCAGTCTTGGTCCGCCGCGGCCGATTACCACCGGAATATTTACCGGACCTTTCTCTTCCACATAGCTGACCAGCGCATCGGCAATTGCCTGAAAGGTTACATCAATAAAAGTATTATTGGCCTTGCCCCCCAGAATAAGCAGCAGTTTAGCCCGGGCAAGATGATGAGTAAAACATATCCTGGCCGTGCCCAGCATCCTTTCATAAGGGGGGTTGCCGCCGAAATCAGAGAGGAAGATAGGACTGCCCCCGGTTGCTTCCAGGGTTTCACTGATAATTGTTGAGACACCGCCGCCAAAGAGAATGGGCAGGATCTTTGTCCCTCCCAGGGAGGAAACATGGGCCTGGCCCTGGTGGCTGGAGCCGCTCCATTCCGCCATTTCCTCTTCAAAAGCGGAAATATTTTCCGGATATTCGGGAAAAACAACACCGGGAACCTTGGCCTTGTAGTTGGCCTCATTGATAACCGCTTTAAAATCGCAGGCGTAAGGTTTTCCTTCAGGCGTTATGCGCCAGGGGTTAACCTCTGCGCTCTCCATTCCGCAGGAGATAAAGAGATCCCAGAAAAAAACCATAACCCGGGATAGATTACTGATCAAATTCTTGGGGCACCCCAGACCGGCAAATACTTCCCCGGCCTGGTAGGCATCAAGGCCGTCATATATGTTGATGGGGATTGTTACCTTCTTATCTTCCTCCACATCTTCAATATCCACCCCGCCGGCCAGAGATACGGTGAAAGAGGGCCCCAGAAAGGTTGAGTTGTAGGTGATTGCCGTAAAGATCTCCAATTGGGCGGGTATCTTTTCCACCAGATAGGCATTACGGGCCATTTTTCCATTTACCTCAACGCTCGATACCCGCTTGATTTCTTTTAGAGCATCATGCAGGTTTTTTACTGTAGCTATAGCGCCCGCTTTGCCCCGCTTACCGCTCATCACATCGGGCTTTACAATTGCTTCACCGCCCCATTCCTCCAGTGCTTGCTTGATCTCATTTATCTCAGCAGCGCCGGAGACGTGCCGGGGAACAGGGATATTATATCGGGAGGCAAAATATTCAAGAAATGTTAACTCAGCGACTCTGAGAGCCATGTTATTCTCCTTCTCACTTAGATAAAGCTCTTTTTCAGCTCAAGCAGGGCAACCTTCAGGTTATTAATAGATGTCCTGTCCGGTGTAAAAACGAATTCAATAACCTTTTTTTCAGCACCGGCATAGTTTTTTACCATTGCCTTTCGTTTTGGCGATACCAGTACCGCACTGCATTGGCTTACCAGAGCCCTTACTTTTTCTTCATCTTCACTGTTGGTAGCCAGAATCTCAATAAAATTCAGATCCAATTTCTCAAGGATTTCCCGGATAATCTTTCCGAATTGGGCGCTGGTGGTTACAATTCCCACCCTGCTCTCGGGAGAGATCTTGGCAATTTCTATAAGAGTAGTGACTTCCGGCTCCAGGTTAATGCCGATGATCGGTTTACCCAGGTGAGCCAGATATTCCCGCACCTCATCGAGATGGTGAAAGCTGGTTACCAGGATATCGCTCTTTGATATTTTGGCGATTTCCCCTGTTTTTTGTTTAACCAGATCATCCATAAGAACAGGCAGGCGCTGAATATGGGGGTCAAGTTCCAGATGATCGGTAAAATAATTTATCTGTTCAATGTTGCATTCAATAAAGCTTAAGTTTATCTTCTGCATCATCTCCATCTTTTCCCTGATATAATCCTCAGCGGTTTTCTGAAACTCCTCTATAGTGAACTCCAGGGAAAGGGCCTCTTCCAAAGAGTGTTCGATTATTTTCCTTAACAGGCTCTGCTTGGTCTGACGTTTCAGCTCCTGTGGCGTGGTGGTTATAAAGGTGCCCTTGCCCACAGCGCCGGTTACCATGCCCTCCTTGCCCAGTTCATCATAGGCCCGTAGAACCGTATTGACACTTACCCCGAAATCACGGGCAACCTGTCTGACCGGAGGCAGCTTGCCGCTTTCCATGGCGCCGGATTCTATTCTGCTCTTTATAAAATTCTTGAGCTGAATATAATAGGGAAGACTATGGCGTTTTTCCAGCTTGAAATCCATTATAATTATCCGAAAAATTGTATTAAGACATTCAGTCTATTTACCAGAAACAATAGCAGATAATTACGGGTAGATCAAGGCTTTTTTAGAATATTGTCTTAATACAATTCCGGCCGCTGCAGCCCAACCGGTTGCTTTAGAATCTCCGCCCAGACCACCGCCCGCTTAAGCGGCGGCATCTGATTAATACGGCTGCGTGCTACCTGTTTATGCTCCGGTCTCCACTCCCCGCTCTCTGTCAGCTGTGGCTGATCGCTTCCTTCTGATCCTGAAAGAGCTTCTTTATCCTTGAATAATTGAAGGACAGGCTCAGCAGGTTGCTTCTGCGCCTCCTCTTTTTTGCCTTTGCCTAACATTTTGCTCTTACCTAACAGGCGGGAAATCGACTTGATGATTACAGGCAGAAGTATTACCAGGATAGCTATAATTATTATGATCGAATTGAAAAGGATGACCGGGGGTTCCATTAATCAAACCTCATGACTTTCGCCACCTTTGTCAGCCGGGGGATTCTCTTCGCCTATGCTCTTGCGCATCTCCGTATCCGCCTCAATATTGCACAGGCGATAGTAATCCATTATGCCCAGGTTTCCCTTCCTGAAAGAGTCGGCGATGGCCTTGGGAATTTCCACTTCAGCCAGCACTACTTTGGCCCTGTTTTCACGCACCAGGGCAACCATTTCCTGCTCCCGCGCCTTTGCCGCGGCCCGCCGCTGTTCCGCAACAGCCTGAAAACGCCTCTTATCCGCTTCCGCCTGGTCCGCCTGTAATTTTGCGCCCACATTGTAGCCCACATCAATATCGGCAATATCAATTGAGAGTATTTCAAAGGCGGTGCCCGAATCCAGACCCTTTGCCAATACTGTTTTGGAGATCTTGTCCGGGTTCTCAAGCACATCTTTATAAGTAAAAGCCGAGCCGATGGTGGTTACAATTCCCTCGCCCACCCTGGCAATAACTGTTTCTTCGGTAGCGCCGCCTACCAGGCGTTCGATATTAGCCCTTACAGTTACCCTGGCTTTTGCCTTAAGCTGAATACCATCCTTGGCCACAGCATCGATGGTAGTGCGCCCCTTGGCCGGGTCGGGACAGTCGATAACCCTGGGATTCACGCTGGTCTTAACCGCATCCAGCACATCCCTGCCTGCCAGGTCTATGGCTGCAGCTTTCTGAAAGTCCAGGGGTATATTGGCTTTATTGGCCGCAATCAGGGCCTTGCTCACCTTGATCACATCACCCCCGGCCAGGTAGTGGGTTTCCAGAAAGTCTGTTTCAATTGCCAGTCCTGCTTTAGTGAGCATAATTCTGCTGTCCACAATTACACTGGGCTTAACTCTCCTTATCCACATGCCGATCAATTTAAGCAATCCCACCGGCGCTCCGGATATCAGGGCCCTGAACCACAAACTGAAAAATTTGAGAAAAAGCATGACAAAGGCCAACGCCACTATACCGATCAGCACATATACAGCAATAACCATTTTCTAACCCCCTTTAATGCTTTATTTAATTTTACGCACTACAATCCGGCTGCCTTCAACCTTAACCACCCTTACCCGCTCTCCACCCTTTATATATTCACCTATGCTTACCACACTGTGCTTCTCTCCCTTTAGCTCAGCTCTTCCCGAGGGGCGGAGATCAGTTACGGCAATTCCTTCCTCGCCTGCGAGTCCGTTGTACCTCTGGGCTGACCCGTCTCTATTTACCTGACTGAGGATCAGCCTCTTTCCCCAGGGTGTCCGGGGAAATATCTTGAAATAGAAGCTGATCAACAGAGGCACGGCAATTAGCATTAAGACCAGGGTTACAGTGCCCCATACGGCGCCGAGCTTCATATAAGCGGCCACAATTGAGCCGATTATACTCGCCGCACCGGCAAGACCGATTAAACCAGCGGCAGGCACGAAAAATTCGATTATAATGGCTGCCAGGCCTACTATTGCCAGGCTTGCTATCATTATTAGATCTGCCGGCCAGCCAGCCATTTCAACACCCCTTTACCACAATACGATTACCATCGACCTGCACCACTTCAACACTGCAGCCCGACTCCAGGTATTCTCCCTGGGTTTCCACATCTATAACCTGATCATCGATCTCTGCTTTTCCTACCGGTCTTAAAACGGTAATTGCGGTTCCGCGCCTGCCCAGCCACCTCGTTTCCGCGCCCGCCTCCTGCACGGTGAATCCCTGGCCCGGGTCTTGAACAGCGGCAAGCACTAGTTTTTTAAAGGGGGATAAATGAGGCAGAAAACGGGCCAGCAGGGCTATGCAAAAGAGTGATAAGAGCAAACTTAACCCCACAAAGAGGATACTCTCATATAAGAGATCCCACTGCCAGTCAAACTCCGGCCAGACAAAATCTATCCGGGAGTATAGAAGAGAAATGACCATTAAGAGAATACCGCTTATACCGATTACGCCGAAGCCCGGGATCAGGAATATTTCTACCACCAAAAGAATTATGCCGGTTAAGAAAAGCAGAAGCTCCAGGGAGCCGACAGTTCCTAGCAGAGCGCCGCCTGCAAAGAGTATGGTAAAACTAATTATCGCAATCGTCCCCGGGATCCCGAAACCGGGGCTGGTTACCTCCATATATAGGGCGGCCAGGCCGATAATCATGAGCAATCCGGAGACCAGGGAACCGGTAATCAGGGCCACCAATCTATCAGGCATACTCGGTGCAGCCTCAAAGACCCTTTGCTCTTCTATCTGCAATAATTTATAAAGAGCTGCCAGATCAGATACTGTTGCCGAAGAGAGACCATATTTCTCCATTTCACCGGCGGTAAGGGTCAATAATTTCCCGCTCTTACAAATTATCCTGCCTTTTTCAATTTTTTTGTCCTCTTCCCCGGCTTTACGCTCCAGCTCCGGTAGATCATCCGCCGAGGCAATAGTTAGCTCGCCGTCTATAAACACCTCAAAAAGCTCGATATCCATATCCACCATGGCCAGGGCTACGGCCTTAGGATAGCCATTCTTCTCTGCCAGGGCGGCCATCTGGGTTCGCAGAGCGCTTACCACCTTTTCCGGGGCCATTTCCATACCCTCGGCGCCCTGGTATACAGGCGCAGCCGCCCCCATAGAGGTTGCCGGCGCCATATAGATACTGCTGCAGGAAAAAGCTATGAGCGCGCCTGCAGACCAGCTTACCCCGGTGCTTTCGGGAGCTGCCGGTACAAAAGCAATTGTCCGCGCCCCTTGCACAGCGCCTATCAGTGTGGCTATTTGCAGAGCAGAGTCAACACGGCCGCCGAAGGTGTCGATATCGAAAATTATGAATCGGACTTTTTCCTGTTCCGCCTCTTTAATATTCCGCCGCAGGAACACGGTCAGGGCCCGGTCTATCTCTCCGTGAATGGGTATGACAAAACCGTCATAGGCCTCTCCATCCTGCGCCGCAGCATTTACCATAGGTAAAAAGAGCAGCAGAAAGACTAAAGCTTTTAAGCTCTTCATTGATTTTGCCATTATACTATAGATATCCTATAGAGTAAATTTCATTCACCGGGATCTATTTGTCAAGCTAAAATGCATTTGGTATTTCTAGAACTTAAAAAAACGCCCTATTTTCCTTAAAATGTTTCTCTTAACTGATTTTTTATATTGCTTTTTATATTGTTTACTATATCACCAACAAAATCATCTTTGCCGCTGTTTTGAGAAGAGCTGCCCATACAGGCAGTTGGCAATTCCGTATACTGGGAAAGAATAATTTGATATATCATTCTACAGGTGATAGCCTGACAACAAGCAAACGGAGAAAAAGTTGATAAATACTTGTATGAGAGTATGTTGCTGACATGGCCCGTCAATTGTACTCGGATCAAGCATCCAGTATTCGCATTGAAAACCTGACAAAACAATTCGGCTCAGTTACTGCGGTAAATAATATCTCTTTAGATATAAGAAAGGGAGAGTTCATTACCCTTCTTGGGCCAAGCGGATCGGGTAAGACTACCACCCTCATGATGATAGCGGGTTTCGAATTCCCAAGCTCCGGAGATATCCGCACGGGCGATGAATCCATTATATCCATACCTGCTCACAAGAGGAACATAGGTATTGTTTTTCAGAATTACTCCCTCTTTCCTCACATGACTGCCTTTGACAATATAGCTTTTCCTCTGAGAATGCGAAAGCTCGGCCCGGAGATTATAAGGGAAAAGGTTAAGAGAATCCTTGATCTTGTGGAGCTATCCGAACTGGAGAACCGATACCCCAAGCAGTTAAGCGGCGGCCAGCAGCAGCGCGTTGCTCTGGCGCGGGCGTTGGTGTTCAGCCCGCCAATTCTTCTAATGGATGAGCCGCTGGGGGCTTTAGATAAAAAGCTAAGAGAAGGCATGCAGTTAGAGATAAAGAGGATTCAGGAGAAATTCCAGATAACAACAGTCTATGTAACCCATGATCAGAGTGAAGCGCTGACCATGTCTGATCGGATAGTTATTATGAATAATGGGCGAATAGAACAGATAGGCAAGCCGCAAGAGTTGTATGAGAATCCTAAAAGCCGCTTTGTGGCCGATTTTATTGGCAAGTCAAATTTTTTAGTCGCTAAAGTATGTGGAGAGGATGAGCAATCCTTTCATCTTACTTCGGAATGCGGGGTAAGCTTTAATATATCAAAGACGAAAAATATAAAGGTTGGAGACAGCGTCACCGCTGCAATCAGACCGGAAAAATTGATTTTTATTGAAGGTGAGGAAGAACTCAAGGCCTGGAACGTTATCGACGGAGAGGTGGAAGAGTTCATATACCTGGGGGACCTTCGCCACTATGAGGTCAAGATTTCCGATCGCAACGTATTTTTAATACAGATTGCAAGCAAACCGGGTGTGGAGCATTGGAAGCGAGGCAGGAAGGTAAAGCTTGGATGGAAGTGGGATGACGCCAATTTAGTCTAACTGCAGGAGGCGGAAAAGGATGACAATTTTTGAAAAAATGACAGATGCGGTAATAAGGGGAAGCAAAGAGAATTGCATAGCCCTTGCCAGGCAGTCATTGAAAGAGGGTATTGAACCTATAAACCCTAATTCCGGTCGATTTGTGTACACTACACCCGTTTAATTGTGCCCTGGACAATGACAAGCATGGTGTTGTTGTGACATTGTGATCGAATAGCTCTCGGTTGACAAAGCAGGTTCCCTGTCCTTCACTGCTGTTTTTATTGTATGCTGTCATTGACTTCCTTGAGAAGCTTGCGGTCTATTGCCTTCAATATCTTCTCCTGTCTCTTCGTAAGTGTAACAACTTTGGTTATCTTGAAATCCTTGCGCGTGTCACGCATGTGGACCCGGTACATTGTTCCCAGCTCCTTCAATGC